>DASTLN010000292.1:0-30535 GCA_035714925.1 Dehalococcoidia bacterium | reverse complement strand
GTCTACCACGTCGAGTGGCTGAGCATGAGCAATTACGACCTGGCGTTGAATACGGACCGCGTCTCGGCGGAGCTGGCGGCCGACATGGTAGCAACGGCGGCGAGGCAACTGCCCTAGCGCAGCGGCCGGTTGAGCTGGGTGCTCCAGACCTGGAAGACGTTCTTCCCCCGGCCCAACGAGTCAAGCAGACCCATGGTTGAGAGGGAACCGCCGCCGTCATCCCCGGGCGCTTCGGCGTCCTGGGCCAGGAACCAGATCAAGAACGGCGATTCGAGCTTATCGGCGGCGGCGACGGTGCGAAAGAGATAGGCCAGCTGCGACGACTCGTCGGGCGAACCGTCGACCACCGAGGCCCAGCCGACGGACACAAAGGCAGCAGGCAGATCGAACCGGCCAGTCAAAGCGTCGTAGTAGTCGCCCGGCACCTCGGTGATGCTGCCGAAAGCGGCGCGAGGGAAGCTCGATACCGCCAGCACATCGATCTTCGGCTGGAAACGCGCAACCAGGCTCCAGGCCGGCTGGCTCGGCGGGTCGTCAAGGATGCCGAGGATGTTCTCGTACTGGAAGGTGGGGAAGACTCTGGTTTCCGGCGACACTTCCTTCACGGCGGCGTAAGCCTCGAAGTAAAGGCTGACGAAGTTGCGAAACGACGCGTCGCCACGGTTGAGGTAGATCAGGTCGACCTCCACGCCGAGGGCGAGGTAGGCCGGCTTGTAGTTGAGCGCGAGATACTTGGCATAGCTGATGAAGGCGGAGCGGAGGTCGTCGTTGGCGAAGCCCTGGCCGGCCAGGACGGGCGGTACGCCGGCGAGCACGCCGCGGTTAGACGGCAACGTAGGGTCGATCGCGAGCATCAGCTGCAGGTTGTACTTCTCCGCCAGCTCTCGCTCGATCCGCGTCAGGCGTTCGGTGCGGGCGGAGACGCTGCCGCCGGGCAGGAAGTCCTCCCAGGGCGGCGCGCGCTGGATCAGGATCAGCTCGCCCATCTGGCTGGCCAGACTGAAGGCATCCTCGTAGCCCTGTTCCGTGGCCTCCACGGGTTGCGCGCTGACGCCGAGCTGAAAGCTGCGCGGGCGGGCCGCGGGGTCAACGGTGGCGGTGGGGACGGCTTCAGTAGCCGGCGGCGGTGCGTCATCGCCGCAAGCGAAGGAAAGCGCGCCGGTCAGCACTGCGAGGAGGACGAGCCAGCGGGTCAGGAGGGGCGTCACGAAGCGATGTTAGCGCGTTTGACCGCTTCCGACCCAGACGTATAGAATTGATGTGCGAATCCCGGCCGGTGGGGTACGCGAGCCACTCGGGAAAGAGGGCCGTTTGGAGAGCCTCCACGAGGCCTGCGGCGTCTTTGGGGTCTACGCCCCAGACGAAGACGTCGCCCGTGTCACCTTTTTCGGACTCTATGCTTTACAGCATCGAGGCCAGGAAAGTGCAGGCATAGCCACAACGGACGGAGCCGGCATCAAAGTCCGCAAGGATATGGGTCTCGTATCTCAGGTCTTCCAAGAGGAAGACCTTTTGCATCTCCAGGGTTTCGCCGCGGCGGGTCACACCCGCTACTCCACCACCGGTTCCAGCCGCCTAGAAAACGCGCAGCCTTTCCTGGTTGAGGGGCCGAACGGCGTGATCGCGCTGGGCCACAACGGCAACATCATTAACGCCGACATGCTGCGCATCGAGCTCGAAGCGGACGGCTGCAAGTTCGAGACTTCGACGGATTCGGAAGTCATCGCGCAGCTCGTGGCGACGGCGCCGGGCCAGACGTGGGGCGAGCGCATGAGCTACGTGATGCGTCGCGCGCATGGCGCTTACTGCCTGACGATCCTGACCGAGGACAGCGTGATCGCCGTGCGTGACCCGTACGGGCTGCGACCGCTCTCGCTGGCGGAGCTGGACGGCGGCTACTGCTTTGCGTCGGAGACGTGCGCTTTCGACCACCTGGGAGCGCGCTTCCTGCGCGACGTCCAGCCGGGAGAAACGGTGGTCCTGGACGGCGAAGGCATACACAGCTACCAGCTGCAAACGTCCTCGGACAACGGCAGCGAATCCAGCACGCGCGAGGCGTTTTGCGTCTTCGAGTACATTTACTTCTCGCGGCCCGACAGCTACCTGCGCGGCCAGCGCGTCTACCCGGTACGGACCGAGGTTGGAGCGCAGCTGGCGCGTGAGCACCCCTGCGAGGCCGACATCGTCATCGGCGTGCCGGACTCGGCGACGGCCGCGGCGGTGGGCTATTCTCGCGAGTCGGGGATTCAGTACACCGAGGCGCTGGTCAAGAACCGCTACGTGGGGCGGACGTTCATCATGCCGAACCAGCGCATCCGCGACCAGGGCGCGCACCTGAAGTACAACGCGCTGCGCGAAGTGCTGGAGGGACAACGGGTCGTCGTGGTCGACGACAGCATCGTGCGGGCGACGACGACGCGGCGCGTGATCGCGATGCTGCGCGAGGCGGGCGCGAAGGAGGTCCACATGCGCGTGACCTTCCCACCGATTACGCACCCGTGCTTCTTCGGTATCGACATGGGCCGGCGCTGGGAGCTGATCGCGGCGAAGGAGACGATTGAGGAGATCCGGGTCGACATCGGCGCCGACTCGCTGGGCTACCTGACGCCGGAGGGCCTCGTGACGGCGATCGACCAGCCCGTGGAGACGCTGTGCACGGCCTGCTTCACGGGGCAGTACCCGATGGAGGTGCCGCTGGAGCTGGACAAGCTGAGCATGGAGCCGCCGGCCTGGGCACGCGACGCGCACGATATCGATTGGGAGCCCCACGAGGTGACGCCGGTGGCTTCGCAGGCGTCGCTCGAAGCCGGCGGTTAGCGACAGCGGGGACTCAGGGCGTTGTCACCGCCGGTGGAAGCCGGCGGCGTTTGGTTTCAGGTAGAAGCGTAGACATTCCCCGTTTCGGGGCAACAAGGGACGAATTGGCCGAGAAAAAGCCTCCTCTGACTTATGCCGGGGTCGGCATCGACCTCGCGAAGCGCCGCGCGACGGTGGAGCGCTACCGCGACGTGACGAAGGGCGCGACAAGGCCCGAGGTGCTGAGCGGCGTCGGGCCGTTCGGCGGGCTGTTTGCGCTCGGCAGCAAGTATCGCGACCCGGTGCTGGTTTCGAGCACGGACGGCGTCGGCACGAAGGTGAAGATCGCGGCGCTGGCCGGGCGTTACGAGAGCCTGGGCCACGACCTCGTGAACCAGTCGATCAACGACGCGTTGACCTGCGGCGCCGAGCCACTCTTCTTTCTCGACTACATCGCCAACGCCGACCTGACGCCGGACCAAAAGGTGGCGCTCGTCAAGGGCGTGGCGGACGCGTGCGAGGCCGCGGGTTGCGCCCTGCTGGGCGGCGAGACGTCGGACATGCCGGACGTGTACCGCCCCGGCGACTTCGACATGGCAGGCTTCGTCGTCGGCGTCGTCGAGCGAGATGAGATCATCGATGGAGCCGGCATTGTCGCGGGCGACCTGCTATTCGGGTTGCCGTCGAACGGGCTGCACACCAACGGCTACTCGCTGGCGCGCGCGGCGCTGGGTATCGGCATGGGCGCGGCGGATTCGGCGGACGACCGGGCGCGGCTGGAGCGTATCGAGCCGGAGCTAGGCGAGACGCTAGCGGATGCGCTGCTGAAGCCGCACATGTCATATGTCAAGGCAATGAAGCCCGCGCTACGGTTCGTCAAGGGCATGTCGCACAACACCGGCGGCGGCTTTGAAGAGAACCTGCCGCGCATGCTGCCGGACGGACTCGGCGCGCGCCTGCAGAAGGACGCCTGGCCGGTGCCGCCGATCTTCCCGTTCATCCAACGGGCCGGGGGCATCGAGGAGGCGGAGATGTACCGCGTGTTCAACATGGGCCTGGGGTTCGTGTTCGCCGTCGCTCCGAACGCCGCGGGCCGGGTGCAGTCGCTGGTGCCGGGCGCGCTGCGGGTCGGTGAGGTGGTAGCGGGCAACGGCGTCAGGCTGGACTCGCGATAGCGAGCAATGCTGAGCCGGGAGGACATGAGAACCGCGGGCCTTACCGCGGCTGAGGCGATAGCCTTGTACAAGGCGGCGAGTATCCGCAGAGTGTTTCCGGGCCAGTATTATGAGAGTAGGCTCGAAGAGATTGAATCGGCTGCCGCCGAAGGCGATAGAGCCGCGCAGACGGCGCTGAAACTGCTCTTCGATCGAAGGTTTGACAAATGACACGAGAAGCCGTCTGGTTCACTGCTCGTCTGTTATTCGAACAAGGAATTACCGGCAGCACTGAGCCGCCTGCCCTTTTCGAGGAGCGCCTCGTGCTGTTGAAGTCCGACTCTGGGCCGGCGGGCGCAGAGAAGAAGGCAGCGCGGCTGGGCAGGGATGCCAGCCACAACTACACGAATGTTGACGGCGAGACCGTGACGTGGACGTTTAGAGAGGTTCTTGACGTGTTCGAGCTCAACAACTTCGAACTTCGCGAGGGCAGCGAGGTCTATTCTCGCTATCTGAGCGCGGAGGACATACAGAGCGTTCGTGCATCGCTTTCGGCCTCACGTCTCTGATGCGCGCACTGCTGGCGGTTCAGGACACGACGGGGCTGGTTGACCTGGCTACGGGGCTCCAGCGCCTTGGCTGGGAGCTGATCGCGACGGACAATGCTCCCGCTGCCCTGAAGAACGCCGGCATCGATGCCAGCAGCGAGGGCCTTGTGAGCAGCGTGGACATCGCGCTGCTGGCGATCAACTTCGCGCCGTTCGCGGGCGCGCTGGCAGACGTCGACCTCGAGGCGCCGGCGATGCTGCGCGCCGCGGCGAAAGACCACGAATCAACCATCGTGCTGTGCGACCCGGCGGACTACGACGAGACGCTGGCGGCGCTGAAAGACGGGGGCGTGTCCGCCGAACAGCGGCGGGCGCTGGCAGCGAAGGCGTTCCAGCGTGTGGCGCTGTACGACACGCTGGTGGCGCGCTACCTGCGTGACGACGCCACGGCCATGCCGGACGAGCTGACCATCGCGCTGAAGAAGCGGCCGGAGCTGGAGCTGCGCTACGGCGAGAACCCGCACCAGGCCGGCGCGCTGTACCTCGAGGCCGGCGCGGAATCCGAGGGGATCTCAGGCTACAAGCAGCTGCACGGCATCCCGATGTCGTTCAACAACGTGCTGGACGCGGACGCGGCGTGGCGGACGGCGATCGACTTCCCGGATCCGACGGTCGTTGTGGTCAAGCACCTCAACCCGTGCGGGCTGGCCAGCCACGAGGACCTCAAGGTCGCTTACCAGCGCGCGCTGGCCGGCGACCCGTTATCGGCGTTTGGCGGTATCGTGGCGTGCAACCGGCCGATCGACGCCGAGCTGGCAACGACGATGCGCGCCAGCGTCAGTCCGAGCAGCGGCCAGCGTATGCGCTACGACATCATCCTCGCGCCGGGCTACAGCGAAGAAGCTCTGGCGGAGCTGCGCAAGTGGCGTGACGTGAGAATCCTGGAGGTGCCGGCCGGCGACGCCTTTACGTATGACCTGCGGCGCGTCGGCGGCGGCTTCCTGCTGCAGGAGCCGGACCGCAAACCAGACGACTCCCTGGAGCTGAAGGTCGCGAGCCAGCGCGAGCCGAGCGAGGAGGAGCTGGCGGACCTGCGCTTCGCATGGCGGGTGTGCAAGCACGTCAAGTCGAACGCGATCGTGCTGGTGAAGGACCGGGCTCTGCTGGGCATGGGCGCCGGCCAACCGAACCGGGTGACGAGCGTGCATCTGGCGGTCGAGCGCGCCGGCGAACGGGCGCGCGGCAGCGTGCTGGCGTCAGACGCGTACTTCCCGTTCTTCGACGGGATGGCGGTCGCGGCGGCGGCGGGGGTGGCGGCTGCGGCGGAGCCGGGCGGGTCCGTGCGCGACCCGGAGGTCATCGCGGTTGCGGACGCCGCGGGGATGGCGCTGGTGTTCACGGGCGAGAGGCATTTCAGGCACTGAGAGGTTCAAGCTGCAAGCTGCAAGCTCCAGGCTCCAGGCTTCAAGCTGCAAGCTTCTAGCTCCAAGCAGGTTGCGATGAGAGACTTCAAAAGGCTAACCGTTTGGCGCAAGTCACACGAATTCACATTGAACGTGTACAGCTCCACCAGTCGCTTTCCATCCGCCGAGCTGTACGGCCTGACAAGCCAGCTGCGACGCGCTGCCTCATCGATTCCCGCGAACATCGCTGAAGGATGTGGTCGAGATAGTGACGCGGAGCTTGCCCGGTTCTTGAGAATAGCGATGGGGTCCGGGAACGAGCTCGAGTACTTCCTGCTCCTCTCGCGGGACCTCAAGTACGTTCAACTAGACGAATACGCCAATCTTCTCGGTGAATTGCAGGAAGTCAAACGAATGCTGGCGGGTCTCCTCAGCCGGCTCCGAAGTGATCGCATGGGGCTTGGAGCTTGAAGCTTTGAGCCGCGTCGATGTGGTGTTGCCAGTCTTCAATGAGGAGCACGTGCTGGAGCGCAGCGTGCGGACGCTGAACCTCTTCTTGACCGACAACATGGCGCACGAATGGCGCATCCTGATTGCGGATAACGGGTCGAAGGACCGGACGCAGGAGATCGGGTCCAAACTGGCCGGGGAGCTGGCGAACGTCGAGCTGATGCACATCCCGGAGCCGGGGCGCGGCAGGGCCCTGACGCGTGCCTGGCTGGCCAGTGACGCCGACGTCCTGACGTACATGGACATCGACCTGTCGACCGACCTGGGTGCGTTCCCGAGGCTCGTCAGCGCGGTCGCGGAGGGTGGCTACGACGTTGCCGCGGGCTCAAGGCTGAGCGCGGAGAGCGAGACGACGCGGTCGTTGAAGCGCGAGGTCCTGTCGCGGGGGTTCGTGTTGATCATCAACACGCTGATGGGGACGAAGCTGCGCGACACGCAGTGCGGCTTCAAGGCGATCCGGCGCGAGTGCGCGCAAAAGCTGCTGCCCCTCGTGCAAGACACCGGCTGGTTCTGGGATACGGAGCTACTGCTGCTCGCCGCGAAGGGCGGCTGGGGCGTGACCTTTGTGCCGGTGCGCTGGCTGGAGGACACGGACAGCCGCGTGAAGATCGGCTCCACCGTATGGCGAGACCTCAGAGGGCTGCTGCGGATGCGGCGCTTCGACTGGTCGAAGGCGCGCAAGGCGGCAGGTTGAAAGGCGCCCGCGCGTGGCCACAAACCGCGCCCTCTGGAATCTGCGCAGCGGTTGACACTAAGAGGGGTCGCTGCTAGATTTCGGCTTGCTAAGGCCTTCACAAACCATCGTGCACAAGGCTTGGACGATCACGAAGGCAACGGGGCGAGATGGATCTCTTCGGACTCTTTATCGGCTTTCATCCCGACGACGTTTTCGGGCAAGTAGTGTCCGTTGACATGGCCGAGCTGCTTATCGTTTTCGGCACGATCGCGCTGAGCATGATAGCCATGGTGGCCTTCGGCAACTGGTGGTCACGCTAAGCAGGGAGAGCCACGCATGGCCGCAGGCAACCGACCGCAAACCGAGAAACCCAAGGGCCCAGGGGTCCTGGGCACGGTTTACGACAAGGTTTTTCACAACTACGTCTGGCGATCGATCTTCCGTAGTGGCTACCCAAACACGCCGCGCAACCAGATGCTGGCGGTTGCGACCAACGTCTTCCTCCACCTCCACCCGACGCGTATCCACAAGACGCACGTCAAGATCACGCACACGTACTGCCTGGGCGGGCTGAGCTTCTTCCTCTTCCTGGGCCTGACCGTCACCGGCGTGCTGCTGATGTTCTACTACGTGCCCTCCGTGGAGCGGGCGTACACCGACATCGCGGCGCTGGAGACGAACGTTCGCTATGGCGCGCTGATGCGCAACATGCACCGCTGGATGGCGCACGGCATGGTGCTTACCGTCCTGCTGCACATGATGCGCGTGTTCTATACGGGCGCGTACAAGCCGCCGCGCGAGTTCAACTGGGTCGTAGGTGTGATCCTGCTGATCCTGACGCTACTCCTGAGCTTCACGGGCTATCTGCTGCCGTGGGACCAGCTCGCGCTGTGGGCCATCACGGTCGGCACGAACATGGTGGGCTCGGCGCCGGTCCTGGGTGACTCGGTCGTCTTCGTGATGCGCGGCGGCTTCGAGGTCGGCCCAAACGCGTTGATCCGCTTCTACACGTTGCACGTCATCGGGTTGCCGTTAGTCGCGGCGATCTTCATGGCAGTGCACTTCTGGCGCATCCGCCGCGACGGCGGCATGGCGCGGCCGCTCTAGGTCAAAGCGTAAGGGGGAGCATTGGCTGCTGCGACGCCGACCCAGACCCAGGTAAGACCGCGACGCGAACGCGAGGAGGAGCTCCTCGTATGGCCTGATCTGGTCTTCGTTGAGTTCATCTGCGCCGTCCTGTTCACTTTCACCTTCACGGTCATTTCGGCGCTGGTTAACGCGCCGTTGATCAACCGCGCCAACGCGGACATCACGCCAAACCCGTCCAAGGCGCCGTGGTACTTCCTCAACCTGCAGGAGCTGCTGCTTCACATGAACCCCGCTCTCGCGGGCGTGGTGGTGCCGACGGTCTTCCTCATCGTCCTGGCGGCGGTGCCGTATCTCGACCGCAATCAGGAAGGGCAGGGAGTCTGGTTCGGCACACCGAAAGCTGTGGCGATCAGCATCTGGTCCAGTATCTTTGCGCTGTTTGGCACCCTGGGCCTGATCCTGCTCGACTCCGGTAAGCACGCGGATTGGTACGAGAAGATCACCGGCAAGACCTGGCTGGGCGACGTGTGGCTCGGCGAAAAGGCGCGCACCACGACATTTCGCAATGTCGAAGGCGGGCCGCCTGACTGGGCGCCGGGCTTCCTTATCGCGATCTACGACCTGATCTTCAGCCGCAACTTCCGCGCGATTCAGACCGAGTGGACGTGGAATATCAACCTGTTCGGGCTGGATCCCGGCTTCGGGCCTAACGGCAAAAACGGTGTGCTGGACTGGCCAGACGACTTCTCGCGGATTCCGCTACCGATCATCAACGGCACCTGGTGGCCGAAGTGGGGCACCGACCATGGCGCGCCGCCGCCGCAGTGGTACCAGGACCTGCCGGATTGGCTGACGGGTCTCTATCCCTACGATCTATACCTCAACCTGCCGGCCGTGCTGGTGGAGATCATCATCCCGTCCGCCCTTATGATCGGGCTGCCGGCCTTGCTCATTTACCTGCTGTGGCGTATCGGCTGGGTGAATACCCGGCGTGACGTGTTCTTGTCTCTGTTCAGCGGCTTCATAGTGTCCTACTGGGTCATGACGATCGTTGGAGCGGCCTTCCGGGGCGCTGGCCAGGACCTGGTCTTGCCGTGGGATGTGCCACGCATCGATGGCTAGACCGTAAGGTCTCCCTGTAAGACGCTAGAGCCGCAATTGAGATGGGAAAGGAGGGCGCGATTATGGAGCGCTTGAGCGTGTGGCCTGCCGTTCTCGGCCTTGCACTCGCGATGATCGTCGTCGCCCTTATCGAGCCTGTCCCGAACTCGCTCTCTTACGCCAGCGGCATTGTGGTGTTGCTGAGCCTGCTCGGCTGGGTGATGGAAGCACGCGAGGTCGCCGGACCGCCGCCGGAGGTTGAGCCTGACCACGAGGAAGAAGAAGAGGCGCCGGGGCCGAGCTACTGGCCCGTCCTTCTCGCGCTCGGCATCGTCGGTATTGCCGCCGGCCTGATCTACGACTGGAAGTACGGCGCGCTGATCGTCGCACTGCCGCTCGCCGCGGGTTCCGCTGCCGCCTGGGGCGAAGTCCTGCGGCGCGAAGTGCTGCCGTCCCCGGAAGAGATGGAAGCGGCTGCTGCCGGTCCGCCGCTGGCCGCGTCCGGCGGACGCATTTTGATGCCGGTCGCCCCGAACCTGCTGGCTGCAGAAGCCGCGGGGGGCGCCGTTATCGCAATCGAGCGCGTACCGACGAAGCAGGTTTCGCGCCGCTCTCTGATTCAAATCACGTTTTGGGCCGGACTCGGCAGCGGGTTGCTGGCGATTGCCGGATCGCTGGTCGACTTCCTCTACCCGCGCGGCATCATCGGCTTCGGCGGTGTCGTGACCGCTGGGACGGTGGACCAGTTCCCGCCAGGCAGTAAGACGCAGGTCCCGGCCGGCAAGTTCTGGCTGGTCAACTTGACCGAGGAGCAAGGCGGCCCCGGCTACCTGGCCTTGTGGTGGAAGTGTCCGCACCTGGGCTGCACAGTGCCGTGGAATCCGGCCTTCTCGTGGCCCGACCCGGAATCGGGGCAGAATACGCTGGGCTGGTTCCGTTGCCCCTGCCACGGCTCCACCTACACGCACGCGGGCGTCCGAGTTTTCGGGCCAGCGCCGCGTTCCCTGGACCACATGGAGATCACGATTGACCCGTCCACCGGCCGTATCGACGTGAACACCGGTTCGATCATGAAGGGCACCCCGGACAACGCGACTTTCGCGGTGCAGGCGTAGGGTTCATGACTAAGAGCCGCAACGTCAGGACGGTTGGATGAACACCCGAAAACAAGTGCTGCTCATGACCAGCCTGCTCCTGATGATGCTGATCGTGATCGGCGTATACGCTGCCTGGTACCCGAGCCGCGCGACGGACGCCGGGAAGCACTTCGACGAGGCAACGGCGGAACGCGGCTCCATCCTCTTTGCGCGCAACTGCCGCCTGTGTCACGGCAACGTAGCAGAAGGCGGCGCGCTCGGCGCGCGCCTCCCCTCGGCGCCTGCACTGGACCGGCCTGATTTCCAGGGCTTCCTGGGCACCGACGCGAAACTGACCGAAGGCCTCGACCTCACAGCCACCACACTCGTCGTCGGTGACAGCACCGGCCTACTCGCCGGCGATCAGATCCGCGTCGACAAGGAGCGAATGGAGATCGAGGATGTCGACGGCAACGAGATTCACGTTGTACGTGGCGTCGAGCATACGGAAGCGGCGCAGCACTTCGCTGACGCGGTCGTGTACAGGCTCGATTTGTCTGCCTTCGACACGCTGAACCCGAACTCGACGCTCAACGTGATCCAGAACACGATTACCTGCGGCCGCGTCGGCACGGCGATGCCCGCGTGGGGCGTCGATCACGGCGGGCCGTTAAGCGACGAGCAGATCCGTCAGCTCACGCTGCTGATCATGCAGGGGCGCTGGGACCTGGTGGAGCACGAGATCGATATTGAGGACGAAATCGTCTCCGACCTCGAGGCACCGATAGCGGCAGACGCGACGGAAATGTTTGTCAGCGACGCGACGCGGTTCACCGAGGGTGAGGCGTTACGGATTGGCGGCGAGCGCGTCAGGGTCACGAGCGTGCCGACGTTGCCGACGAACCGCTTCGGCGAGCTGCCGGACGACAAGAGCGGCGTGATCGGCATCGAACGCGGCGTGCTGGGCACGACGCCTCTTGAGCACTCGCAGGACACCGAATTGTTCCGCTTTGCCGAGACACCGGAGCCGAGCATCAACCAGCGGTCTTGTGGCCAGACAGCGCGACCGGCGGCCCCGGCCGGCGATCCGGAGCTGATGGAGCCGTTCGACGGCCAGACGGTGGAAGTGGCGGCGTTCAACGTGGCGTTCGACACGGACACGATTACGGTGGACGCCGACGGCGAGGTGCGCATCCGCTTCGACAACAAGGACGAGGGCGTGCAGCACAACATCGCCTTCTACAACAGCGCCACCGACGTCACCGAAGTGTCGCCCGGCAGCGTCGGCCTCGTCTTCACGGGACCGGACGTGGACGACACGGTGTTCGATATCCCGGCGGCCGGCGAGTACTTCTTCCGCTGCGACATTCACCCGACGCAGATGACGGGGACGTTTGTCGTCCAATAGACAAGAAGCCGTAGACGCAGAGCAGCATCAGCCGGACACCGACGCCCGGCTGATATCATCCATGGCGTGAAGGTTGTTTACCTGGCAGACGCTCCCTACCCGCACACATGGCGATGGGTTGAGCATTTTCGCAACGCGGGCGTGCAGTGTGAGGTGATCTCGTTCCGGCCGTGGGACATCCCCGGCGTGCCGGTGCACTACGTCAACGGCGTCGAGGCGCTGGGCAAGGCGCGCTACCTGGTACACGCACGACGCGTGAAGAACCTGATCCACAGCTTGCAGCCCGACCTCGTCCACTCGCTGCACCTGACGAGCTACGGCTTCCTCGGCGCGCTGGCGGGGTTCCGCCCGTTCGTGCTGTCCGTCTGGGGCACCGACATCCTGGAAGCGCCCAGGCTGACGCCGTTCCATCGCTGGCTGACGCGCTACGCGCTAAGCCACGCGGACACGATCACCGCAACCGGGCTCCACCTGGCGACGGAGACGACGCGCTACGCACCGGCCGCGGCGCCGGTCACTGTCGTGCCGTACGGGGTCGACATGGCACGCTTCGCGCCACGCAAGAAAGGCTCATCGGACCACGTGGTGCTCGGGACCGTATCGCGGCTGTCGCCGGAGAAGGGTGTGCGTTACCTGATCGAAGCATTCGGGCAGCTGCGCGAGCGGTACGGCGGCGGCGTCAGCCTGCGAATCGCCGGCGAGGGCCCGGAGCGCCCACGTCTAGAGGCGGCGATCCAGCGCATGAACCTGGAATCGAGCGTGGACCTGCGGGGCTGGCTGGAGCACGAGGACGTACCCGCCTTCCTCAACGAGCTGGACGTCTTCGTGATGCCTTCGACCTGGGAGGGATTCGGTGTGGCGGCGGCGGAGGCCTCCGCGGCGGGCTTGCCGGTGGTGGCGACGAACGTTTACGGCATCCCTGACGTGGTGCGCGACGGTGAAACCGGCCTGCTGGTACCGCCTAAGGATCCGGGTGCTCTGGCGAAGGCCACGGCCCGCCTCGTCGAGGATGGGCGGCTGCGCGCGAAGCTGGGGGCGGCCGGACGCGCCTACGTGGGCAGGCACTACGACTGGACGGAGAACGCGCAGCAGATGGCGTCGATCTATGAGCGATTGCTGACACGCCGACCGGCGCGCCAGCCGCGAGACCGGGCGGCCATCGTCCTGGAGGGCGGGACGTGACGGAAGCGGCGCAGGGAACAACGCGAGAGCGCGGGTCTGACGACCTGCCCTTCGTCACCATCATCGTGCCGGTGCGCAATGAGGAGGGCTACATCGGGCGCTGCCTGCAGGCGCTGGCGGCGCAGGACTACCCTCACGAGCTGTTCGAGACGATCGTGCTGGACGGCGGCTCCCGCGACGCCACCGAGTCGGAGACGCAGCTGACGGCCGAAGCGGCCGGGCTCACGGTCTTCTACGCGCCGAACCCGAAGCGCACCGCCGCCACCGGCTTCAACCTCGGTCTGACGCTGGCGCACGGCGACGTCATCATCAAGGTCGACGGCCACACGCGCGTCGCGCCGGACTTTATCAGCGCCAACGTCCGGGCGCTACAGCTCAGCGGCGCCGACGCCGCCGGCGGGCCGATCGAGACGCAGGGGTTCGGGCCGATAGGTCGCGCGATCGCGCTGGCGATGTCGTCTCGCTTCGGCGTCGGCGACACGGCGTTCCGCGACGCGGACGCGGGCGAGCAATGGACCGACAGCGTGCCGTACGGCGCGTACCGCCGCGAGGTGTTCGACCGCCTCGGCGGACTGGCGGAGGACATCGACCGCGGCGAAGACGACGAGTTCAATTATCGGCTGACGCAGTCCGGCGGACGCATCCTGCTGTCGCCCAGCATCAAGTCGACGTACTACTGCCGGTCGAGCTATGAGGAGCTGGCACGGCAGTACTGGGGCTACGGCCTGGCGAAGGCGAAGGTGCTGCAGCGACATCCGCGGCGCCTGCATTGGCGTCACCTGGTGCCCTCGGCGCTGGTGGCGACGCTGGCCGGCGGCGCGCTGCTGAGCGGCCCGGACCGTCGCTTCGGCTGGCTGGCCGCGCTGGCGGGCGGCGTCTACGCAGTTGGGAGCTGGCTCGCGGCGACGAAGGTAACGCAGGGCGCGCCCAGGGAGACGCCGCGCGTGGCAGCGGCGTACGCCTGCATGCACCTGCCGGCGGGCGCGGGGATGCTCGTGGGGCTAATCCGGGGGTTGATCCAGAAGACGCAGCCTGAGCAAGGGCCGGCGCAATCGGGCAATCCGGCAATGCGGCACGAAGAGGCGAACGGGCACGATGGTTGACGGCGGTGAGGCGCAGCGGGTGCGTGAGGCCTACGCGCGGCGGGCCGAGCGAGGCCTGGACGCCCGCTACGACTACTGGCGCCCCGAGAACCTGTTCATCTACCAGGCGCGCGAGCGTGCCGTCCTGGGGCTGCTACGCAAAGCCAACATGCTGCCGTTGACGGGCCGCAAGGTGCTCGACGCCGGGTGCGGCGACGGAGCCGTGCTGCGCGACATGCTGCGTTACGGCGCGGCAGCGGATGACCTCCACGGCGTCGACCTGCTGACGGACCGCGTCGAGCGGGCGCGGGAGCTGACGCCGGGCGCGCACATCGACGTGGCGGACGCGCAGGCGCTGAACTACGAAGACGGTAGCTTCGACCTGGTACTCGGCTTCACGCTTCTGTCCTCCGTGGTGGAGCCGGAGGCGCGGGCGCGGGTGGCGAGCGAGATGAGGCGCGTGACACGGCACGGCGGCGTGGTGCTGCTGTACGACTTCTGGACCAACCCGTTCAACCGAGACGTTCGGCCCCTCAAGCAGGACGAAGTCCGCAGCCTCTATCCCGGGCGCAGAGTCGATTTCCGGCGTACGACGTTGGCGCCGCCACTGCTGCGGCTCGTGATCAAGGCGCCGGGCGGCTGGTTGGCTTGTAGCTGGTTGGACATGCTAACCTTCCTACGAACTCACTACGTCGCGGCCGTACCTATCTAGCGCCGCCTACGAGCCCCAGATTGCCAGACGACTTCCTACCGATCGCGCAGCCCGACCTGGATGAAGACGATATCGCGGAGGTCGTCGATACGCTGCGTTCCGGCTGGCTGGTGTACGGCGCGAAAACCCAGCAGCTCGAGCGCGAGTTCGCGGCGATGGTTGGCGCGGAGCATGCGGTCGGCGTGAACTCGTGCACGGCGGGGCTTCATCTATCGCTGCTGGCTGCGGGTATCGGTCCCGGCGACGAGGTCATCACGACGCCGCTGACCTTCGCGGCGACAGCCAACGTCATCGTGCACGTGGGTGCGACGCCGGTGCTGGCCGACATCTGCGCCGAGGACCTGAACATCGACCCGGAGCAGATAGAGCGGCGCATCACGCCAAAGACGAAGGCGATCATGCCGGTGCACTACGCGGGTGTGCCGTGCCGCATGGACGAGATCCTCGAAATCGCGCGGCGGCACAACCTGCCGGTCATCGAGGACGCCGCGACCGCGGCGGGCTCGGCATACCGGGAACGCATGGTGGGGTCGCTGGGCGACCTGACCGTGTTCAGCTTCTACCCGGTCAAGAACATGACGACGGGCCAGGGCGGCATGGTCACGACCAGCGACCCTGAGCTGGCGGCGCAGGTCAGCGCGCTACGTAACCACGGCCTCGATTCCAACGCCTGGAAGCGTTACTCCTCCGAGGCGAACCGCCTCTTTTACACGATGAGCCAGCCGGGTTTCAACTACGGCATGTTCGACCTGCTGGCGAGCATCGGGCTGGGGCAGCTGAAGCGGCTCCCTTCGTTCAACGAGAAACGGCGCGTGCTGGCGGAGCACTACACACGCGCCTTCGCCGACGTACCGCAGATAGAGACGCCCTCGATCCGCGACGACGTGACGACGAACTGGCACCTCTACGTGGTGAGGCTGCGCGATACAGACGTGAGCCGCGCCGACCTGGCGCAGGGGCTGAAGGAGCGCGGCATTGGCACGTCGGTGCATTACTACCCGATCCACTACCACCCGTATTACCGCGAGCGCTTCGGCTTCCAGCAGGGCGAATACCCGGTGACGGAGCGCGAGTTCGAGCGAATCCTGTCGCTGCCTTTGTTCCCGAAGATGAGCGAGGGGGACGTTGAGCGGGTTGTGGGGGCCGTGAGGGAAATCGTTGGCGGCTGACGGGACGTCGTCTGGTGTTGGGACGAGGCGACCCCTCACCCTAACCCTCTCCCTGAGGGAGAGGGGACTACGTCAGGGTCTCCTCGAGACCTTTGGAGTACAAATCCGCGTCATTGCGAGCGGAGCGAAGCAATCTCACGAGGTGCGTAGATGGAGCTTCGTGAGATTGCCGCGGGCAGAGTTCTCGCAGTGACGGCGCGGGAGCTTCAGCGTTGAGCGCTAGTCCTACCGGCGAAGACGACGGGCAGCGGCGGATGTTCGATATCGTCGTTGCGTCTCTAGGGTTGATCGTGTTCGCGCCGCTGCTGGCGCTGATCGCCGTGATGATCAAGCTGGAGTCACCCGGGCCCGTGTTCTTCAAGCAACGACGCGTCGGCAAGGATGAAAAGCCGTTCGAGATCGTGAAGTTCCGCTCGATGACGGTGGCGGAGGCGGGCGAGGAGCGTGTCGAGAGCGCGGTTGAAGACATCGATGCGTTCGTTTTCCGGCCTACGGGGCAAATGACGCGCATCGGTCGGGTGCTGCGGGCCTGCAGCCTGGACGAGATGCCCAACCTGCTGAACGTGCTGCGCGGCGAGATGCACATCGTCGGGCCGCGACCGGACGAGCCGGAGCTGGTGGCGCAATACCGTCCCGAGTGGCGGCGGCGTCACGCCGTGAAGCCGGGCATCACGGGCCTGGCCCAAATCAAGGGCCGCGCCGATTTGACGTACTCTGAGACAATGACCTACGACCTCGAATACGTCGACACGCGCTCGTTTGGCGGTGACATCCTGATCATCCTGAAGACGCTCGGAGCCGTCGCGGGGCGCAAGGGAGCTCGATGAAGGACCCGAATCGCAGAGAACGGCTGGCGACGGCAGCGCAGCTCCTCCTATCGCTCGTCCTCGATATCGCGATCGTCCTGATCGCCTACACGATCGCGCTATCACTGAAGTTCGACGGCGAGGTGCCGGGCGAGTCGTGGCGCACGCTGGCGTGGGCGGGACCGCTGATCGGTTTTGCGTACATCCTGTCGTACCAGGCGTTGGGCGTTTACCGCACGGCGTGGCAGTACGGCAGCCTGCGCGACGCGGTGATGCTCGCTGCCGGCGTCATCGTGGTGACGGCGGCGATCCTTATCGTGCAGGTGATGCTCCCGAAGCGGCCGATCCCGCTGACGGCGAACGTGATCAGCGCAGCCTTCATCCTGCTGGGTCACGGCATGGTGCGCATGCTGCCGAGGATGTGGGGCACTTCTGGCGGCACAGACGCCGGCAAGACCAAGCAGCGCGTCCTGATCGTCGGGGCGGGCGATACGGGGCAAATGCTGGGCTGGGACCTGCGCCACAACCGCTCTCAGCCCTACACGGCGGTCGCGTATGTGGATGACGACCCGGCGCTGCGCGGCAAGCGCGTACACGGCATCCCGGTCGTCGGCGGGCGCTACGACATCCCCGACGTTATCGCGAAGCACGGCATCGAGCTCGTGGCGATCGCGCTGCCGCCGGAGCGCGCACCGGGCCTGCAGGAGGTGCTGGCGCTGACGGAGCCGGCGAAGGTGCCGGTGCGCCTGGTGCCAAGCCTGAGCGAGGTCATGGAAGGCCGCGCGGCGCACGGCGAGATGCGGGAGATCACGATCGAGGACCTGCTGGCGCGCGAGCCGATGGACGTCGACGCCGAGGCGTGCAGCGGGATCATCGCCGGGCATGTCGTGCTGATCACCGGCGCCGCGGGGTCAATCGGGGCGGAGTTGACGCGGCGGGTCTTCGAGTTTGGGCCGGCGGCGATGCACCTGGTGGACGTCAACGAGACAGCGCTGCACGAGCTGCGCGTCGAGATGAATCAGAAGTCGCAGGGCAGCGTGCCGATCAAGCCGTGGCTGTGCAACATCTCGGACCAGCAAAAGTTGCAGTGGATCTTCGAAGCGGCGCGGCCACAGGTCGTTTTCCATCTCGGGGCGTACAAGCACCTGGGGATGATGGAGGAGAACCCGGACCAGGCCTTCGAGACGAACGTGATGGGCACGCTGAACGTATTCGAGGCGGCGCAGGCGGTGGAGGCCGAGGAGGTCGTCTTCCTGTCCAGCCACACAGCCGTGGAGCCGAGTAGCATCTACGGCGCGTCGAAGCGCATCGGGGAGCTGCTGGTGACCTCGATGCCGCTGGGCAAGACGAAGTTCTGCGCCGTGCGACTGACCAACGTCATCGACACGCGGGGCACGGTGCTGGCGGCGTTTAACCGCCAGATCCAGGGCGGCGGGCCGATCTCCGTGACGGACCCAGAGGTGGCGCGCTATTTCCTGACGATCAGCGAGGTCGCCGGGCTTGTAATTCAGGCGGCGGCGCTGGCAGAGGGCCGCGACATCTTCCTGCTCGACACCGGCGAGGAGCTGCGCATCGCCGACCTGGCGGAGCGCATGATCCGGTCGCGTGGCATGGAGCCGGGCAAAGACATCCAGATCATATACACCGGCCTGCGCCCCGGAGAGAAGCTCAGCGAAGCGCTGACCGGGAAGCACGAGACGCAGCAGCCAACGAGCCACGGGCGCGTGATCGCGGCGTCATCGGACCGGACGTTTGCGGGCGCGGAGCTGCGTGCGGCGATCCGGGAGCTGGAGGTCGACCTGCGCAAGCGGCCTGGTAACCTGCCGGCGCGGATCCACACGCTGGCGCGCTTCGACATGGGTGAGGAACAGGGAACCAGGAGCAAGGAACAAGACCCCGCCCCGGCCGAGGCTTCAGGGCCGGCGGAGACGCGACAAGAGCCATGAGCACCTCGGTCTGGGGGAACCTCGGGGCGCAGTCGTACGTGCTGGCGGGCCCCCTTACCCTAACCCTCTCCCTCGAGGGAGAGGGGATTAGCTAATCGACGATGAAGATCGTGTCAGTCGTTGGCGCGAGGCCGCAGTTTGTGAAGGCGGCGGTGCTGAGCCACGCGCTACGGCTGCGGCACGAAGAGGTGCTGGTGCACACCGGCCAGCACTACGACGACCTGATGTCAGACGTCTTCTTTCGCGAGCTGGGGCTACCTGCGCCTGACGCCAACCTCGGCGTCGGGTCAGCGAGCCAGGCGCTGCAGACGGCGCGCATGATCGAGGCGCTGGAGCCGGTGCTGACGCAGCAGGCGCCGGACGTCGTGCTGGTTTACGGCGACACGAACTCGACGCTGGCGGGGGCGCTGACGGCGGCGAAGCTCGGCCTGCCGCTGGCCCACGTAGAGGCGGGGTTCCGCAGCTACGACCGGACGATGCCGGAGGAGATCAACCGCGTCCTGACCGACCACGTGTCGCGCTACCTGTTCTGCGTCACGCGAGCCTCGGTCGAATGCCTGCGCAAGGAGGGCATCGAGCGCGGCGTCTATGAGGCCGGCGACCTGATGTATGACTCGCTGCTGGCGGCGCTGCCGAAAGCGAAGGCGATCGAGGGCGAGGTGCTGGCGCGCTACGGCGTGGAGGCGGGGGGCTTCTACGTGGCGACGGTGCACCGGCCGGCGAACACGGATGACGCGACGGCGTTGCGCTCGGTCTGCGAGGCGTTTGGACGGCTGGACGCGCCCGTCGTGTTTCCACTGCACCCGCGAACCAAGGCTGCGCTCGCGGAAGCGGCGATCGAGGTGGCGGACAACGTAAGGGCGGTCGACCCAGTGGGCTACTTTGAGATGCTGGCGTTGGCGCGCAACGCCAGGGCGGTGCTGAGCGACTCCGGCGGCGTGCGGCGCGAGGCTTACTTCCTCGGCGTGCCCTCTGTTACGCTGCGAGACAATACAGAGTGGCCGGAGACGCTGGAAACCGGCTGGGATGTGCTGGCCGGGACGGACCCGGAGAAGATCGTGGAGGCGGCGCAACGAGCCCGGCCCGAGACATCGCCACCGCCGATTTTCGGGGACGGGCAGACGTCGGCGCGAATCGTCGAGGTGCTGGAGCGTGATCCACCCAACAGCTGAAGTAGAGTCCGGCGCCCAGGTCGGCCCCGGGACGAGGGTCTGGCACCACTGCCACGTGCGCGCCGGGGCGAAGATCGGCGCGGACTGCAACCTGGGCTACGGCGTGTACGTCGACATGGGCGTCGTGATCGGCGACCGTTGCAAGCTGCAGAACCGGGTCAGCGTCTACCACGGCGTGACGATCGAAGACGGGGTCTTCGTCGGGCCGCACGTGACGTTCACCAACGACAAGGCCCCGCGCGCGGTCGCGCCGGACGGCACGCCGCAGGGCGATGACGACTGGACAGTACTGCCGACGCTGGTGCAAGAGGGCGCGTCGATCGGGGCCGGGTCCGTGATCCTGCCGGGGATAACGATCGGGCGATGGGCGATGGTGGCGGCAGGATCTGTCGTCAGCCGCGACGTGCCGGACCACGCGCTCGTTGCCGGCAACCCGGCACGGCCCGCGGGCTACGTCTGTAGCTGCGGACGTACGCTGGCGAAGCATGGCGAGACGCTCTACTGCGGCCACTGCGACCGTACCTACGACTTCCCACCGCTCGGCGAGCCGGAGCAAGCGTGATCAAGATGGCGCAGCCGCAGATCGGCGAGGCGGAGCGCGAAGCCGTGCTGGCCGTGCTGGCCTCCGGACGGCTGACCAACGGCCCGGTGACCCGCGAGCTGGAGGCGGCGTTCGCTAAAGACGTGTCGCAGACACGCGAGGCGGTCGCGGTGTCCAGCGGCACGGCGGCGCTGCACCTGGCGCTGCTGGCGCACGGCATCGGCCCCGGCGACGAGGTGATCACGACGCCGTTCAGCTTCCAGGCGACGGCAAACATGATCCTGGCCACGGGCGCACGGCCCGTCTTCGTCGACGTCGGCGAAGACGGGAACATCGACGCTTGGAAAGTCGAAGCGGCGATTAGCGCAAAGACGAAGGCGCTGCTGCCGGTGCATCTGTACGGACGGATGTGTGACATGGCGACGCTGTGCGGCATCGCGGAGCGCCACGGGCTGGCGCTGATCGAGGATGCGGCGCAGGCGCACGGGGCGGAGCTGGGTGGACGGCGCGCGGGTAGCTTCGGGACGGGCTGCTTCTCGCTCTACGCGACGAAGAACGTGACGGCAGGCGAAGGGGGGGTCGTGACGACTGACGACCCGGCGCTGGCCGAGCGCCTGCGGCGGCTGCGTTCGCACGGCGAAGATGAGCGCTACGAGAGCGTTGAGCTGGGTTACAACTACCGCCTGCCGGAGACGAGCGCGGCGATCGCGCTGGCGCAGCTGTCGCGGCTCGAGGAGCTGACGCGGGCGCGCTGGGCAAATGCCGCGGTTTTGTCGATGAGCCTCCGGGGCGTCGGACTGCCGAATTCGCCGCAACAAGCGCGGGAGCATGTCTGGCACCAGTACACGGTCCGCGTGGCGCAAGGACGCGACGCGCTGCGGGCGCACCTGCGCGACAAGGGCATCGAGACGGCGGTTTACTACCCGAAGACGCTGCCGGCGCAGAAGCTGTACCGCGACCTCGGCTATGACGAGGCGCCATTCGCGATGGCGCGGCGCCTGGCAGACGAGGTGCTGTCGCTGCCGGTGCATCCCGGCCTGAGCGAAGAAGACCTCGGGCAGATCGTCGATGCCGTGAACGCGTGGACGGGCTCGTGAGCGGCGAGCTTGCCGTCGGCGTTGTCGGTCTCGGTTTTGGCGCGAATCACGCGCGCGTCCTGAGCGGGCTGCCGGGCGTGCGCCTCGCGGCGGTATGCGACAAGGACGAGTCGCGGCTCAAAGACGCGACGAAGGGCCGCGACGCGAAGCCTTACAGCAACTTCGTGACGATGCTGCGCGACGAGAAGCTGGACGCTATCGTGATCGCCGCGCCGGAGAAGCTGCACGTACCGTTCGCACAGGCAGCGATTGAGGCAGGCTGCGCCGTGCTGGTCGAGAAGCCGATGGCGACGACGCGGGAGGAGGGGGTCGGGCTGGTGCTGGCGGCGGCAGCGGCAGGCGTGCCGCTGATGGCGGGACACATCGAGCGCTTCAACCCGGCGGTGCAGGAGCTACGGCGCCGGGTGCAGGCCGGACAGGCGGGACAGGTACTACATTTGGCGGCGCGCCGGACGGCGCCGATGCGAGAACGAGCGCAAGGCGTCAACGTGATCCACGATAGCGCATTGCACGACATCGATGCGATGCGCTTCGTCCTCGGCTGCGAGGTCGAGAGCGCGTTTGCGATGGCGCAATCGGGCGTGCGGATGCCGTTCGAGGACAGCATCGCGGGCGTGTTGCGCTTTGCTGCCGAGGGTGAGGACACCGGGGCCGTGGGTAGCCTGGAGGTGAACTGGCTGTCGCCGCTGCGCATCCGAGAGCTGACGGTGCTGGGCACAGAGGGCATCTTTGTGCTCGATTACGCGGCCCAGACGCTGGAGTTTCACGAAGCGTCGACGCGCCCGGCGGGGGCGCCGCGCGAGTGGTCGACCGAGGCGTCGCACCTGCGAGACGCCAGCGCCCAGATCCCGATCAAGCGCCGCGAGCAATTGGAGCACGAGCTGTCGGCGTTTGTCGACGCGGTACGGACCGGTACGCCGATGCCGGTGACAGGCGAGGACGCGCTGCGGACGCTGGCCGTGGCCGACGCGCTGACCGAGTCAGCGCGGACGGGGCGGCCGATGAAGGTGCGACGTGACTAACGTTGCCGTCGTCGGGTTGGGCAAGATCGGGCTGCCGCTCGCCGCGCTTTACGCCGGCAAGGGCATGCAGGTCACGGGCTGCGACATCAACCCCGCGGTCGTCGACGCGGTCAATCGCGGCGAGTCGCCGGTTGGCGGCGAGCCGGGGCTGGCAGAGGCGGTGCGAGCGGCGCACGACGCCGGGACTCTACGCGCCACGGCGGATACTGCCGCGGCGGTCGCTGAGAGCGACGTGGTGGTCGTCATGGTGCGCGTCGGCATCGACGCTTCCGGGCACGCCGATTACCACTATCTCGACACGGCGGCGAACGCTATTGGCCGGGGGCTGAAGCAGGACACGCTGGTGATCCTGGAGAGCACCGTGCCGGTGGGCGCCACCCGGAGCCGCTTCGCAAAAAGGCTGGCGGCGGTGTCCGGGCTGCACGAAGGCGATTTCTGGGTCGCATACAGCCCGGAACGCGTGTCCTCAGGCAGCGTCTTCCGTGACCTTGCCACGTATCCAAAGCTGATGGGCGGCATCGACGATATGAGCGGCGCAGCCGCGGTGGCCTTCTATCGCTCCGTGCTCGACGCACCGGTGACGCTGCTGGCCGACGCGGAGACGGCTGAGTTCGCCAAGCTGGCCGAGAGCATCTACCGCGACGTCAACATCGCGCTGGCCAACGAGCTGGCGCGCGCCGCGGAGCAGCTGGGCGTCAGCTACGACGCCGCGGCGCAGGCGGGCAACTCGCAGCCGTACTCGCACCTGCACGCGCCGGGGTTGGGCGTGGGCGGGCACTGCATCCCGGTGTACCCCTACTTCCTGACGCAGGCGGTCGACGCGCCGCTGATCGAGCTGAGCCGCGAGATCAACGACTCGATGGCGGCGCACGGTGTCGAGCGGCTAGCCGCGGCGATCGACGGCGGCCTGGGCGGCAAAACGGTGCTGGTGTTGGGGCTGGCTTATCGCGGCGGGGTCAAGGAGGCGGAGCTTTCCAGCGCGTTACTGGTCGCCGAGGCGCTGAGGCATAAGGGCGCTACGGTGCTGGTCCATGACCCGCTGTTTGCAGCAAGGGAAATCGCGGCGCTGGGGCTCACGTCATCGCCACTACCGCCGGCAGGCTCAGTCGATGCGGTCATCCTGCAGGCCGGGCATGCGGAGTACGCAGGACTCGATTTCGCAACGCTGACGGGGTGTCGCGCCGTTCTCGATGGACGCGGCTTTTTCGAGGCGTCGAAGGTCGAGGCAGCCGGGCTGCGCTACGTGGCTATCGGGAGGCCGTAGGCGCCCTAGCGGGCGTAGCGGGGCTGATGCACGGCGCCGCTGGAAATCGGCTCATCGATGTACAGGTCACCGTTACGGATCTTGAGGTTGAAACCGCAGTCCGGGTTGGTGCACACCCACGCCTTATAGTGAATCGCGGCGCCCTGACTGCCGAAGTCGGACAGCGGTACGAGATCGCCGGTCTTGCACTTCTGACACTTGGGAAAGTTTGAGTAATCCACTATCTGCCCCGCCCTTCCAGTCCCATGGTGCCGAGAGTATATGAAGCCTTTACGTAAACGTCAATAATTGAAGCCGGGGACACCCTGGACCCCACTAAGGGCCGATATGCAGCGCAGCCAGTCCAAGACGGCCCATGGCCCGGGATACCTTGGCGCCTCTTTCCAGGAACGGCTCGAATTGAAATCACACTGAAGCCGACGCGACAACGCCGCCCATCAGGACGGCGTAGCGCGGCTTCTTGTGACGGTAGGTCAGGCGGTACGGCGGGGGCGGCCGCGACGCGTTACGCGACGAAAATAGACGTGACCGTTAGCGTCCCAGATGTCGACGTCGACACCGATGCGGGAAGAGGCCCGACGCAGGCGTACTTTTACGCTGCGGACGTTTTCGTTGGGTTCAAGCTCAAGGTCGCCGACTTCCGAGGTATCAATGCTGCGGATGAAGTCATCGTACTTCTGCTGCTGCTCTCTGACTGCTTTAGAGGATCGGGAAGGCAGCGGCGCTTCGCTGGGTTTACGAACATGAAGAAGTGGCATCCAGTTGTCTCCTGAAGACTGCTCACACGGGGCCTTGCAAGTGTACGCAGGTTTGACGCCACGAATCAACTAAGAATTCGTTTCAAATTAAGGTCGGAATTAGTGCGCGGAAGCTGCCGTCAGTTGGCGACGTTTGGCACAGGGCCTGGTTTTGATAGACTCCGGAGACAACCCCGGGTCATCAGCCCGGCGTCTCGGCGCGGAGAGGTGCTGGAGTGGTTGAACAGGCACGCCTGGAAAGCGTGTGGTCTCTTTACGGGGGCCCGTGGGTTCGAATCCCACCCTCTCCGCCAGCGCTCAGCGAGTGAGTCTCAGTTGTCGGTAGCGTCGTGGCCGCGCGCCTGCTGCCAGTCGCGCAGCATTTCTGCCTGCTTCTGCTCGGAGGCTTCGCGCGCCGCAGCCCTGGCTTCTTCGGCCTGCCGCTTCAGTTTGTCGACGAGCCCGCCTTCGGCCGTGGCGCCGGAAGGCGTCGTGGCGCCCTCAGCGGCCAGCTCGTCCACGTCACTAGACGCGAGAAGCGACGCTATCGCCGCGCCGACCAGGAAGCCGAGCAGGAGGCCAAATCTCATATTTTGAAGATGGGGGAAGCCCCCATACCCCCACTAAAGGGCCGGCTCGTGGCGTGGTCCTGCTTGAAGATGGGGGAAGCCCCCATACCCCCACTAAAGGCCCGGCTCGTGGCGTGGCTCTGGTTGAAGATGGGGGAAGTCCCCATACCCCCACTGAAGGGCCGGCTCGTGGCGCTGTCGTTCACGATGCTTACTCTGACTTATCGCGGCCTTTGAGGCCGGAGAGGACGCTGAGGCCCTTCTTGATGCCGGCGAAGGTGCCGTAGGCCTTGGCGACGGGTGTGACAGCAGTGCGGCCGACGAACTCGGTGGTGTTGCGCACGGTGTCGGCGGCGTCCTTGACGGCGCTGAGCGCGGGGGCAACGGACTCATCGATCAAGCTGCGCAGCTTGCTAAAGAGACCAAACGCGGCCATGCCGACAGCGGTGGTGATCACCAGCGCGGCGAAGAAGAACGTGGCGCCGACGATTCCAAAGACGACGACAACGATGTCGCGCGATTCGTCGAGGCTCGGCTCCCATATCGCGTAGATCGCACCCGCGATGATGGCGGGTAACGCGATCACGATCAGGCCGACGACAATTAGCAGAAACTTCAGAGCTACGGCCCTCCCTTTGCGCGCTCAGTTTCTCGGTTGTGAACCAGGGGCGAGTATAACAGCCGCCTAGAGGCTGACAACGCCCGCTTCCGTGCGCGAGATGGTGGCGCCGCCGATGACGCGCTCGCCCGCGTAGAGGACGGCGGCCTGGCCCGGCGTGACGGCCCGCAACGGTTGCTCGAACTCGATATCGAGGCCGTCTTCGGTCAAACGGACGCGGGCGGCCGCGGGCGGGCTCTTGTAGCGCACCTTGACCATGGCCTCGAACGTTTCCCCGGGCGGCTCGCCGTCGACCCAGGATGGCGCCTCGGTCCAGAGACGGCGCGCGAGGAGATCTTCTTCGGCGCCGATGGTGATGACGTTGAGTTCGGGGTCGATTTCAGTGACGAAGCGCTTGCCACCGAAGGCGCCGATGCCCTTGCGCTGGCCGATCGTGAACCCGGCCACGCCCTCGTGGCTACCGACGACGGCGCCCTCGTGGTCGACGATGTCGCCAGGACGCTGCGCGATGCGCTCGGCGAGAAAGGCGCGGTAGTCGTTACCGGGGACGAAGCAGATCTCGGCGCTGTCCGGCTTGTCGTGTACCGGCAACCCCATCTCGAGCGCGAGGTTGCGTATCTCGGTCTTCGGATAGTGACCGACCGGGAAGAGCAGGCGTCTTAACTCAGCCTGCTGCAGCGTGTAGAGGACGTAGGACTGGTCCTTCGAGTCGTCGACGGCGCGGTGCAGCTCGGAGCCGGCTTCGCCGTGGTAGACGCGGGCGTAGTGACCGGTCGAAAGGTAGTCGGCGTCGAGGGCGACGGCGCGGTCGAGCAGGGCGCGGAACTTGACGTGCTCGTTGCAGGCGAGGCAGGGGTTCGGCGTCCGCCCGCGCTCGTACTCCGCGACGAAATAGTCGACCACCTTGCGGTTGAACTCTGCCTCGAGGTTGAGGGTGTAGTGAGGAATGCCGAGCACGTCGGCGGCGGCGCGTGCGTCGTCGACGTCTTCGACGCCGCAGCAGCGATTCTGGTGCAGGCGGCCCGCATCGTCGTCGCGAGTCCAGAGACGCATCGTGATGCCCACGACGTCGTAGCCCTCGCGCACGAGGAGCCCCGCCGCAACGGCAGAATCGACGCCGCCGCTCATGGCGACGATGACGCGCTTGCTCATGGTTATAGGGTAACAAGTAACAAGTTACGAGTAACTAGTAGCAGGTTCGCCCTAACCCGGAAGCGACTTGTTACTGGTTACTTGCTACTATGCTCTGAGTGACGGATAACCAAAACGAATCTTCTGAGATGGCGCGACGCATCGTCGACCTGCTATCGGACCGCCAGGCGGAGGACATTGTCCTCCTCGACATCCACGAAATCGCCTACTTCACGGACTACTTCGTGATCGCGACGGCGCTGAACCAGCGGCACGCCGCCGCGCTGATCGACGCGTTCGACAAGGAGCTGGCGAACGAGGGGATCAAGGCGTTGCACCGCGAAGGCGAGGCTTCGTCAGGCTGGGTGCTGGTCGACTTCGGCGGCGTGATCGTGCACGTCTTCACGCCTGAGGACCGGGCGTTCTACAACCTCGAGGGGCTGTGGGGCGTTACCGGCGTGCCGGCCGTGCGGTTCCAGTAGGCCGTCAGGCTTCCACGGCGAGCAACGACATACCGAGCATGGCACGGCGGCGCAGCCACGGACTGGCACGGTAGCGCGGGTCGCCGTAGAAGACGAACAGGCCGTCGAGGATCCTGAGGACGGTCGCGGCGCCGAGCGCGTCGCCGAACGCCAGAGGGCCACTTGGGTAGTTGAGACCCAACACGACGGCCCGGTCGATGTCCTCCGGCGCTGCAGCGCCCGACTGGGCGATCTGGCAGCCAATGTTGCAGATCATGGCGATGACGCGCTGAGCGATGAAACCCGGGCAGTCGCGGATCAGCGTGGCCTTGATGCCATCGCTGCTAAGCAGACCATGCGCTGCATCGCGGTACTCCTGCAGCGTTGCAGGGCTGGTCATCAGCGTACGTCGCGAGTCGAGACCGAAGAGCGTGTCGACACCGACCGCCCGCTTCGGGTCCAGTCGCTGCCGCGTCGATGCCATCGAGACGTCTTCGCCGACCGGCGTGACGAGGATCAGCGAGCCGACGCCGGGCGACTCACCCTCGTCCAGTGGCGCTTTGAGGTTTGTGAGGACTGCTCGCAACGCGTCGTGGCCTTGAGGATCGTCGCGGCTGACCCAAACCGCGCGTCCGTCGTAGGCGGGCGGCGCCGGCTCAGCCGATACGACCTGCCGGCCATCCTCATACTCGTAGTAGCCACGACCGGTTTTGCGGCCAAGCAGTCCGGCCTGAAGACGCGCCTGCATGATGGCTGAGGGGCGGAAGCGCGGTTCGTGGTAGAGCTGCTCGTAGATCAGCTCGGTGGCCGGGTGCGTGACGTCGAGCCCTGTCAGGTCGAGCAGCTCGAAGGGGCCCATGCGGAAGCCGGCGCCCTCACGCAGGATACGGTCGATGTCCGCGAAGCTCGCCACACCCTCGGCCTGGATGTGCTGCGACTCGATGTTATAGCCGCGGCCGACCTGGTTGACCAGGAAGCCCGGCGTGTCTTTGAGACGGACCGGCTCACGCGTCAGGCGCCGGCCCAGCGTCATTAAGGCGTCACCGACCCAGGGCTCCGTCAACATGCCTTCGATGACCTCGACCAGGCGCATCAGCGGGACGGGGTTGAAGAAGTGCATCCCAGCGATGCGCTCGGGTCGCCGGCAACTCGACGCCAGCATGGTGACGGAGAGCGAGGACGTGTTTGAGGCGATGATCGTGTCCTCCGCCAGGACTCTTTCGAGCTGCGCGAATACACTCCGCTTGACCTCAACGTTTTCCGTGACGGCCTCAATGACGATGTCGCAGGGCGTGATCTCCTCGAGGTTTGAGACGGTCTCGATGCGGCCCATCGCGGCGGTGACGTCGGCTGCTGTCATGTCGCCACGCTCGGCGGCCCGGCCCAGCATTCGCTCGATGAAGGCGACGGCGTCGATGCTTTGCGTGGCGTTGGTATCGAAAAGGCGGACATTCACGCCGCCGGCCGCCGCAACCTGGGCGATGCCGCGGCCCATGGCGCCGGTGCCGACGATGCCGACGAGGAGGTCCGCTTTCGCGGCGTCGATCGGCATTCCTACTCCTTTGAGGCCTTTCTCGTTACTCGAAGACCCAGGGGTCGATATCGCGGGTGATGTGTAGCAGCTCGTCCGGCCTGAAGAAGAGGTCGAGTTCTCGCTGAGCGCTCTCCGGGGAGTCCGAGCCGTGGACCAAGTTGCGGCCGATTTCGAGGCCGAAGTCGCCGCGGATGGTGCCGGGGGCCGCCTCTCGCGGGTTGGTCTTGCCCATCGTGGCGCGCACCGCCTCGACGGCGCCGGTGCCCTCGAAGCAGGCGGCGATGATGGGGAACGACGTGATGTAGCCGACGAGGCCGTCGAAGAACGGCTTGCCGACGTGCTCGGCGTAGTGGCGCTCGGCGAGGGCGGCGTCGACCTCGAGGAGCTTGAGACCGACGATGCGCAGACCGCGGCGCTCCAGCCGCCCGAGGATCTCGGTGGCGAGGCCGCGCTGCATGGCGTCTGGCTTGATCAGGACGAGCGTGCGTTCCATTCGGCTCCTCGGTTCTCAGTTGTCAGTGTTCAGTTGCGGCTCTTAATGATTGTCGCCGCTGGGGAGACTGCGATCCAGTCAGGCGAGGTACGGGTCCCACCAGCCTTCTTCTGGTTGCGTCTGCTCCACCACGTCCACCCACATCCCGGCGGGGTCGACCAGCCCGAAGCGTCGTTGGCCCCAGGGTTCGTCGGTGAGCGGCAGCGCGCACTGCAGGCCGCGGCCAATGAGGCTTTCATACTCGGCGCCGGCGTCTTCGACCTGCAGGGTGAGAAAGGCGCCGTCACCGTGGTAGGCTCCCGGATCCGGCGGGGAGGACGGGTGCTCGGGGTGCATGAACGCGATGGAAATTGCGCCGGAATTCAAGAGGACGAACCACGATGCCTCGAAGGCGACCTCGAAGTCCAACCACATGGCGTAGAAGTCGCGGCACTCGTGCAGGTCCGGGGTGATGACGACCGGGTACGAATCGACGATCTGCATGGCTTCTTCCTCCCTAGCGCGGCGATTGCGGGCCGATGGCCGGTTCGCGGAGATAAAGCGGCGCCAGCGAATCGGGATCGTCCGACTCGCCGCGAAGGAAGCGGCGCAGGCCGAGACGGGCGACAGCGACGACGCGAGACGCGGGCGGTGGGACGAGGTGACAACCCTTCTGCGCCAGCGCGACGAGCAGCTCTGGGGTGAGGCGGTCGACGTCGCCGGTGATGAGATCGCCTTTGCGTAGACGTTTCGGCAGGGCGTCAGCGGGTGTTAGCTGCGGCGCATCCAGTTCTACGAGCTCTCCGTCATCAAAACGGTAGGCAGCCCAGGCCAGCTCGGCGCGCCCGGCGGCCTGCACGGGCACGACGCGACCGCCCGAGGCCTGGGCAAGGGGCAGCGCCTCGGCGGCGAGGCGGCCGATGCCGGCCAGGGGCGCGCCGAGGCCATAGGCCAGCGCCTTCGCCGTGCTGAGGCCGACGCGCATGCCGGCGTAGGAGCCGGGGCCAAGACAGACCGCGATGGCGCCGATCTGCGCCTTGTCGCGCTGGACGTGGCCGAGCAGCCAGTCGAGCGCGGGGAGGAGCTGACGCGAGTGGCTCTGATGGGCGTACCACGTGACCTCACCGAGCAGCGCATCGTCCTGCATCAGCGCGACGCCCGCGAGGTCGGACGTGGTGTCGATGGCAAGTATGAGGGGCCTATCGGCGGGCACGCGGTTTCTCCTTTGCGACATCGCTCAGCAGCGCCACGTAGCGCT
>DASTLN010000291.1:0-7430 GCA_035714925.1 Dehalococcoidia bacterium | reverse complement strand
GGGCATACTAGGTGTCACGGAGCGACATAACCGCAACATGAAAGGGGCCTTCGGGTTGCAGTTAGCTATCGATGGCGGCTAGCGGCCGACGACAGCCAGGACGAGGACGGCGCCCACGGTGGCGATGACGATCTGGCCGAGGACGTTGGTGGCGCCGCCGATGTCGAGGGCGGAGAAGAGGAAGCCGCCGACGATGGCGCCGACGATACCGAGCAGGGCGTAGCTGATGAGGCCGCGTTTGCTGCGCATGATCTGGCTGGCGAGCCAACCTGCGGCGACTCCGACGACGAGCCAGATGACGATCTCTTCGATGTTGGTGTTGTCGAGGGACATGCGGGGTCTTTCTAGATGAGAGTTAGCCGTGAGAAACGGTTAGCCGGCGGAGGGCGGCGGCGCGTCCGGCGTGATGCCGAAGTGCATTTGGGCGAGGCGCGGCGCGAGGTTGAGGGGGCGAGCGGAGACGTGCATGCGGTACATGGAGACGTCGCGGTAGTAGCGCTGCATCTTCGCGCCGGCCTTGGCTTCGTCGACGGGGCCGTTGGTCCAGATCTGCTCCATGGCGCGCCAGGCGAGGCGTCCTGCCTGCTGCAGGGCGGAGTAGAGGCGGACCTCTTCTTCGCCTGAGAACGGCTGGCCGGTGCCGGCCCAGCGCTGGGAGTACTCGGCGTGCATCTCGGCGGAGCGGATGAGGATCATCTCGGCGGCGTCGCAGAGGGCCTGCGCCATGCCCCAGGCCGTCTGATGACTGCGGTCGTCCATCTGCAGTACCTGTGGGGGCATCCAGTTGCGCGTCGTGCGCATCGTCTGCTCGTACTCGTCGAGGGCGGCGCGGACGGTGCCGATCTGCGGCGCGACGAGGCCGGCGTGGTACATGTCGGCGTGGTTGCCGAGGTAGAGCGGGTTGTTGTGCAGCCGCGTGCCAGGCGTGCCGTTGGTCTGGTCGTAGGCGCGGAAGTTGTCGAGGACGAGCCAGTGCTTCGGGATCCAGGCGTCCTCCATGACGACGGTGTTGGAGCCGCTGGCCTGGAGCCCGAGGTCGGCGTGGTTGCCCCAGTCCCAGAGGATCTCGTACTGGTCGCGCGGGACGACAGCCCAGCACATGACGCCGTCGGGCGGGCCGTCGGCGTGGACACCATCGATCCTGACGGCGACGAGGTGGTGAGTGGAGTAGGGGACGCCGGAGGAGTAGCGGAAGCGCCCGTTGATGACGTAGCCGCCGTCCACTGCCTTCGCGGTGGCGGAACCGCCGGCGCGGGCGCCGGCGACGAAGTGGCCGTCGCCGAAAATTTCGCGCTGCGCCTGCTCCTCGAAGAAGGATCCGACGATGTAGGCGTGGTGGTGGGCGAGATTGAGGCACCAGGCGATGCCGGCGGAGCCGCCGCGGGCGATCTCGAGGCTGATGCGGTAGTAGGTCGCGAGGTCGAACTCGTAGCCACCGAACATGCGGGGTTGGAGCATGCGGTAGAAGCCGGCTTTGGTGAACTCCTCGTGCAGCTGTTCCGAGTAGAAGCCGCGCTTGTCGGCTTCTTCCTGGTCGGCCTGCAGCATGTCGTAGAGCGCTTTCGCGCGGTCGATCATCTGCTCGCGCGTGAGGCCTGGCTCGGGGATGGGGACGACGCCGGGGCGCGCTTCTGTGGCCATGGGTTGCATCTTAACCGACGCTGCTGGGGGTAGAACCTGGCGGGAGGCGGTGCGTGGATTAGCCGGGACCGCCGGGGAAACGGCCGATCATGAAGAAGGACTTCAGCGCCTGCCGGGTTGGGCGCTCGTTCGGAAGGAATAGCAGGGGCATCGCCACAACGAGCCAGAAGAACACGGCGATTGCCATCCCCGGTGCCGCATTGCCGACCAGAAGATCACTCACCAGAGACGCGAGCACTAAGAGGGCTATGAAGCCGCCGAGGCCCACGATGGCGACCCGGAGCAAGGAGACGAAGGTGTTCCTGATGCGAGACATGTCGATTCAATCTTCGCTCGTCGGGCGTGCCCTTTCAAGACGCGCAGGGGGTTAGCGCCTCTTCGCGACGATGAGCTCGGTGAGGTACTGCTTGTCGATGCTGCCGCCGTGGTGGGTGACGATCAAAGACGCGATGCAGTCGAGGAGCGCCGTACGGGTCTCTGCGGGCAGCGCGATGTGGTCCGAGTAGGTGCTGAGGAGGTCGGCGTAGATGGGAGCAGTGTAGGTCTGCTGCCAGACGTAGCGGCGGGACTCGACGGCGGTGAAGAGGCCGCTGGCCTCGTAGGGGCTGGTGCCGGGCGCAATCGCAGCGGCGTTTCGCAGCTCGCGGGGTGGCGAGTCGGCGGGCATGAAGCTGTCGTAGCAGGACTGCACGTCCGCGAAGAAGGCTTCGGTGCCGCCTTTGACGTGGTAGGTTTCGATGACAGCGAGGGCGCCGCCGCGCTTGAGGGCCGCCGCGGTTTTGACGTAGCGCACGGCGGGGTCGATCCAGTGGAAGGCGGTAGCGGAGAGGACGAGGTCGAAGGGGTCCGGCGGGAGGGGCCAGTCCTCGAATCGGGAGACGTGGAACTCGACGCCGGGGTAGGCGGCGAGGGCGCGGCGGGCTTCGGCGATGAGCGCTTCGTCGGAATCGACGCCGGTGAGGCGGTAGCCGCGCTGCGCCAGCGGGAGGGTGGCCTGGCCGGTGGCGGGGCCGATCTCGAGGATGGAGGCGCCGTCCGGAAGGCGGGTGAGCGCGACGAGGTCATCGAAGACGGCGGGCGGGTAGCCGGGGCGGAGGCGGGCGTAGGTTTGGGCGACGGAGCCGAAGTTGGCAGAGGAGGTCATGGTGATGGTTAGTTTATCTCAGAGAGGACGGGGTTCTCGATCCAAGCCCAGCGTTGGACGTGGACTTTGTCCTGCTGCCGTTTCGGATTTTCGTGGTCGTATTGCCACGCGATAGGGTTGTAAGCGATGTATTCGCGGATTCGCGATAGTTCTTCCGGGTCACGGATGACGCGGTCGTGGTAGTTGCGTTGCCAGAGTGGCTGGTCATCCCAGAGGTCCCGTAGACGTAATTCCCGCGTCACCGCCGCCTTGAATGAACGGATCACCGTGCTGAGTGGAGAAGCGGCGTCACGCTTGTCGGATGGTAGGCGCCCAGCATGCTGGGCGCCTACCATCACGCGATCAGGGATGCGTTGGAAAACGAGGATGCCGTGAACGTGATTCGGCATGACGACGAATGCGTCTGTTCTCGCGTGCGCGAAGTGGCTTGGTATCTGGTTCCAGGCCCACTCGATTACCTGCCTAACCGAGTCTTCTTCAAAGACGAGATGTCGCTCGTGGGAGCAAATGGTCACAGAGTAGGCGGCGTCGGCTGAATAGTCGTGAGTGGGATGCCTCACGGGGGTGGGCCTAGTCCAGCTTCTCCAGGGGGGCGAAGGAGAGGAGGAGCTTCTTGACGCCGGATTCGCCCTTAAAGGCGACGGTGACCTCCTGGTCGGCGCCGTTGGAGGTCATGGCGGCGTTGACGACGATGCCTTCGCCGAAGCGGGCGTGACGGACGTGGTCGCCGGCGTTGAAGGTGGAGGCGAGGGCGCGTGGCTGCGGTTCGTCGCTTTCGGCGCCGACACGGACGCGGGTGGGCTGGACGTCGCCGAGCATGGTGGACCAGGCGGGCTGCCGTGGGCGCGTGGGGCGCTGCTGGTAGGCGTGGTCGACGCTCTGCTGGGCCTGGTGCACAAGCTCCGGCGGCAGGTCCTTGAGGAATCGCGACGGCGGGTTGTGGCTGCTCTGGCCCATCAGGGCGCGGCGGAAGGCCCGCACGAGGTAGAGGCGGTCCTTGGCGCGGGTGACTCCGACGTAGGCGAGGCGGCGTTCCTCCTCCATCTGAGCCGGGTCGTCAAAGCTGCGGATGTGGGGCAGCAGGCCTTCCTCCATACCGATGATGAAGACGACAGGGAACTCGAGGCCCTTGGCGGCGTGCAGCGTGATCAGGGTGACGGCCTCGATGCGCTCGTCGTACTCGTCGGCATCCGACATGAGGGCGACGTCTTCGAGGAAGCGCAGGAGGGCGTGCTCGGGCTCGAGCTCGTCAAACTGGGCGGCGACGTTGCGCAGCTCCATGACGTTCTCCCAGCGCTCCTCGCCGTCGACAGGGAAGGCCTCGGTGAGGTACTCGCGGTAGCGGGTCTTCTCGATGACGGTGGTGAGGAGCTGCGAGACGGTGAGGGCGGGCGCGGCGACGATCAGCTCGTTCAGGAGCGCGAGGAAGCCGGTGAGCGCGGCGCGGGCGGCGTTGGCGAAGGGGCTCTGGACGGACGGTTCGTCAAAGGACGGGAGGCGGGCACCCGATGGCGCCTGGTTTGAGGACGGGGCGTCTGCTCGTCCTACGAGTTCCTCAGGACGAGCGGTCTCTCCAGCCGTTCCCGACGGGCCTGCGAGGAGTTGTAGGGCCGTGTAGGCGGGGACTTCGAGCGCGGCTGCCCAGCTGCGTAGCTCCTGGTGGGTGCGGTCGCCGATGCGGCGGGGCGGGACGTTGAGGACGCGGTCGAGGCTGATCGAGTCGAACGGGTTGACGACGAGGCGGAGGTAGGCGAGGAGGTCTTTGATCTCGCGGCGTTCGTAGAAGCGCGTGCCGCCGACGAGGCGATAGGGCAGGCGCTCAGCGACGAAGCGCTCTTCGAGGGCTCGTGACTGGGCGTTGGTGCGGTACATGATGGCGACGTCGCCGAGGCGGCGGCCGGACTCGCGTTGGAGGCGCTTGATCTCGCCGGTGACGAAGCCGGCTTCTTCTTCCTGGTTGTAGGCCTCGTAGACCACGATGGGGTCGCCGGCGCCCTTCTCGGTCCAGAGCGCCTTGTCGCGGCGCTGCTTGTTGGCCGCGATGATCCTGGTGGCGCCATCGAGGATGGTCTGGGTGCTGCGGTAGTTCTGTTCGAGGTGGACGACGGTGGCTTTGGGGTAGTCGCGCTCGAAGTGGAGGATGTTGCGGATGTCGGCGGAGCGCCAGGAGTAGATCGACTGGTCGGGGTCGCCGACGACGCAGATATTGGCGTCGGGCGGCGGCGCCAGGAGCTTGGCGAGGGAGTACTGCGCGACGTTGGTGTCCTGAAATTCGTCAACGAGGACGTGCTCGTAGCGTTCGAGGTACTTGCCCTGGACGTCCTCGTTGTCGCGCAGGAGCTCGACCGTCTTGACGAGGATGTCGTCGAAGTCGAGGGCGCTGTTTTCCGCGAGCATGGCCTCGTAGCGCTGATAGCAGCGGGCGACGAGCTCTTCGAAGTACGACGCGGTCTTCAGCGCGTAAGCCTGCGCGGTGATGAGCTCGCTCTTGGCGCGCGAGATCATCGAAAGGAAGGCGCGCGGCGGGTACTGACGCGGCTCGAGGGAGTATTCGGTACAGATTCGCTTCATCAGGGCCATCTGGTCGCCGTCGTCGTAGATGGCGAAGCTGCGAGGCACGCCGACGAACTCGCCGTCGATGCGGAGGATGCGGGCGCAGACGGCGTGGAAGGTGCCGAGCGTGACGCCTCGGGCGAGGCCGCCGAGGAGGCCTTCGACGCGGTCGCGCAGCTCACGCGCGGCCTTGTTGGTGAAGGTCACGGCCATGATGCGCGGGGGCGGGACACTCATCTCATCGATCAGATAGGCGATACGGTGGGCGATGACGCGCGTTTTGCCGCTGCCGGGCCCCGCGAGGATAAGAAGCGGTCCTTCGGCGTGCGTAACGGCGTCGTGCTGAGCGGGGTTGAGGCCTTCGAGTATGGACATGCGTTCCATTCGATTCTAACAGTGATACAGGCTTCGAACCTGCGAGATTTATGTAATGGGTCGCGTGCTACAATCGGGGCCTGATTACGCCACTTTTTCCACGGATGTTGTCATGACAGATCTCCTCATCGGCTGGCCAGGTGGGAGCCTGGAGTCGGCTTTGCAGTTGGTCGCCCTGGTGCTGGTGTCTTATGCGCTGGTGCTGTGGTTGAGCGCGGTGGTCTGGGTCTATCGCGACGTGCGCAGCCGCACGGACGACCAGACGTCGCAGATCATCGCGGTGATCCTGGTGGCGATCTTCAACGTGCCGGGGCTGCTGGTTTACCTGGTGATCCGGCCGCACGGGACAATGGAGGGACTGTTCGAGCGATCGATTGAGAATGAGGCGATGCTGCACGAGCTGCAGCTATCGGCGAATGCCTGCCAGAGCTGCCGCCGGCCGATCGAAGACGAGTTCGTGATCTGTCCGTGGTGCCGGATTGTCCTGCGCGAGCCGTGCCGCAACTGCGGTAAGGCGGTGCGAACGAGCTGGGCGGCGTGCCCCTACTGCACCGCTGACCGTATTCCACCGCGGCCGCAACCCGTCGCCGCGCCGCAGGACGGCGGCGCGATGGTGCCGCCGCGCAGACGGCCCGACCAGCAGCAGAGGCCGCAGCAACGTCCCCGCCAGGCCCCACCGCAGCGCGCGCCGCTGGCCAGGCGTGAGACGCCACCGGCTCCCGACGACGAGGAGCAGGTAGAGGACGAGGAGTCCTACACAAGACCCCAGAGCCGTCGCTAGGCAAAGAAGCCAGAACGCCCGAAGAAGAGATGCACGACGCCGAGGCTGGAAAGCCTCGGCTACGTTTTTGGTGGGCTATTTTGCGGGCCTGGGGATGCTCAGGCTTCGAGCTTGCGGGCGAGGCCGGCGAAGTCGATGCGGCCTTCGAGGTGGGCGTAGGCGGCATCAGCCTTGCGGTCGCCTCGGAAGCGGGTGTTAGACCAGGCGTCGGCGAGGGCGGCGACGGTGCCGGGCGTGTCCTGCTCGGCAAGCAGGATTGTCGTGGCTTCGCCACGGGCGCGGTCGATGACGTAGGGCGAGGGCTCCTTGCCGCCGGTGATGACGAGGCAAGCCGCATTGGTCTCGATGGCAGCGAGGTGGAGGTCCGTCTTGTTGAACGGCGCGAGGATGGCCTTGGATGCAAAGCGCTGGAACAGCGGGCGGGCCGGGTCGGCGTAGACCGGGCCGATGAGCACGTCCTCGACGACCTCGCGCTCGTTTTCACCGGGATAGAGGATGCGCGCGCCGAGCGTGACGCCGATCTCGCCGACGCTGGGCGCGGCGAGGACGCGGTCCTCGGGTAGCAGCGCCAGGGGCCGGAGGTCTCCATTGGTCATCGCGCGGGCGACGTCCTCGATGGCTCCGGGTTTAACACAGATGGCGATGGCGCCGACGAGGCGGTCGCCGAGCGACGCGGCCAGCGCCTTGTCGGCGTCGCTGGGCTCGCCGCGGATGGCGACGAGCGCGGGCAGCTTCGCGTCCGGCTCAGCGTCGCTATCGAGCTCGACGATGAGCGTCTCGCCGCGAGCGGCGGAGGGCATGCGCGTGACGGGCTTATCGGCTGCGGAAGCGAAGAGGTAGGTGGCGAAGCTCAGCGCGTCTTCGTCGGCCGCATCTCCCTTACCGTGGCGCACGAGGCGGACCCTGGCGCCGTCGGCAGCAAGGCCGCGCGCAATG
>DASTLN010000290.1:0-3642 GCA_035714925.1 Dehalococcoidia bacterium | reverse complement strand
CGGCGCGTCGCCATCGAGCAGTGTGACCAGCTGGTCGCCCTCGAGGGTTTCGACCTCGATGAGCTTCTCGGCGAGGATGACGAGCTTGTCCTTGTTCTCGCGCAGGATCTTGCGAGCCAGCTCGTGTGCCTGCTCGATGATGTGGCGGACCTCGTCATCGATCTCCTCGGCGATCTTCTCCGAGTAGTCGCGCTGCTCGGAGATTTCGCGGCCGAGGAAGACGAGCTCTTCTTTCTGGCCGAACGTGCGGGGGCCAAGACGCTCGCTCATGCCGTAGCGGGTGACCATGGAGCGGGCCAGCTTGGTAACCTTGCTGATGTCGTCGCTGGGGCCGGTGGACATTTCGCCGAAGATCAGCTCTTCAGCGGCCTGACCGCCGAGCGCCATGGCAAGGCGCTTTTCGAGGTAGGCCTTGGTGTTGATGTGGCGGTCCTCCTCGGGCAGGGCTAGCGTGTAGCCGCCGGCCATGCCACGCGAGACGATCGTGATCTTGTAGAGCGGGTCGAAGTCGGCGAGCTTGTAGGCGACGAGCGCGTGACCGGCCTCGTGGTAGGCAACCATCTCGTTCTCGCGGGCACTGCGGACGCGGCTCTTGCGCTCCGGGCCCATCATGACGCGGTCGATCGCCTCTTCGAACTCGTGCATCGTGACGCGCTTGCGGTTGACGCGGGCGGCGAGGATCGCGGCCTCGTTTACCAGGTTCGCGAGGTCGGCGCCGGAGAAGCCGGGCGTGCGCCTTGCCAGGTTGTCGAGCGAGACTTCCTTGTCAAGGGGCTTGCCCTTACTGTGAACTTCGAGAATCGCGACGCGGCCCTTGACGTCGGGGGCGTCGATGACGACCTGGCGGTCGAAGCGGCCGGGCCGCAGCAGCGCCGGGTCGAGGATGTCGGGGCGGTTGGTGGCGGCGATGACGATGACGTTGGTGTTCGTGTCGAAGCCGTCCATCTCGACGAGGATCTGGTTCAGGGTCTGCTCGCGCTCGTCGTGGCTACCGCCGAGGCCGGCGCCGCGCTGGCGGCCGACCGCGTCGATCTCGTCGACGAAGACGATGCAGGGGGAGTTGCGCTTGGCCTGCTCAAACAGGTCACGCACACGGGAGGCACCGACGCCGACGAACATCTCGACGAATTCGGAGCCGGAGATTGAGAAGAAGGGGACGCCTGCCTCACCGGCGACGGCGCGTGCCAGCAGCGTCTTTCCGGTACCGGGCGGGCCAACCAGGAGGACGCCGCGCGGGATGCGGGCGCCGAGCGCGATGAACTTCTCGGGGTACTTGAGGAACTCGACGACTTCCTCGAGCTCTCCCTTGGCCTCGTCCACGCCGGCCACGTCCATGAAGGTGACGGAGGGCTTGTTGGCGGTGAACATGCGGGCCTTGCTCTTGCCGAAGCTCATAGCCTGCGAGTTGGAGCCCTGCGCCTGGCGCATGAGGAAGAAGATCAGGGCGATGAAGATCAGGATGGGCAGGAAGTTGAGCAGAAGGCCGAGCCAGTCGCCGAGCTTGCTCTCTTCCTTGACCTCGACAGCGACGGCGCCGGCGGGGACGTTGTTGTCCGCGAGGGTCTGCGTGATGCTGGAGTTGGGTTCCTTGCGGGACTTGACCTCTGTGCCGTCCGTCAGCTTGACTTCGAGGCTATCGCCCTTGACGACGATCTTCTCGACCTTGCCGGCCTTGGCGTCGGCAATGACGGCGCTGATATTGATTGGATCCGCCTCGTCCGAGGAGGGCCGGAAGAAGACGACCACGATGGCGATGACCGCCACCAGGATCCCCAGATAAACCAAGCTATTACGCATCCAGCGTGAACCCATCACACCCCTTTACGGTAAAACCACTTCGCCAGTTTCAATAACAGAGCGGCGGAGATGTTGTTTCAACACCAAGTGGCTTCCTTCACGAGAAAGTATAGCATTCAGCCCCGTGCCTGCCGGGCACTCGATCCCGGGATTCAGGCGTCTGACGAAAGCAGGCCGCCCTGCGCCCAGTTGTCCTTCGGCACGTCGTCGAAGATGACGATGGTTGCCTCAGGCGTGGTCTTGGTGATGTTGACCATTGCATCTGTTATCGCCTTGGCGAGCTCTTTCTTTTGGGCCTGCGTGCGGCCGGACCACATTTCGACGTGAATTACGGGCATGTCGTGACTCCTTATGAGGGTTGTTGGGGACGCGAGAACGGCGAGCCCAGAGTGAATCGTCCGGAGTGCATAGTACAGAGTGCGGAAGCGGTATAGCAGGTGCCGGGCAGGCCAGAGCTGGGTTGGAGGGCGAGGCGGCCGTCTCCGTGCGCTATGCGGCCCGCGCCCCGGACTGCTAACATGCCGCCTATATGACGGCTGGTACCCGCCCTCTGCCGTCCACCACCTTCGAGGAGGCCTTTTGGGCCTGCGGCGAGACCCTCATCGCCGGCGTTGACGAGGTGGGACGCGGACCGCTGGCCGGCCCGGTTTACGCGGCGGCCGTCATTTTGCACCCCAGGGCGCGTCCCGGTTGGCTGAGCGAGGTACGCGACAGCAAGGTGGTCCCGGCGGCCGAACGAGAACGCCTGGCACAGGCGATCCAGGCTGAGTCGGCGGCGTACGGTATCGGCTGGGCGACGGTCCCCGAAATCGACGCGTGGGGTATCAGCCTCGCGAACCGTATGGCGATGGTGCGGGCGCTGCAGGCACTCGGCGCCCTGCCGCAGCGGGTTTTGATCGACGGGCCGCAGACGTTGCCGAACTTCGCGGCGCCACAGAAGGCGATAGTCGATGGCGACGCGTTGTGCTGCAGCATCGCGGCGGCGTCGATCGTCGCGAAGGTGGCGCGGGACGAGGTGATGTGTCACCTGGACGGTCAGTATCCGGTCTACGGCTTTGCATCGCACAAGGGTTACGCTACGAAGAGTCACCTGGACGCCCTGGAGCATTACGGGCCGTGTGTGCAGCACCGACGAAGCTGGGGCGCGGTGCAGCGACGAGGCGGGATGAGTCTGAGAGATGGGGAAGACCCTATACTCCAGCATGAGGGGCAGTAGTGCCTAGAGACAACCGGCGCCGGAATCGTAACTTTGGCAACTTTGGGGAGCGCGTCGCGGCGTCACACCTTGAGTCCAAAGGGTACGAGATCCTGGAACGCAACTGGAGCGTGCGCGAGGGAGAGATCGATCTCATCGCCAAGCGCGCCAATGAGATCGTCTTCGTGGAAGTGCGCAGCCGGCGTGGCGGTGGCCGCATGGGCACGCCCGAGGAGTCGATCACCGGTCGTAAAGCGGCGCACGTGAGAGCGGCAGCGGCTGCCTATGTGCAGGAGCACCCGGAGTCGCCGGCGAACCAGCGCATCGACGTGGTGGCGCTGGAGCTGGATGCGAAGGGCCGCGTGCTGCGCGTGGAGCAGATCGAGAACGCGATCGAGGATGAGGACGAGTCCGAGGAGTAGGCGGCGCTGGGAAATTCGAGCCTCAGGGAATAAGCCGCGTCTCTGTGCTGAACGGCCCGTGACCCCACCCCAGATTGCCGCGCCTCTCTGCCGCGATGGCTCGCAATGACACGCTGAAAACACGGACGCTAACCTCAGCAGCGGTCGCAGGCCTTGTTGGCTAGAAGGCGCCGCCGTTTACGGTGATGCGCTGGCCGGTGACGTAGCGTCCGGACTCTGAGACGAGGT
>DASTLN010000289.1:0-2550 GCA_035714925.1 Dehalococcoidia bacterium | reverse complement strand
AACAAGAAGCGCCCGGGCCGAGGATCGGGCGCTTCTAACGTGTCAAGGGTGGCCGGCTCCACGGCGGGGGAGGAGGAAGCGAGACCATTACCCTCATGCATAACATCGGCAGCGGCCGGCAAATCCGAATGCCGATTTTCCCGACTTTGCTGTGGTAAATTACGACTGCCGTTAAAGCGCTTGCGTCGAATCTATGCGGAGGCTCCCCGTGGACGAGTTGGCCATCTTCAGTGGCAGGTCGCACCCTGATCTGGCGAGGAGCGTCTGCGCACATCTGGAGATGCCGCTGGGTGAGTGCGATATTTTCGAGTTCAGCAACGAGAACACCTTCGTCCAGATCAAGGAAAACGTGCGCGGCCGTGACGTCTTCCTGATCCAGTCGCTCTGTTCGCCGGTCAACCGGAACGTCATGGAACTGCTGATCATGATCGATGCCTTCAAACGGGCGTCGGCCGGGCGTATCACGGCAGTCCTTCCCTATTTCGCGTACGGACGGAGCGATAAGAAGGACCAGCCGCGCGTCCCAATCACGGCGCGTCTGCTGGCCAACCTGATCGAGACGGCGGGCGCGGACCGCGTCTTGACCGTGGACCTGCACGCGGGGCAGATCCAGGGCTTCTTCAACATCCCGCTGGACGAGCTGACCGCGCTCTACATCGTCAGCCGTTACTTCCAGGACCGCGATGCGTCCGACGTCACGGTGCTGGCGACGGATGTCGGCGCCGAGAAGCGGGCGCGCAACGTGGCCCGCCTGCTCGGCACTCCGCTTGCGATCGTCAACAAGGAACGCCTTGGCAACGAGGAGAAGGTGGTCGCGCAGACCCTTATCGGCGACGTAGAGGGGCGCAACGTGCTGATCGTGGATGACGAGATCGATACGGGCGGCACGGTGCTTGCCTCCGCCGGCATCGCTCTCGAACGCGGCGCCAAGAGCGTCTCGGTTGCCTGCGTGCACGGCATCCTGTCGCGCGACGCGGTGGACCGGCTGTGCAACAGCGAAATCGAAGAGCTGGTCTGCACGGACACGATCCCGCTGCCGCCGGAGAAGCAGCACCCGAAGATCACGGTGCTCTCGATCGCGCCACTGCTGGGCGAGGCGATCTCGCGGATCCACGGCGGGCGCTCGGTCGGCGAGCTGTTCTCATAGCCATGCGACGCCTGTGCCGAGCTCTGGTGGTCAGGGTACGAACGCCCGCGCGCGAAGGCGGCTTCGACGCGGGCGGAAGGATGCTTACCGTCATTCTCTGACCTCTCTCGCTGAGAAACGTCCAAGGCGTCCGCTCATCGAGCGGGCGCCTTTGCTTAGGAGCCGAACGTGACGATTGAAATTCAACGCTTTGAAACCGCGACTGGGCTGCGGGACGCCGCAGAAGCGTTTCTGATACGCAATGAGGCGCATCACAACCTGATCCTGGGGCTGATCGACCGGTTGGCCCGGGCGCCGCGCTTCTACGATTCGATACCGTACTTTGCCGCAGCGAGAGAGGACGGCGAGACGGTTGCGGCCGCTGTGATGACGCCGCCGTTTCCGCTGGTCCTCTCCCTGTGCGAAACGGAGGAAGCTTTCGGGCTGCTGACGGCGGATGTCCGGGCATTTCTGCCGGAAGTTACGGGCGTCAATTCACCGAATGCCCTGCCCTTCGCTGAGGCGTGGCAGCGGCTGACGGGGGAGTCTTACGAGATCACGCTCTCGGAGCGCTGCTACAAGCTGGAGCGCCCGCGGCCTCCGGAAGGCGTCGCCGGGCAGGCACGACGGGCGACCGCGGCAGACCTGACGCTGCTGACGTATTGGCACATGGCCTTCGTGAATGAGGCCGTGCCGTGGGAGGAGAGCGGTGCCGAAGCGATGCGGCGCGACCTGGAACGGAGGCTGTCGCTGGCGCCGGACGTAGCCGGGACACTGATTTGGGAGGTCGAGGGCGAGCCGGTCTGCTTCGTGGGCTACGGCAGCCCGACGCCGAACAGCATGCGCATCGCCCCGGTGTACACGCCGCCGGAGCATCGGCGACAGGGCTACGCGAGCGCCTGCACGGCGGCGGCGTGCCGTCAGGTGCTCGATAGCGGCAAGGCGTTCGTGACGCTGTTCGCGGACCTGGCGAACCCAACGTCGAACCACGTCTACCAGGCGATCGGCTTTGAGCCGGTGTGCGACGCGCAGGTGATTCGTTTCGCGGGGCGTTAGAAATAGATAAGGCCGGTGGGGACGGATCCACCGGCCTTCTTTGGCGGGAGGGCGGGTGCCCTCTCGCGTCAGACTAGGGGTAGTCCGTCATTCAGCTGTTGTGGGTTCCCTAAATGAGTGTTAACGGTGGCTCTCAATTGAGTCGTCTGCGCTTTTGCAGCTTCATCACCTAACTTCACCTTCGCCGCCACGGGTTTCAGGACATGAGGATGCAGCCGGCGGTGAAAGGGCACCGAGCAGGCGGGGCTGCCGAAGGTGGCAACACATCGCCACTCAGACCGCAGTAGAATTGCGCTCACGATGAACGCGCCGCCTGTCCAGTATGTCACCACAAGCGATGGCTACGACATCGCCTACCGCGTCACCGG
>DASTLN010000288.1:0-10266 GCA_035714925.1 Dehalococcoidia bacterium | reverse complement strand
TGAAGCCATCCTGGCGTCCTGAGCGTGAGCTTCGAAGTCATACCGGCTATCGATCTGCGTGGCGGCAAATGCGTCCGCCTGTTTCAGGGCGACTACGACCGCGAGACCGTCTACGGCGAGGATCCAGCGGCGATGGCGTTGCACTGGCAGGATCTCGGCGCCAAACGCCTCCACGTCGTCGACCTCGACGGCGCGCGCAGTGGCAGACAGGCAAACGCCACCGCGGTGCGCGCCATCGTCAAGGCCGTTTCGATCCCGGTACAACTCGGCGGCGGCGTCCGCGACCTCGACGTCGTTTCGCACTGGCTCAGCCACGATGTCGACCGTGTTTTTCTCGGCACCGTCGCGGTCACCAACCACGACCTCGTCCGCGTCGCCTGCCGGCGCTTCCCGGGTCACATCGGCGCGGGCGCCGACGCGCGCGACGGACAGATCGCGGTACGAGGCTGGGAGGAGAGCACCGGCGAAACGGTGGTCGACTTCTCGAAGCGCCTGCTCGCGGCGGGCGCCACAGCGCTGAGCTACACAAACATCGCGCTCGACGGTACGCTGCTCGGCCCAGACATCGACGGTATGACACATCTCCTGGGCGAGATCGGCGAGACCGAAGCGCAGATCATCCTCTCGGGTGGTGTCGCTACTATCGAGGACATCGTCAAGGCGTCGAAGGTGCCCGGTCTCGGTGGGGTCATCGTTGGACGGGCGCTATATGAAGGTACGGTAGATCTAACGGCCGCGTTGGCCGCCATAGAAGAGGTATAGAGATGCCACTCACGGGATACGACCACTACACGGTCCGTTGTAGCGACCTCGACGCGACATGGAAGTTCTACGAGAGCGCCCTCGGCCTCCGCGTCACCGAGCGCGCCGGCTTCCCGATCAAGGCCGCAATCGTCTGGTTGGGCGAAAACCAGGTCGTCCATCTCTTCCAATCGCGGCCGGAGGCGGAGGAGGTCTTCGCCCGCCTCGCGCCGAAGGACGAAGCGGAGTCGGAATACCCCACGGGCCGTATCCTGCACGTCGAGTTCTGGGCTGAAGGTCTCGCCGACATGCGCAACCGCCTCGCCGGCGCCGGTGTCGAGTTCGCGGAGCGCACGCTGCCGGACAAGCACCAGGTCACCATGGCGGACCCGGACGGCATCCACATCGGCCTCAACTTCCCCCTGGCTGAGATCGCCTAACGCATACGATCTATACTGGCCGGGTGCGGAAGGCTCACTTAATGTTCGCGCTGGTCGCGATCGGCGCGGGCGTGACGCTATCGCTGCTCGGCAGGACCGCCGATGGTCCGCGAGCGACCTCGCAGACCGGCTCGGCACCTTTTCTTCAGCAAACTGAGATGGAGTTGCTGCGTCAGGCCTTGACACCGGTGCCTTGTCCGACAACGGCGCTCGATCCCGGCATCCTCGCCACACCGCTGCGCAAAGTCGACCTCGATACCCTCGATGCGGGCATCCAGGCGCCGACCCCCGCGAACCCTGACCAATTCGCGATGCGTTCCAATGCCGACAACCGCTGCTTTGCCAGCGAATTCGTGCCCTAGTAGTCCGCAACAAGCGGCCCTCTATACTTGAAGCATGCTGACCAAGCGCGTCATCCCCTGCTTCGATGTCGACAACGGCCGCGTCGTCAAAGGCGTGTCTTTTGTCGAGCTGCGTGACGCGGGCGACCCCGTGGAGCTCGCGCCCCTGTACGACGCCGAGGGCGCCGACGAGCTCGTCTTTCTCGACATAACAGCATCCTCCGACGACCGCCGCACCACCTACGACATGGTCGAGCGCACCGCCGACCGCGTCTTCATCCCGTTCACCGTCGGCGGCGGCGTCCGCAGTGAGCAGGACGCGCGTCTGCTGCTGGAGCTAGGCGCCGACAAGGTCTCGATCAACAGCGCAGCCGTCGCCGACCCGAAGCTCGTCGGCAGGGCGTCGGAGCGCTTCGGCTCGCAATGCATTGTCGTCGCCATCGACGCGCGCGCGGCAGGTGAGGGGCACTGGGAGGTCTACACGCACGGCGGCCGGCGCCCCACGGGCCTGGACGCCGTCGAGTGGGCGAAGCAGGTCGTCGAGCTCGGCGCCGGCGAGCTTCTCGTCACCAGCATGGACACGGACGGCCACCTGGATGGCTACGACATCCCGCTAACCCGCGCTATCGCCGACGCGGTCGAGGTGCCGATCATCGCATCGGGCGGCTGCGGCAACCCGCAACATATGGTCGATGCGGTAGTCGAAGGCCGCGCCGACGCGGTGCTCGCCGCCAGCATCTTCCATTACGGCACCTACCGCGTGCGGGAAGCCAAGCAATACATGGCCGACCACGGCGTGCCAATCCGTCCCTAGCAAAAGCAGGAGCCACCTTATGACCTCCACGAATCAGCTGGAAGAAGGCGTCGAGCTGACGCTCGACTTCGACAAGACCTCGCGCGTCGCTCAGGTACCCGGCGTCATCCCCTGCGCCGTCCAGCACGCTGACACGAACGAGGTCATCCTCGTCGCCTACGTCAACCAGCTGGCGCTTCAAGCGTCGCTCGAAACGCGGTCCGCCGTGTTCTGGAGCACCTCACGCAACGAGCTGTGGGAGAAGGGCAAGACCTCCGGCGAGACGTTCGACCTCGTTGAGGTGCGCGTCAACTGCGAGCAGAATTCGCTGCTCTACCGAGTGCGTCCGCGCCGTGGCAACATCTGCCACACCCGAAACGCGGCCGGCCAGCCCCGCAACTGCTTCTACCGCCGCCTCGACTTAGAAACGGGACGCCTGGAGAACCTCGACCCCTAAGCCGCCCTCCCTCCCCGTCATTGCGAGGAGCGCCAAGCGACGAAGCAATCTCACATCCAGGCGAGACGCCGCGTTCTGACTAAAACCCACCTCCCGTCGTAAACAACGTCCGGCCACGGTCGAGTATCATGTAGGACAAAGTTTCGCGTAGGCGCCTGTACAGATGCTAAAGAGAGACACCAACGCCCGTTTCGAGAACGTCGGTTTCGCCTTCTTCAGCCGCTATCACTTCACCAGCGGCAAGCTGGACGCCGCCATGAGCAAGGAGCAGCACGCGGCCATCATGACGCGGCAGCGAGACGCGCCGGTTGAGGTCGCGCGGGATGAGGAGCGTCGCCGCACCTTCTGGCTGTTTCAGGACGAGTTCTACTGGGAAGACGAAGGCTACGACGAGCTCGAGGTCAAAGCCCTCATCCTCGAACGTGAGACGCAGAAGAACCGCCGCGTTCAGCGCGCCGTCGCCCTGATGCAGCAGACGGAGGCGATGGACGCCCCGGCGCGGGCGCCGATTCCGGACGAGGTGAAGGTCTTCGTCTGGAACCGCGACGGCGGCCGCTGCGTAAAGTGCGGCAGCAACCAGCGCCTCGAGTTCGACCACGTCATTCCGGTGGCGCTGGGTGGGGCAGACGCGGCGCGCAACCTGCAGCTGCTCTGCGAGACCTGCAACCGCAGCAAGGGAGCGGCGATCGCCTAGCGGGCGATGAAGGCGCCTTCCATCTCGGGATGGGCGTCGCAGCGGAAGTAGTAGACGCCGGGTGGGGGGGCATCGAACCGATACTCCATCGTCTCCGGGCCTGTGAACAGCTCCCCGCGGAAGATCGCATCGCCACCTTCCTCACTGTAGATGGCGATGTTGTGCAGCGCCCCGTCCTGGTTCTCGAGGCTGATGATGACCTCCTGGTCCGCCGTCGCGACGATCGTATCGGTGTCGAACCGTGTGTTTCTGGCGACAACGTTGAACGATGATGCCGGCGCGACGTCGGCTGCTGCGGTCGCCAGCGCCGGAATGTCGGCGCCGCTCCCGCCGCAGGCAAGCACTGGGAGAGCGAGGAGAAGGGCGAGGGCGACGAAGCGGCGCGGGCGTTTCATGCTTCCACCAGCCTAGTCGCCGCTGTTTCTACGTACCACGTGCCGATCGGCACGGCAGCGCCGAGCCGGTTCGCCAACTTAGGGGTATTCCCCGATATGGCGCCTCCGCGCGCCTACGTAGCATGAGGCTCAACCAGCGAAAGGAGCCGCCCGTGGAAATCCTCGTCATCATCGTCGCGTTCTGGTTGCTACTGGTGGGCGCCTACGGCGGCCTCAACCTCCTTAGCGCCCGCAGCAAAGAGCAACGCCTCCAGGGGTCCCAGTCGGCAATTCGTCGCGCTGGCGGCACAGAAACCGCGCCCCTCGGCGGCCTTTTCTCTGAGGTCGACATGCTGCGCGCACAGGTCGAGCACCTGCGCACCGAGGTCGTCGCCCTGTCAGAGACTGCGACGCGCCACGAGCGACCTCGCTCCCGCCGCTACCAGTCCGGCGTCGTCTACACGGAACTGCCGCGCATGCTGCGCCGCCACGTCAAAGAAGTGCGCAACGAGCGCCACCCGCTCGGCGTCTAGAAGCACGCTTCAGCTCCGCACGCGAAGCGCCCAGGAATGAGTCCGGGCGCTTCGCTGCGTTATCTGAGCCAGGCTACGGTTGGTCGCAAAGAAGTAGCACGGTTCGAGGGTTAGGGAAGATGCGCACGCTGCCTGCCCCCGACTCCGCATTCATGGCCCCGGTAAGCTTGTCGCAATCCTCCGGTATCTGAAAAACCTCGGTGCGGCCGTCTGCCGTTGTGATCGCCAGTGTGCCGGAGGAGCCGGCTTCAGCAATCGCCGGGAGCGGCGGCACCCGGTCGCGCGCAATGACCTCTCCTCTCAGCGTCCGTAGTGAGCTCACGTCGCCGGCGACTACCCCCGGACGGATCACGCTGATCGACCGACCGCTATCGTCGGCGATGTTCAGCAGCAGCATAATCACGATCGTCGCCGCAACCGAAGCCACGAGCGCCGCCGGCCACAGGAACCTCGACGGCACCGCAACCTGAGGCCCCTGCGTTGGCGGCGCGGCGTCGCGCACGACGATCGTCCTCGCCTCCACCGTGGCATCCTCGAATTCGTCCGGGTCAGGCTCGTCTTCGTCCGGCGCTCGTTCTGCCGGCTCGCCAGCGGCGCTCAGGTTCAGCCTCGAGGCCATGAATGCGGCCTCGGTGCGGTTGCGAGCGTCCAGCTTGCTGAGCAGACGGCTGATGTGGAACTCCACAGTCCGCCGCGACAGGTAGAGCCGCTCGGCGATCTCCCGGTTGCTCAAACCCTGCGCCAGCAATCGCAGCACCTCGGCCTCGCGTGGCGAAAGCGGCACATCGCTCTTTGGCGCCTCCTCCGGCGGCTTCGGTTCTTCTGGCTGAGCTTCGCGGTCATCGTCAGTCATAAGGGCCTCCAGGTTCTGCATCTGGTTCAACGATAAGGTGTCGAATCAGGCCGCGGCGACTGTGTAGCCTGCTAGTTTCGCTACCTGATTTCGTTTGACGCAGTTACTCCGCGTCTCGATACTGGCTGCGTAGATCATCCGGAACGGTGGTGCCCTATGACTCGCAAGATCGAAGTCGACCCCATCGTCGAAGCGCTGGAGTCGATGCCCTACGGGCTCTACATCATCGGCTCGCACGGCTCCGACAACATCAACGGCATGATGGCGGACTGGGCCACGCAGGTCTCGTTTAACCCGCGTCTCGTCGCCGTCGCGCTGGAGCGCAACAGCACAACCCTGCGCAATCTCCGCGAGAGCGGCTTCTTCACCATTAATATCCTGGCTGCTGAACAGCGCGCCCTCGCCGTGAAGTTCTGCCAGCCCCGGCAGGCCTCGAAGGTCGTAGGTCGCTCCGAGGATGCCAGCGCCGTCGTCTACGACAAGATGGATGGTGTGCCGTACCAGATGGGCGCGCTCACCGATTGCCCGATTCTCGATGCCGGGCTCGCCTACCTCGAGTGCCAGGTCGACCAGCTTGTCGACGTCGGCGACCACACGCTGGCCGTAGGCCGCGTCCTGGACGGCGCCGTCCTCCGCGAAGGCGAGCCGCTGACACAGCGCATCCTCGGCTGGTCCTACGCGGGATAGCTGCACGACGTATAAGCGTGTCGCTCCTGTAGTTCTAGACTGATTACGATGACCATAGGTGTTCAGCTTTCGAACCGCGACGGCCGCGAGCTGGTCGAGACGATCCGTCGCGCCGACGAGCTCGGCGTCGCGGCCGCGTGGACCCCCCAGGGCGGTGTGATGCCCGACACGATGGTGCTGCTCGGCGGCGCCGCGATGATCACGAGCCACATCAAGCTCGGCACCTCGATCGTCCCGACCTGGCCGCGCGCCGCGCTTCTCATCGCCCAGCAGGCGATGGGCATGGAAGCGCTTGCGCCGGGCCGCTTCCGCCTGGGCATCGGCCCGTCCACGCCCGCCGCCATGGGCCCGCTGTATGACACGGACTACCGCAAACCGCTGACCCAGCTGCGCGAGTACCTGACGGTGATCCGCGCCTTCCTCCACGAAGGCGCCGTCGACTTCCACGGCGAGTTCGCCGGCGCCCGAGTCCGTCTGCGCGATCCCATCGACGTGCCCGTGATGGCCTCGGCGCTGAGCGCGGGAGCCTTCCGCCTCTGCGGCGAAGCGGCTGACGGCGCGATCAGCTGGATGTGCCCCTGGGACTACCTCAAGGCCGTCGCGCTGCCCGCTATGCGAGAGGGTGCCGACGCCGCGGGCCGCGAAGCGCCGCCGCTCGTCGCCCACGTGCCGATTTGCCTCAGCGACGACCGCGAAGCCGTCCGCGTCGCGGCGCAGGAGCAGGTTGGCGCCTACGGCACGTTCCCCGTCTACCAGGCCATGTTCAAAGCCGCGGGCTACCCCGATACCGCCGCGGGCTTCTCCGACGAGCTGGTCGAGTCGCTCGTCGCCTCCGGCAGCGAGGACCAGATAGTCGAGCGCCTGGCCCAGATCCGCCGCGAAGGTGCTGCCGAGGTCATGACCCACATCCTCTTCGTCGGCGACGACCGCGCGGCCTACCAGGACCGCGCCTTCGCGCTCCTCGCCCGCGCCCAACGCGAGATCGGTTAGCGGCGTTAAGGCGCGCCTGAAGGCTGGTCACCGCGAGGAGGCGTCTAGCCGGCGTGGCGGTCTCACGGGTGAACGAGGCGTTTCGGCGGCCCATGAGCGGCTCCGTTGGCCACCGGCCTCCTCGCCATGACCAACGTTGCTTAGGGCTTCACTCCCACCGTCAGCGAGTAATACCCGTAGGTATGCGTCGCCGTCACGTCTCTGAACCCCGCGCCCTCCAGCATCGTCTTCAACTCCGGCAGCGTGAACTGCTGCCCCTGCGTCCCCAGCATCAGCACTGAGAACGACGCCGCGGTCACTGGGCCAGCGCCATCGTCGTCCAGCAGCATCTCGTGCAGGTAGAGCCGCCCGCCGCTCGGCAGCACGTCGAAGGCCTGCTGCGTCAGCCACTCGCAGGTCTCGAAGTTCCAGTCGTGGTAAACGTTGGAGAAGAACAGCGCGTCGTAGCCCTGTGGCCACGGCTGGCGGAACATGTCGACCGCCAGGGTGTCGACCCGGCTCGCCACGCCACCGGCGGCGATGTACTCCTGCGCCACCTCGCACATCGTCGGCAGCTCCATGATCGAGCAGCGCAGCTCAGGGTGCTGCTGCGCCAGCGCGATCGTGAAGCAGCCGGAGCCGCCGCCCACGTCCAGCAGCCGGGTCACGCCCGCGAAGTCGCCGTTACGCGCCACGCCCACCGCGGCGGGCAGGGAGTGCGACTGCATCGCGGCGGCCACCCGCCGGGCGCGCTCCATGTCGACATGGCCGGCCGCCCAGCTGCCGGAGGAGCCGCCCGTATCCGTCCGCGTCTCGATGTCGTCGACGCCAGGGCGGCCCGTGGGACTCTGGCCCTGCAGGCGTTCCTTCAGCGTCTCGTGCAGTCCCTCGCGGCGGCCCAGCATGTGGCCCCAGTAATAGGGGCTCTCTTGCAGGAGATACAGCCGCGTCGGGTCCGTCAGTTGGTAAACGCCGAGCCGCAGCGTCAGAAAACCGCGCGCCGCCAGCAACCGCAGCAGGGCAACCGTGGCTCGCCGATCGAAGCCGAGGCGCTTTGCCAGCTCTTCGGCTCCTGCCGGTGCGTCTGCCAGCGAGCGGAAGACGCCCGTCTCGTCGGCCACCGTCACGGCGGGCAGGTAATGGATCGATAGCCAGGTGTCCCAGATCAGGCGGTCGTCTGAGGTCGGCAGCTCGTAATCCGTCACGCTTCGTCCCTGGTGCTGCCTGTATCGAAGGCCGGTGGCTCTGCGGGTGGGGTCACCACGCGCCGTGGTATCGATTGCGCTTGGCCCAGGTCGCTTAGGTCCACGGGCGGCATGTCGATGTCTAGCTGGTCCAGGATCGCGTTCGCCAGCCGGTTGTAGTCGTCGAAGTGCCGCCTCAGCCGAACGCGCCATGCGGAGGCGCCACCGTTAGCGTGCAACTCGAAGGCAGATTCCCTGCCGTCGAGGCCCGATGAGACGTGGTCCCATGCCAGCTGTAGGAGCGCCGATCGCTGTAGTGCCGTGTATCTGCCACCACCGAATGCCTCCTCAAAGCCGGCGGCCATCTGGGGCGCCGCGATGTCCGCGTCAGAAGGGGCTACGACCATCGACGAACCGGGCAGGATCCGTAGAGTCTCCGTCAGGTGCTGGCGCGCCTTCAGCATCGCCAGGCTGCCCGCCGCCACGTGCACCTGTCGCGGCATGCAGTAGCCGGCGCTTGTGAACTCCGGGTCCGTCTCGGCCGCGGTCTGGCAGCTGCGAACTGTCTGAACTCCCTCCATTAGGTCAACCAGATGCTCGAGACTCGGCTGGTTCTCTCGCAGCCCCATGGCGTCCGTGCAAGCCAACGCGAGGCCCAGCGTAAACTCGGCCTTCGCCAGCCACGCGTATAGCTGGTGCCAGAACAGCCAGTACGCGATCGTATCGGGGGCCTTCGTGTCGGGCTGGCCGGGGACGGGAACGAAGAACACGCGATCCCACGGCACGAACACGTCATCTAGCCACATCTGACCGTCCAACTCGTCGTATCGGCTGCTCAGCGGCGCCATGAAGGCGTTCTCGTAGCGGGCCGCCGGCTTGCGGCACACAACCGTGACGCCGGGAGCGTTGACCGGCACAACAAATGTGACGCGGTGCGACTCGTAATCGACGCCGCAGCCCACGCCGACGTAGACGTCCTCGGCGTAGGCAGGGCTGGTGTGCATACCGATCTGGCCGCGCAGGACCAGCCCGGTATCGGTCTCCTTCACGATCCGCAGCGCCGGGCGTCCTTCCGGATCCTCGCGAAGTCGATGGCCGATCGTCGCACCGCCAGAGGAAAACGTCAGGAACCGACCCGTGGCCGAGATCGACTGGCGGTACGCCTCGGCGTTCGCCACCTGCTCCGCCGAGCGGCCGTACTCCTGGGCCGTATGCAAGATCCCGAGTGCGATCAGGTTTCCGTAGGCGGGTGTGTGCGTTACGTTGCCCGCGCTCAAGAAAAGCGTGGCAGAGAAGAACTTGCCCATCCGCCGCAGGTCGTCTGAGCTGCGGGGCAGCGTGTACGCAACGGGCCGTCGCGTGCCGGTCTCATCCGGTGCGAACAGGACCTCTTGCCACGCCGGGTCGATGTGCCGGTCGTACCATGCCTTGTAATGCTCGACCATCGCGCGCGAAGCAGGATGTGTGGACACATCCTCCACCGGGCCCTCGCCTACGATCCACACCCTTCGTCCGTCGCGCAGACTGGCCTCATACTCGGCACCGGTCCGCATCAGCACCTCCAGCGTTGGGATTCAGCCGCTCGCGGGGCTGCCAGCCAGCAGGCCCGGTCGACCAGTATAGGCTCCCAGGATGACGACCAGATGCTATTCTGCCTCCCAAGTGGAGGGCAATGCGACATGATCGGCGTATACGTGCCGGGTGGAAATGCCCAGGCAATTATCGACAACATCAAGCAGGCCGAAGCGAAGGGCGTGCCGTCATTCTGGTTGACCAGCGGCGGCGTCGCCGCGGACTCGATCATGATCTTCGCTGCCGCCGCGATGCAGACCTCCCGCATCAAAATGGGCACTTCGATTACGCAGACGTGGCCGCGCCACCCTGTCGCCATCGTCACCCAGTGCATCGCGATGCACCAGCTGGCGCCGGGCCGCTTCCGCATCGGGTTGGGCGCCAGCCATCAGCCCGCGGTCGAGGGCATGTACGGCGTCGTGTACCGTAAGCCGCTGCTGAATCTGCGCGAGTACCTCTTCACGGTGCAGTCGATCCTCAAGAAGGGCGAGGTCGACTTCGACGGCACCTTCGTGAAGACGAAGACGTCCCTCGGCGCCGGCCCCGGTGGCAACAAGATCGAAGCGCCGGTCAACGTGCCCGTGATGGCCTCGGCACTGCGTCCGGCGTCCTTCCGCCTCTGCGGCGA
>DASTLN010000287.1:0-6580 GCA_035714925.1 Dehalococcoidia bacterium | reverse complement strand
CTGGCGAAGCGGCCCGACCTCTCAGGCCGCCGCATGGCCAACAACGGTCAGCACGCCGCGCGCTGGATGCCGATGGTCGAGGAGGCCGAGAAGCAGCCTTACGTCGGTATCACCACGGACGGCAAACCAGTCCTCGGCCTCTACCCGGTACGCCCGACCGGCCACTCGACGCGCCCGATAACCGACGCCGCGAACGAGTTCCTCGCGACGCTCAGCAACAGCCAGCGCTCCTCGGTGCAATTCGATATCGACTCCCGGGAATGGCAGCGTTGGCTCAACATCAGCCCTTACGTCTTCCGCCACGGCCTCCTGCTGGAGGACCTCACGGAGGCGCAACGCGATGCCGCTCTGGCAATGATCGAGGCGACGCTTAGCGAGGCAGGCTTCGAGAGCATGCGCAACTGCATGCGCCTCAACCACACGATTGGCGAGATCACGAACAACATGGAGGAGTACGGCGAGTGGGTCTACTTCCTCAGCATCTTCGGCACGCCGTACTACGACCGGCCCTGGGGTTGGCAGCTCGACGGGCATCACGTCAACTTGCACTGCTTCGTGCTGGGCGACCAGCTGGTCTTCACGCCCGCATTCCTCGGCTCCGAGCCCGTCGTCGCGACGACCGGCGTCTACAACGGCGTCGGCGTCATGCAGGACGAGGAGCGCGCGGGGCTCGCGATGATGAAGAATCTCGACAAGCGGCAGCGCGTCGCAGCCACGGTCAGCGACGAGTTGCATGGCGCCTTCACCGGCGCGTTTCGCGACAACTTCGAGCTGAAATACGAGGGCGTCCGCGCCGGCAGTCTTTCGACCGGGCAGCAGAAGCAGCTCCTCGACTTGATCGGCGTCTACGTCGGCCGAATCCGTGACGGCCACAGCGCCGTCAAGCTGGGCGAGGTGCGCGCCCACATGACCGATACCTACTTCGCCTGGATGGGACCCGAACCGTCTGATCAGAGCGTCTTCTACTACCGCGTCCACAGCCCCGTCATCCTGATCGAGTTCGACCACCAGGGCGGCGTCGCTTTCGACAACAAGGTGCCCAGCCGCAATCACATCCACACGATCGTGCGCACCCCCAACGGCAACGACTACGGCAAGGACCTGCTGCGGCAGCACCACGAGGCGCACACGCACGCCTAGCGACGCGCCACTCTTAGCCGAACGTTTACATCTGAAGCTTCGCCCCACCGCCGGATCGAACTAGACTGCCCGGAGATGAAGCTCACGCTCTGCGGCACCGCTGCCGGGCCGTTCACGGCTCAGCGCGCCAGTTCAGGCTATGTCCTGCAGTCCGACGGTCACACGATCATGCTGGATTGCGGCCCCGGCTCTCTGCGCAACGCGCTGGCAGCCGGCATCGCCCTGCGCGACATCGAGGCGATCGTCCTCAGCCACCTGCATGAGGACCACTGCTTCGACCTCGGCGCCTTCGCGCTGCAGGCGATGTACGGCCGCTTCGAGCGCCTGCCGGTCATCTACGGTCCGCCCGGCGCCCGCGAGATTGTCACTCACGTGATGAAGCTGCACCGCAGCACAGCGACGCTACCGCCGCTGCAAGTCATCGAGCTCGAATCCGGAGACGAGCGCGAGGTCTGCGGCTTCGTCATGTGCTCGGAAGAGACGCCGCACGCGGACGGCCTCCATGCCTTCTCGCGCCGGTTCACGAGCAAGGGGCGGGCACTGGTCTTCAGCGGCGACACCGCGCCCAACCCGGAGCTGATGGGCGTCCTCGCCAGGGACGCTGACGTATTGCTGCACGAGAGCTACAGCAGCGCAGGCCTGGAGCGCTACGCCGCCCTCGGCACGCCCGAGCGCCAGGAACGCATCCTCGCTCGCCTGCCCCAGACGCACAGCGACCTCCGCGGCGTCGCCCGCATCGCCCAGGACGCCGGCGTCAAGCGCCTCATCCTGACCCACATCCTCCCGACCGAGGTCGACGCCGACATGGCCAAAGAGGCATCCGAAATCTACACCGGTGACCTCGTCATCGCCCGCGACGGCATGACGTTCGATATCTGAACCGGTCCAGAGCTCCGCGCCGCGTGCGCCCTGTGACGAGGTTCAGGTGACTTCCCCTGCTCACAATCAGCTTTTCCGCCCGTCCAGGTCCCGGCTTTGCGCAGCCCGCCGGCAGGGGTAGCGGGGGCGCAGCCCATGCGCGGGGGGCTTGGGGGGTGTCCCCCCAATATCTACTAATTAGAGGGCGGAGCGCACAAGGGCGGTAGCCCGCAGGACGCGCAGCCCGCCGGCAGCCCGTCCTCACGCTCAGCCCTTCTCTTTGCCGTCCGAGGCGTAATGCCAGTCGCCGCGCACCAGCCAGGCGTCCGGGTGGTTGGCGTGGATGTCGAACTCACGGCCCCAGAGGCCGTCGCGTGCGTGCCTCTCGCAGAGGCCGATGATGATGTGCGTGCTACGCCAGCGGTCGTAGATTTCGATGCGGAAGCCTTCGCCCTCCGGCACCGCCTCGGCGCAGACGCTGCACTTCGTCCCGCCGGCCGTCTGGCTGCCGAGCCGGATACTGACCTCGTGACGCTGCTCCAGGATCGTGTCCTCCAGGAACCACAGCGCGGCCTCGCGCACGCCCCAGTCGCCCTTCGCGATGAGACGCAGGTCCGTCTCCTCGGCGGCCTTGCGCCCTTCCTTCGCCACGTTATCGTGATACGGGCTCCAGCCCTCCGTCGGGTCCTTCTTGCATTTCGGGCACTGCGCGCCGGTACGCGGCACCTTCAGCTTGTCGTCGTCGATCTTCGCTTTGCAGTGGACGCACTTGAACGCCATAGCGAACCCTAGACGGAGACCGAGGCCTTTTCCGCCAACGACTCCCACGTCTTCATGACGGCCTCGATCTTGTCGGCGTCGGCGCTGCGTCCCGGCTCCGTCGGCACGTAGCGTGACAACGGCGTGCGCAATCCCGGCAGCACCGTCGCCGAAGTCCCGACCCCGTTGACCGGCGGCCGGTAGCGGAACGCCTCGATCGGCAGGTCGATGCACTGGTTCGCCGCCGCGTCGCGGAACAGGTTCATCGTCGGCTCCTGGCCATTCATCACACGCTGCACCTGCTCGATCAGCTGCTTGCGGAACAGGATTACCCCTTTGTCCGACTCCCCGAGCTTCTCAAGGTTGCGCCGCGCGATCGCGCCCTGGTTAACCCAAACCAGGTAGTCCTGCTGGAAGAAGACGCCGAGGTCCTTGAAGTTGCCGTCCGCGTCGTACAGCTCGATGCGGCGCGCCGGCACCGTCTCCTGCTCCGGCGCCTTACTGCCCGGCGCAGCGCGGAACGTGTGCACCGTGAAATGCAGCGTGTGCGTGTCGTCGACCGGCACGCGGAACTGCATCTGGTTCTGCAGCGGGTTGCCGGACAGCAGGATGTTGGGAAACAGCATCGGGTGCCCGATCTTCCATGGGTCGCTGTCCTCCGTCTGACCCTTCGTCATGCGGCGCTTGATGATGCCGTGCTCGAAGACGTCGAAGCCCACTTTGACGTGCTGCGGCTCGTGGCCCAGCTTCGGCTCCTCGTCCTTGAGCAGCGATCGGTAGTAGTCGCCGCCGTACTGGTGCAGCCACTCCGTGTGCACCGGGTCCAGCGTGTTCTCCTGGCACTGCAGCCAGCTGCACGGCAGCTCGACGACGCCGATGTCGCGCACCGAATCCTCTGAGACCAGCGGCGCCCAGCGCGGCAGCAGCGGCGCCGGCGCCGGGCCCATGTAGGCCCAGATCAGTCCCGCCAGCTCCTGCACCGGATAAGCCAGGATGCTGCACTTATCGCGGTAGTTGTCCTCGGGATGCGTCGTGTCCTCGTAAGGCTGCTCGAGGCAGCGGCCCGTCGCGTCGAACTTCCAGCCGTGGTAGACGCAGCGGATGCCGTCCTCCTCCACGATGCCGTAAGACAGGTTGGCGCGCCGGTGCATGCAGTTCGCCGCCACCATGCCCAGCGTGCCCGACCGGTCACGGTAGACCACGAGGTCCTCGCCGAGGATCTTGACCTGCCGGGTGCGGAACCGGCTCCCCGCGAGGTCCGCGGCAGCGGCCACGGGCTGCCAGTAGCGCCGCAGCAGGGCGCCCATCGGCGTACCGGGCCCAACCTCCGTCAACAGCTTGTTGTCTTCGATACTTAGCATCTGCGTACTCCTCGCAGGATATTGAATGCTGCCTTAGGCCCTTTAGCGGGGTCTGGGGTGCCCCCAGCTTTCAAAGCCCCGTTTGTTGTCTTCGATACTTAGCATCTGCGTACTCCTCGCAGGATATTAAACGCTGCCTCAGGCCCTTAGCGGGGTCTGGGGTGTCCCCAGCTTTCAATCGCCATTGCGAGCCAGCCGCTCTGCGGCGGCGCGGCAATCTGGGGGGGGAGCGCCTCGTCGTGTCTTACTGCGGCCCGTCCTGGCTCGTGACGTCAACAGCCACGCACCGTCACTCGCCAAGCTCCGCGTAATAAGCATAAACGCCGTTACGACGCGGCGTCGCAGGCGGCGTCGCCAGCAGCTCCTTGAAGTGCGGCTGCTGGCGCACCGTCCCCAGGTTCGAAAGCTCGTCCAGGTTCGCCTCCGGAATACGGCGATGCTCCGGCCCCGCCGCGGCGAGCGCGTACCAGTTCATCCTCGCCTGCTCCTCCAGGTTGATCATCGCCATCACCGTCTCCTCCAACGTCGACCCCACGGTCGTCGCGCCGTGGCCTTCCAGCAGGACCGCCTTGCTCTCGCCCAGCAGCGACGCCAGCTCCATGCCCTCGGCGTCGGCGATCACCGGCGCGACGTGCGGGTAAACCGGCAGCGGTTTGCGCACCAGCGGGATGCCCTCCTGGCACATCGGCACGATCGTGTGCTGCAGCACGGAGAGCACGGCGACGAACCGCGCGTGCGTGTGGACGATGCATTGCACCTCCGGGTGCGTCTTGTAGATGCAGGAGTGCATCTTCACCTCGAAGGCCGGCGTCATGTCACCCTCGCGCTCCACCGTGAAGCCTTCGAGGTCGCACACCACCATGTCCTCGGCCCGAGCCTTCGCCAGCACGTCGACCAGCGAGCCCCGGTTCTTCATCACGAAGCGGTCCGGCGCCTCCGGCACGCGCATGCTGGCGTGCCCGTGCCCCGCGATCGCCCCCGCGGCGATGCCCACGTTCGCCAGCACCCGATTAGCTTCGGCCACCTGCCGCCGGATCTCGTCGTAACTCACGAGCACCCTACTTCTTGTTGCGAATGCGAACGCCGGCTTCCTTCTCGATCGTCAGGAGCGTCGCCATGGGCCCATTCGCGCCCTGGCCGTCCGCCACGGTGCGAGTGAACACCTGCGACACCGCCGCACCGACCGTCATCGGCACGCCGAGCTCACGCGACACCTCGACGCAGCAGCCCACGTCCTTCGCCGACAGCAGCAGCGAGAACGATGGGTTGGCGACCACGTCCGGCACGTCGAGCCAGCGCGGTACCTCCTGCACCCACTTCGACGCCGAGCTCACGTTCCACATCTCGTAGACCTTCATCGGGTCGTAGCCGGCCTTTACGGCGACAGCCAGCGCCTCCTGGATCAGGACGCGGGAGCCGAGCGAGATCATGTTGTTGGTCAGCTTGATCACGTTGCCCATGCCGACCTCGCCGACGTAGAAGATGTTGGCGCAGAAGTTCGCCAGCAGCGGCTTCACGCGCTCGAACGCCTTCTCATCCCCGCCCACGAAGGTCGACAGCGAAGCCTCTTCAACGCTCGTGACCCCGGAGACCATGCCCGACACCGGCGCCTCGAGGAACGTAATGCCGCGCCCTTCCAGGATGTGCCCCAGGCGCTTCGCCGAAGCCGGCAGGCTGCTCGTCAGGTCCACGTAGATCGTCCCCGGCGCTGCCCCATCGATCAGGCCCTTTTCACCCAGCACGACCTCGTCCACCTCGGACGGACCCGGCAGCGAGCTGATCACCACCTCGTTCCCGGCGGCGCAGTCGGCCGGGCTCTCGGCCCACCTCGCGCCCAGGTCAACCAGGTTCGCCGTCGTCTCCTGCCGCCGGTCGTTAACCGTCAGCTCGTGCCCATCGGCGATGAGCTTGCGCACCATCCCGTTCCCCATGTTGCCGGTACCGATGAAACCTATCTTCATTATTCTTCGTCCTCTCTCCAAAGGGGGTTGTTTCGGGGGTGATGGTAGGCGCCCAGCATGCTGGGCGCCTACCATCACCATGCCCTTAATGCGTCTGCATACGCCCGCTAAACCACCTCAACCAACGCCCCAACGTCCTCCAACTCCTCGAACCCGTGGCACAGCGTCAGCATCTTCTCGACGTCGCGGGCAGACTTGCCCGACTCCAGTGTCAGCGTCCGCACCTTGTGCTCCACGTCCGCCCACCCGATGCCGCGCGGGCCGGAACCTCGTGGCGCGTTCACCGTGCTGCTGTGCTGCGTACCGTCCTGCATCGTGATCGTGACGGTAGCGCCCCAGCCCCATGTGTGCCGCGACGGCTCCGTGTCCGGCTCAACCTCCACGAGGTCCTGCAGCCGGTCGATCGTCGGGTCGAGGATCTTCTCCATCGATGCGTGCTGCCAGGAGAAGTCGCGGTCGGCGACGGCGCTGGCCAGGAAGTAGGCCAGGCTGTGTATCGCG
>DASTLN010000286.1:0-5481 GCA_035714925.1 Dehalococcoidia bacterium | reverse complement strand
CTAGTCCTCCTGGTCGACGCTGTGGACCACGCCCGCGCCCTGGTCTCCTCGACGCGCGACGCCATAGAGGGACGCACCAACTGTATCTAGAGAACGGCAAATTCACCTTCCGGGGTTCTGCCCAGGCCATGTCCCCGGGGCCTCGCGGTAATGGACGAACGGGTGTTGCCTAGCTATCGCTTTAGCTAGCGCCGCTGTCCACTGCCTTGACCTTGAGCCTCGCCGGACTTCTCACCGCTCTGACCGAGAGGGTTGCCACCCTGGCCTGGGTTTCTCATCGCTCTGACCGGGTGGGTTGCCACCCTGGCCTGGGTCCTCGCCGCTCTGACCGAGAGGGTTGGCGCTCTGGCCTGGGTCCTCGCCGCTCTGTCCGGGAGGGTTGCCACCCAGGCCTGGGTCCTCGCCGCTCTGTCCGGGAGGGTTGCCTCCCTGGCCTGGGTCCTCGCCGCTCTGTCCGGGAGGGTTGCCACCCAGGCCTGGATTCTCGCCGCTCTGTCCCGGTGGGATGAGGGGATACTGCGGAGGCAGGATGCCGGGTACACTCGCTCCTTCCGTCCCGGAAGGAGGTACACCGGGTTCGTCCGGAATGTCGAGGCTCGGCGAGGATTCCTGATTTCGGGCCTCTCCGGGTACTCCGATCTGATTCTCGGGTGTGTCGATCGGGATGGCAGACTTGACGCCGGGCGAGGCGGAGGGCTTCGAAGTCTCCGGCGCGGACGGCAAGCCGAGGGCTGAGAGAACCTCACTTAGAGTCCCGCCCGACCCTGATAAGCCGGCGACGGAGCCTCCAATTGCGGCATAGGCGAGGAGCAGCGCCCCAACCGCGAGGCCGGCTGCGGGAATACGCAGTTCGCTGAGCCAGCTTAGCGGCTGCCGTGGGCGTGCCCTCTTTGACTGATAGGCGTCGACAGCATCAAGAAGCTGGACGCGCCCCGACCACTTCTTCAAAGCTGCGGGCCGAGGTATGTCAAGCCTGCCTAGCGAGTTGAGTGCATGCAGGTAATCGCCCACATCGCGTTGAGGTGCCTGATCCAGCAAAAATTCTCGTTTGGCGTCATTCAGGTAGCTGATTTCGATGAGCCGGGAGAGTGTGTTCGCTTTCATAACACCGCCTACGCCGCGGACTCCTCTTGCTCCCCGGGTTTTTCGCCAAGAAGACGGCGCAGAGCCGCGATCGCCCGGACCTGGAGCGCGTATATCGCATGCTCAGTCTTACCGAGAATCTCCCCAGCCTCTTTCGCCGAGAGTCCGACGTAAAACCGAAGTACCACCGTTTCCCGTTGTTCCTTCGTCAGGCCATTGATTCCTTCGATCAGGTCCATCGATTCAGCCTGGAGGTCACCGATGAACGCCTTTTCGTCTTCGAAGTCGCCGTTAAGCAGGGGTTCGGTCCGACCCCTCTTACGAGCACTCCGGAACTGGCTGTTTGCAACGTTCCGAGCGATACCAAAGAGCCAGGCGGCCAACGGCTTCCCGCGATCGTTGAATGAGTCGATACTCCGCAGCGCTTCGAGGAAGACCTGAGAGGCAAGGTCTTCCGATTCCTCCTTGCGTCCCAGCCGGCCGAAGAGGTATCGAAACACGCTGTCGTAATGTTGGGAGTAGATAGTCGACCAGGCTGCCGAATCGCGTTGCTTGGCGAGCATTACGAGTTCAGACTGGTGAACGTCCTCGCGTTGAGCGGATTTGGACCAGGTTGCTTGCATCGCTGTGTCCAGAATCGGCACGGGGAGTTCTGATCTGGTGGGTCTCGGTTGGGCGGGTTGCGCGCATAACGAATTGGACCGGGCCGGCCCGAGTCACACGATGCCGTCATAGCATCACCTGACGCTATTGCCTCGATTGTGTGCCTACGCCTTGAGCAGCCCCCGGTGGCGCAGCGCGCGCTCCAGCGCCGGTTGCATCTTCATCCCCTGAAACTCGGCGATGGCGAAGTCAAGGTGCTCGATGGCGGAGTCGCGCTCCTCTGGGTAGTGCTCGAGCAGCAGTTCGGCTAACCCGAGATGTGACAAGGCAAGCTCAGGCCGGTTTCCCGCGGTAAGACAGCTCTCGATAGCCTGCTCATACAGGCTCCGCCCCTCCGTATTTTCGCCGAGGAGGACACTGGCTGCGGCCCTGGTTCGCGCGACGCTTGCTACCATGTAGCGCTCGAAGCCCGGCATGAACTCGCTCGTCCCCTCCAGGAAAGAACGGATCAATTCAGCGTCACCGATGGCGGTCGCGACCTCCAGCGCAACAACGAAGTTGAGGTGACCGCCGTCCGACCACAGGACGTCCTCCATCGAGCCGGCGTAATCCCTCAGCTGCTGGACTGCTCGACCAGGATTGCCCGTGTGCGCTTCCAGCAGCGCAATTGCGAGGGTGCGAGGAACGCCTGGCAGGTTGGAAGTCACTTCGATTTCATGCATGTCCCTCCCCATGTAGAAGCCGGGGCGCATTGCGGACAGCAGCCCCAGGCCCTCTAGAAACGGCGCTCTTAGCTCCTTGCCGCTCTCCTGAAGGCCGCGGGCCTCCGTCCACGCATCCTGTAACCTGCCTTCGTGGCAGGCGGCGCGCGCTCGCATGAAGGCCGCGAACATCGTTAAATCAGAGTCGCGAGCCTTTTCCCCCAGGCTGGCCATCGCGGATTCCACGTCGGAGCACCTGTCCATGAGCCCATGCTGGTAGAAGACGTTGGAGCAGTGCCATAGCACCTCACCGACCGCGGCGGACGAAACGCCCTCGCGAGGCCAGGTGGTCGCTTCCTCTGCCAACGTCAGCGCCTCGTCCCAATGCCCGCCCCGGAAGTATTTGGTAATGATCGCGAAGAGGCCGGCGCGGAACATAGCCTCGTTATCGCCTAGGCTCAGGGCGAGATCGTACGCTCTGCGCCAGTACTCCCAGCGTTCGGGCACGACGGAGCTAATCTCGTTATCAGCAATGGCAAGTCCCAGGGCCACGTCGGCGAATACACGGTCCACCGTGCCGGGCAACGCAAGCCGGTCTCCGCGCTTACTCCAGACTTCCCGCCCCGAAAATGGCCATGCCCTGCCGTAGCGCGAAATTGCCTGGTCCGCCAGGCGAAACGCGAGCAGCGCCCGCCGGTTATCGCCGAGCTTCTCGGCGAGCTGGAACGCCTCTTCTGCGATTTCCTGCGCCGCCCTAAGCGGTTCGCCGATCATAGAAAGCGGTCTGACCATAGCCAGCAGTAAGTCGCAACGCTTTGAGGTGTCTTCGTCGCCAAGAACCTCATTGGCCTTCAGCGCCTGCTCCAACCGACCCACGGCTTCCCCGTGATCGAAAACCGACAGCGCGCGCTTTGCAGCCATTTCGGCGTAGAGCACCGCTTTCTCCAGGTCGGCGGCCTCGGTGCTCTGGGAGAAGTGCTCCGCAAGTTCGGCGGCGTGCTCATCGAGTCGGCGGGCGTAGACATCTTCAATAGCGCGCCCTACCTGCTGGTGCACGCGAATACGACGAGGCGCGAAAATCTCTTCGTACAGCGTCTGACGGAAGAAGGCGTGCGTGAAGCGAAACCCCATGGCCCCAAGCACGTCGTGTTGCTCAATTATCGCCCGCTCCTGTGCCTCCTCAAGAGCGCCGAATAGCTCCTCCTCGGTCGCGTCGAGGACCATCTGCAGCACGTCCAGGCGGAACTCACGGCCTATCACTGCGGCGACGCCGAGCACGCGATTTGCCTTCTCTCCAAGGCGGTTGAGGCGGCGTCCTACCACGTCTCGCAGACCTTCCGGAATGCCGACACCGAGCCCCTGGCCCACGTAGCGTGCCCCTTGTCGCACGACGTAGCCTTCCTCCACGAGGTAGCGGAGCACCTCCTGGACAAATAGGGGGTTGCCTTCTGTCTGTCGATGCACGGCTTCGGCCTGGCCCCAGGGCACTTCGTTGCCCCTAATCGCTTCGTACATGCGGTGCACCTCGTCGACGGTGAGGCCGCGCAGGGGGACGCGCAGGAAGTTCGACGCGCGGCGCAGCTCGGCGAGCGTCCCGGAGAGCGGGTGCGTGCGGTCGACCTCGACGTCGCGGTAGGTGCCGACGACGACCAGGCGGGCGCCTTGGAGGTTGCGCGCGACGTGCTGCAGCAGGTCGAGCGTGCCGCGGTCGGCCCAGTGCAGGTCCTCCAGCACGATAACCAGCGGCTGCACGCTCGCCGCGTTGCGCAGGAACGTTGTCACGCTCTGCAGCAGGCGCCAGCGATCGTCCTCGGGGTCCGAGGCGTCGCGCAGCTCCACCTGCACGCGGTCGCGCACCTCCGAGACGATGCGCGCCACGTCCGCCGCCCCCGTGCCGAGGTCGCTCTTGAGGCCGTCGGGGTCGCGCGCCAGGACGTAGGTGCGCATGGCCTCCACGAAGGCGAGATAAGGCAGGCTCAGCGAGCCTTCCTCGTAGCAGTGGCCGACGAGGGTGCGGCCGCCGCGTATCGAAACGTAGGTTGCCAGTTGCTCGCAAAGCGCCGTCTTGCCGATGCCGGGCTCGCCAACGACCATGACGAGGCCGCCCTGGCCCGACACCGCCGCGTCGTAGGCCTGCTGCAGCTGGCGCAGCTCCTGCTCGCGGCCGACGAAGACGGTGCGGTAGAGGGGGTCGGCGACCGGACGCAGCGTCTCGGAGGATGCGTCGTGTAGGGGCGGTTCGCGGACCACCCCTACGGACGTCTCGACCGCCTGCAGGGCTTCGCGTACCTCGGTGGCGCTTTGTGGGCGGCGCAGCGGGTCCTTCTCTAGCAGACGCAGGATCAGTGTCTCCAGCGCCGGCGGGCAGTCGGGGCGGTGCCAGGTCGGGGCTACTGGTGGCGTGTTGAGATGCTGCCCGATGATCGCCACGCTCTCATCGCCGACGAAGGGCGGGCGGCCACAGACCATCTCGTACAGCATGGCGCCCAGACTGTAGAGGTCGCTCCGTGGCGTCACCTCACCCCCCATGGCCTGCTCCGGCGGCATGTAGCTGACGGTGCCGACCATCATCCCCGCCTGCGTCAAGCGCGAGCGGTCGACCGCCACGGCGAGGCCGAAGTCGCCGATCATCGCCCGCCCGTCTTCCGTCAGCCAGACGTTGCCGGGCTTGAGGTCGCGGTGCACGATGCCCTTGCCATGCGCGAGCTCCAGCCCCTGGCAGGTGTCGACGGCGATCTCGATGGCGCGCTCAAGCGGCAGCTTGTGCTCCTCCGCCCTCTCGACCACGCCCTCGACGTCGCCGCCCGCCAGCACCGGCAGCACCATGTACGGCTGTCCGTCCTCGTCGCCGATGTCGTAGACCGTGACGACGTTGGGGTGGTTGCCGAGGCGCCCCATCGCTTGCGCTTCGCGGCTGACGCGCTCTCGCGCCGCGTCGTCCAGGCCCTCGGTCTTGATCAGCGCGAAGGCGACGTCGCGGTCGAGCCGTGCGTCGTGCGCCAGGTAGACCTTCTTCTTGCCGCCCTCGCCCAGGAAGCGCTTGACCTCGTAGCGGCCGTTGGCGAAGGATGTCGGCTGCTGCGACGCGTCTGCT
>DASTLN010000285.1:0-5596 GCA_035714925.1 Dehalococcoidia bacterium | reverse complement strand
GTAATGGTACCAAGGAAGACCGCGGCCAGCACCAGCCAGGCCCCGGCGATGGTCGGCCAGTCCACCTCTAGCAGCATCGGCGGCTGCACCTCGCTGCCGGTCTCGGTCACTCCCATGTAACCGATCATGAGGCTGCCCAGGCGCATGCCCAGCAGCGTGCCCGCGAGCATGCCTAGGCCGATGACGAAGGCCTGCTCGAAGCCAACCACGAGCGCGATCTGCTTGCGTGAGAAGCCCAGGGTGCGCAGGACCGCGAACTCCAGGCGCCGTCGTTGGGCCGTGAGGTAGGAGTAGATCAAGAAGCCGATGGCGCTGAGGATCAGGATCGCGGCGAAGCTGATAAAGAGGATGCCTTCCCAGCCGGCCGCGACGAGCGGGTCCTTTTGCTGCGCCTCCTGTAGCTCGTCGAAGCTGCTGATGCCGGCGGATACGGCGGTGCCTCCCGTCAGGGCGCGGACCGAATCGAGGAGCCCATCGCCGCCCCGGAGCCAGATTTCGTCCGGGTACTCCAACGGGCCGTTGGGGTTCGCGTTAAGCGCGGCCGCGATCGTTGGGCCATCGACCACGAGCGTGGGGTCTTCCCGGGAGTCGCCCAACGTCGGGAACAGTTCGTACGTACCGACGATTTCGATGTCGTGGAAGAGGCTGCTGACAAAGAGCGTGGTGACATCTCCCACCGCGAGGCCACTGGAGTCAAGGAAGCCTTCGCTGGCCAGCGCCGGGATGACGTCGAGCGTGCCGGCGAACTGCAGGCCGTGGGTGAAAATCTGGCCCTCCTGCGGCTGCCAGCTAAGCTCCATGCCGGTGTAGTCGCCCTCGAATACCGTGCGCGTCTGGTCGTTGAGCGGGTTGGGCAGCAGCCCGGAGACGGGCACCCAGTCGCCAACGCTGTCGAAGTCGAGGACCGGCGTGGCGTCCGGCAGCGCGGCAGATGAGCGCCCCGGATCGTACAGGCGCTTCGTCTCCATGAGGCCGGCATCGAGTTCGGCTGCGCTGCTCGTGTGCAAGTCGTCGAAGACGATGGCGCCGTTGGGCGCCGCGAAGCGGGTCGGCGATCGCAAGGTGATCGATGTGACCGTTATCGGCGCCTGGGGTTCCAGGATCGGGTAAGGGCCGTTGTTGCGTTCGAAGCTTGAGGTGCGGCGGCCAAACAGACGCCGCTCGCCGTACGAAGTGCCGGGGCGTTCGAGGTCGGAGACAAGGAGGGTCCAACCCCGTGGCATCTCCTCGACGAGGTCGGGTCCGAGGAGGTAGGTGAAGTAACGCCCCGTCGCATCGACCGCCTCGAACTGGAGGCTGAACTCGCTGGGCATGTCTATGGGGTCAACCCAGATACCCAGCCAGCGAGCGTCCGCGGGCAGCGTCACGCCGACGGTCTCCGGGCGTCCCTCGCGCAGAGGCGACATCAGGTCAGCCAGCGTTTCGGCGGCGAAGTCCTCCCGGAAGTAGGCGATGTCGGCGAAGTTGTCGCTGTCGACGCCGATGACTTCGACAGTCTGGCGCGATGTGATCGCCCCCTGGCTGGCGCGGAGCCGGAACGCCGCGCTGGCTTGATCGGCGCCGGTGAGACTTGCCGTAGATTCGGCAAGGCCGTTGGGGCCGGGACCCGGGAGCAGGCGGACGTCGGTCATGCGAAGCTGCGTCCCGGATTCGAAGTAGGCGCGGTCTTTGTAGCTGGTCTCCAGCGTCGCGCCGAAGCTGGCGGCGAACATACCGACGGCGGTTGCCAGCATCAGCAGCAGGACCAGACGTGAGTAGTGGACCGGGTTACGGACGAGCTGCCACATGCCGATGAGGATGGCGGCGCCCTGAGCCCGCGAAACGACCCAGGCGAGCACCCGCAGGACGAGCGGGAACATACGCAGGAAGACGATGCCGACGGTGAGGATGAAAAACGCGGGCGCCAGCAGCATCAACGGGTCGACGGACTGATCACCAAAGAAGCCTTCTGTGACGAGACCGCCACGACGGTCGAGCTGGTAAAGCAGGACGCCGCCGGCCGCGGCGAGTCCAAGGTCGAGGTAGTAGCGCATGAAGAACGGCTGCTGCGTGGGCCGGGCGCTGGCGGCCCGCTGATGGACGATCGTCCGCCGTGTCGCCAGGTAGGCGGGCACGAGTAGCGTCACCAGCGCGAGCAGCGCGCCGCCGCCGGCCCAGAGATAGGCGCCGGCCGATAGCGTGACCTGCAGGTTGGAGCCATCCGTGAGGTCCGTGAACGGCGGTGTCCGGCCCAGGAAGCTAATGACCGTCGCAGCCAGTGGCGGGCCGGCGAGTATGGCGATGCCGGAAATAGCCAGGCCCTCGATAGCGTAGATCTTCATGACCTGCGCCGTGGTGGCGCCGCGGCTTTTGAGCAGGGCGATCTCGCCTCCCTGGCGTTCGACGAGCATGGTTGAGACCATGAAAAGGTAGTAGAGGACGATGGCCGCGATCTGCAGCACGAGGACAAGCAGCGGGATGCGCGTAAAGAAGAGCTTTTCGTCGAAGGTGGAGAGTACTTCCGGCAGCTTCGACTGCACCGTGGTGCGTACGACGTTGCTGCCGATGGCGGTGGTGAAGCGCCGAATAGATGCCGAGACGCCATCGGCGTTGCGCGCGTTGATCGAGCTGGTGTCGATGTAGAGCAGCGTCGTGTAGTCGCTGACCATGTTGGGGAGGTAGACCGCCACCGTGCCGAAGAAGGTTTCTTCTGAGATGAGCATCGGGATCGTGTCCCAGCTCGTGGTCTTGACGCTAAGGATGTCGTTTTCGTTGACCCAGTACTCGGCGTCCGGGTCCGTCGCCTCGACGATGCCCACGACAGTCACGTGGACGGGTTCTATGTCGTCGACCCAGAAGGGATGCAGGTCGTACTGCGTGCCCAGCGCGATGCCGAGGCGCTCCGCGGTCTCTGCGCCGATGGCGACTTCGAGGTCTGGCGCGCCGGTCGTCGAGGAGACGGTGTCCGGCAGACGGCCCTCGACGATGTCGATTTGATCCTCGATCCCGGTCATGAAGTTGAAGTGCGCCCGAGGCCGGCCCTGGTCCTCGGACACCGTGCCGCCGGGACGTGTCGGAAAGAAGGTGGAACTCCGGCCGCCGGACGTCGGTTCTCCGTTGAGGATTCGTCCCAGGTAGTCGTCCGCGGCTTCCTCGATGAAGACCTGGTTCTTCTCGAACACGTCTGGCCGGGAGCTCTGGGAGGTGCTCGCGAGCCGGAAGTTGATGGCGTCCTGTCCGCGGTCGTTCAGGGCGTACTTGAGGCCGAGGTCGCGGATAGCGTCGGTATAGATCGAAGTGGTCGACATAATAGCGGCGGCGAGGACGGCGCCGATGACGACGGCCAGCAGCAGACGCGCGTTAGCCTTAACGCGCCTGACAACTATGGGGATGACGCTGAGGAAGCCACCCATACGTAAACGTCATTGTATGGCACCGGAGGCCCCATTCGGCAAACGCGTCTCCGCGCTTGAGGCGGCCGGTCCAGAGCGTCCCCGGCGCGTATAATTCGGGCGTGGCAGCCGCTGATCGCAAACCCCTCCTCGCCATCCTGGACGGACATGGCATCATCCATCGCGCTTTCTACGCGCTGAAGGACGCGCCGCTCGTCGCCAAACGTACCGGTGAGAACACGAGCGCCGTCTTCGGCTTCACCAACACGCTACTCGCGGTGATCGATGACCTCAAGCCGACTCATCTCATGGTCGCCGTGGACCTGCCGGGGCCGACCTTCCGCCACGCGCGTGACGCGACCTACAAGGCAACGCGATTCGAGAACGTCAAAGCGGCGGTGACGAATGCGCTTGCCACGGTGCCGGACCTGGACGAAAAGGTGCTGTCCGGCATCGCGGAGGCCGTTGCTGCGGCAGAGAGCCGGGATCAAATTAAGGAGGGCGTCTACGGCACCGCGGAGGCAGCCGGGATCGACGCCGACATGCGCCTCGAAATCGAGCGTGCGCTGTCGCCGGTGGAGTCGAGTTGGGACCTGGGACGCCAGATCGGGCGCTGCCTCGAGATGATGGAGGCGTTCAACATCCCGGTCTACAGCGCCGAAGGCTACGAGGCCGACGACGTGATCGGCACGCTGGCGGTGCAGGCGGCGGCGCAGGGCATCGACACGCACATCGTGACGCTGGACTCAGACCTGGTTCAGTTGATCCAGCCGGACGTGACGCTCTACATGATGCGTCCCTACCAACGCGACCACGTCATATACACGCGCGAATCCGCCAGGGAGCGCTATGGCTTCGAACCGGCGCGCATGGCGGACTACAAGGCGCTGCGAGGCGATAGCTCTGACAACATCCCGGGCGTCCCCGGCGTCGGTGACGGCACCGCGACGAAGCTACTGACGCAGTTCGACGGCATCGACGACATCTACGCCCACATCGATGAGGTGAAGCCGGACAAGCTGCGCGAGAACCTGCGGGTGCATGAGGAACAGGTGCGCAACGCGCTCGACACAGCGACGATCCGCCTCGACGTGCCCGATATCGTGCTCGAAATGGACGAGGCGGTCGTCGGACGCTACGACAGGCAGCGGGTGCTCGACCTGCTGCGCGACCTCGAGTTCCGCACGCTGGTGCCGCGCCTGCCGCCGGTGGAGGAGGGGTTCGCGCAGTCACCGGACGGCTCCGCGGCAGCGACGCCGACCGAGCGAAACTACCGCCTGATCACGGACGAATCGGAGCTTGATGCGCTGGTGAAGCGCGCGCAGAAGGCCAAACGCTTCGCCTTCGACCTCGAAGCGGTGGGGACGAGCCCGTATCACTGTCTGCTCGTCGGCGTCGAAGTCGCGACGGGGCCGGGCGACGCTGCTTACATCCCGATCGGCCATCAACCGATGCTGGACGGCCCGCCACATCTGGCGCCTGACGTCGTGCTCGGCAAGCTTGCGCCGCTGTTCGCCGACGAAGCCATCGAGAAAGTCGCGCACAGCGGCAAGTTCGACATCGCACACCTCGAGAGCCGCGGTTACCCCGTTCGCGGCGTCGCGTTCGACACGCTGCTCGCCGCTTACGTGCTGGGCGACGGCGCCCTGAGCGACGTTTTTCGCGCCGGCGCCGGCTCGTTGAGCCTGAAGTGGCTGGTCTCGCGACGCCTCGGCTTCGAGATGCGGGAGGTCGTCGATCTCGTCGGCAAGCCGGGCGTGAAGCAACAAGCTGTCGACCAGGTGCGCATCGAAGACTTGCTGCCATACGCCTGCGAGAACGCCGACTACGCGCTGCGGTTGCGCGAGCCGATGGAGAAGGAGCTGCGGGAGCTCAACATGTGGGGCCTCTTCGCCGACGTGGAAATGCCGCTGGTGCCGGTACTAGCGCGCATGGAGGCGATGGGCATTGCGCTCGATACGTCGGTGCTGCGCGAGATGTCGGTGGGGCTGAACGAGCAGGTGGACTACCTGGAGGCGCAGGCATACCAGTCGGTCGGTCATGAGTTCAACCTGGGTTCGCCGCCACAGCTGTCGCAGGTGCTGTTCGAGGAGCTGGGACTGCCGCACACGCGCAAGACGAAGCAGGGCTACTCGACGGACGCGCAGTCGATCGAGGGGCTGCGCGGCGTGCACGACATCATCGAGATCATCCTGCGCTGGCGCGAACTGACGAAGCTGCGTTCG
>DASTLN010000284.1:0-4482 GCA_035714925.1 Dehalococcoidia bacterium | reverse complement strand
CGCGACGATCATCGGCGAGACGAGCTTCGGAAAAGGTACCGTGAACAGCCCCCGTGAGCTCAGCGACGGCGGTGCGCTCTACGTGACAATCGCGGAGTGGCTGACGCCTTCCGGCACGCTGATCAACAACGTCGGCATCTTTCCGGACATTGAAGTGATCCCGACGGACGACGAGATCGACCAGCGGCTCGACCCACAGTTGATCCAGGCTGTCGACCTGCTGCTGGGACAAGCCAAGGCGCCATAACCTCCGCGAGCAATCCTGAAATCGTTGTCATCCCTGGAGGATCCGTCACACGCGTGCCGGTGAGGCGTGCATCGAGGGCGCAGTATCCTGTGTCTTGTTAGGGAAAAATGGCCAAGAAGAACGGTTCCAAGCTGCAGCGTCAGGAAGGGCCGGCGTCCAGGGACGTGGCGGTCAACCGGCGCGCGCTGCATGACTACGAGATTATCGAGCGCGTCGAGGCCGGCATCTCGCTGACCGGCAGTGAGATCAAGTCGGTGCGCCAGGGCAAGGTGAGCCTGCAGGAGGCTTACGCGCGTCCAGAGCGCGGCGAGATCTGGCTACAAGGCGCGCATATCGCGGAGTACGGTCCCGCATCGTACAACGGACACGATCCCAGGCGGCCGCGACGTCTACTGCTGCACAAGGCGCAGATCGCGGAGTTGTCGCATGAGGTAAACGCCGGCGGCCTGACATTGATCCCCTTGAAGCTGTACCTCAACAAACGTGGCCTGGCCAAGGTTGAGCTGGCGTTAGCGCGAGGCCGCCGCCAGTACGACAAGCGCCAGGTCATCGCCAAGCGAGACGCGAGCCGTGAGATGGAGCGCGCGCTGCGCCAGCGGAGTCGATAGGCGATCGCTGGAGCCGGGGCCTCGCCTCATGTCCCCGCTATGCGACCCCCGGAGCGTCATGTATCGTTCACGGTCTGTTACTCTTATGTCAAGAATGCCCTACCCACCGGCCCGATGCAGCCGTCTCCGGTGGCCGTGGCTTCTTCGCGATGACGAGCGCGAACGCGGCGACCAGGTAGCAAAACGCAAACGGTGCGAAGGCCGCCACGTAGCTGCCCGTGATGTCGTGCGCCGCGCCGGCGATGATCGGGCCGAAGGCGTTGGTGCCAAGCTGAAACGGCTGGGAGTAGCCGCGGATGGCGCCCAGCGCGTTGCGGCCAAAGTAGTCCGCGAAGACGACCTGGTTACTCGCGACGAGAAGGCCGAAAAAGAGTCCGTTGACGACCGCGAACAGCAGCGCCATCGCGAGGCTATGGACGAGGATCAGCACCGTAACACCGGCGGAGGAGCCCACGAGGCCGATCGCCATCGTCCACCTCGCCCCGACGCGTTCGTCGAGGATGCCTTCCGCGATGACACCGATGCCACCGAAGACCGCAACGACCGTGATCACAAGCGCCGCCGTCTCCGGCGAGAGCCCACGATCCACCAGGTGCGGTATCTGGTGCAAGTTCACGGCACCGCCGGTCAACGACATGAGACTAACGGCGAACGTAACCAGCCAAAAGGCGCGCGTTTGCAACGCGTCCTGTCGCGACCAGCTGTACTCATCCTGGCGCACAGGGCGGTCCGAACCGGTGCGTGGCTCGGAGTCACCGTCCGGAAGCAGGCCCTGGGCCTCCGGTCGTGGGTGCAGGTAGAAGAGCGACGGCAGAATCCCGAACACGGCAACCGTCGCAGCCAGTCCCAGGGCCGCCGTTCGCCAGTCCGCGGCTTGAATGATCAGCTGGACGCCGATCGGCATCAGCGCGAAGCCGAGGCGGGTCCCCAACGACATCACTCCGATCGCCAGGCCGCGGCGTCGTACGAACCACTTGCTCACCGTGACACCGGTCGCCAGCGCGAGCAGCCCGGACGCTGTGCCACGCCCGATTGCATACAGGAAGAGGAATTGCCACTCCGCCTGCATCATCGAGAACAGGACGAGGCAGCCAGCCATAAGCGCCGCGCCGCCAACGACGAAACGCCGGCCACCGTAGCGATCGATTAGCGGGCCGAAGAGCGGCGCCGTCCCCGCGCCGACGAAGGAGCCCAGCGTGACACCGAACGAAATCTCGGTCCGGCTCCAGCCGAAGTCGCGCTCGAACTCGGGAATGAACACGCCCAGCGTGGGGTTAAAGAAAGCTACCTGCGTAAACGCCGCAAGCAGGGCGACCGCAACGACCGTCCAGCCGAGGAAGAATCGAGGGTTCGCGGCGTCGGCGGTCACGAGTCTGCTGGCATCCCGCTAGATTCTAGGGCCGTAGGCCACAAGGAGCGATTCTGCTTGACCGCCCGTTGGCCCTGACATACGTTCTCCCTGTGACTCTCATGGGCGAACAAGAGCTGCAGCGCATGGCGCGCGAGGTGCTGAACGCGGTCGACGCGGACCAGGCCGAGGTGCTGATTTACGGCGGCACTTCGGCGTTGACACGCTTCGCCAACAATTACATCCATCAAAACGTCCAGGAGACCGACCTTACCGTCCGCGTACGCGCCGTCCTGGGCAAGAAGACAGGTGTAGCGGCCACCGACGCCGTGACGCCCGAAGGCCTGCGCGCCGTCGCCGAGCGCTCTGTATCGCTTGCGAAGCTTCAGCAGGACAACGAGCACTTTACTTCCCTGCCGGGCCCGCAGCCAATCGCCGCGGCATCGGGGCCGATCGCGGTGACGGCGGAATGCAGCGCAGAGCAGCGCGCCGCCATCGTCGCGACGATCTGCCGGTCGGCGGCGAAGGCGAGCCTTGTCGCTGCCGGGGCGTTTCGCACCGGCGAGAGCGAGACGGCTGTGATGAACTCCCTCGGCGTCTGGGCCTACCATGCCGACGCGGCGGCCGACATCAACACGGTCGTCATGGGTGAAACGTCCAGCGGCTACTCCGAGGTCTGGACGCGTGACGTGAGCGAGATTGACGGGGCGGTTATCGCGGCTGAAGCGATCGATAAGGCACAGCGCGGTGCGAACCCGCAGGCACTGGAGCCGGGCGAATATGACGTGATTCTCGAGGAGTACGCGGTCGCGGACCTGATGGACTTCTTCGCGCTGCTGTCGTTCGGGTCGCAGGCGTTCCTCGAGAAGCGCAGCTTCATGACGGGGCGTATCGGGCAGCGCATCATGGGCGAGAACGTTTCGATCTGGGATGACGGGCTGTCGGCGAATGGCCTGCCAGCGCCGTTCGACGCCGAGGGCGTGCCGCGGCAGCGCATTGACTTCGTGCGAGACGGCGTCGCGAAGGGTGTCGCGTGGGATACCTACTACGGCGCGATGGGCGGCGAGGCGTCGACGGGCCACGCGTTGCCCGCCGGCGAGACCTACGGCGCAATCCCGACGAACCTGTTCATGGGTACCGGAGACGCGACCAAAGCAGAAATGCTGGCTTCGACGAAGCGCGGTATCTGGGTCAGCCGCTTCTGGTACACGCGGACGGTGCATCCCCTGAACGTGGTGCTGACGGGCATGACCCGCGACGGAACGTTCCTGATCGAGGACGGCAAGATCGTGGCGCCGGTGGCGAACCTGCGCTTCACGCAGAGCTACCTCGAAGCGATGAACAGCGTCGAGGCGATCGGTCGTGAGTCGCGGCTGATGCCGCATATCGGTGGGGCATGCCGTGTGCCGGCGCTCAAGATCAAGGGCTGGAACTTCACGGGCGCCACCCAGCTGTAGCCGGCAACCGTTTGACAGCCCCGCCGTACGGATCGATGATCGGCGCGCTGTAACGGAGGTGCGCGATGCATCTGGGCCTTTTCATGGAGTGCGACTACCGCCCCGGCGCGACCGAAGAGGAAGCGCTGGCTGAGGCGTTCGGGCTGGTGCAGACGTGCGAGGACGGCGGCCTCGATGCTGTCTGGCTGGCAGAGCGCCACTTCGCGTCGAGAGTGCAGCTGGACAAGTCCGGCTCCGGCGCGGTCCCGTCCATCGCTTCGGCGCCGCTGCTGCTGGCGAGCGCCTTCGCGGCAAGGACATCGCGGCTACGGCTCGGCATCGCGGTCAGCGTGCTGCCGCTATCGCACCCCATCAAGCTGGCCGAGGAGATTGCGACACTGGACCACATCAGCGGCGGGCGCTTCGACTTCGGCGTCGGACGCAGCGGTTTCGCGACGGCGTACGCCGGGTACGGCGTACCTTACGAGGAGAGCCGTGAGCGATTCCAAGAGTGCCTAGACATCCTGCTGCTGGCATGGACCCAGGAGACCTTCAGCTACCACGGCAAATTCTACGAATTCAATGACGTCGGTGTCGTGCCAAAGCCGCGGCAGAAGCCGTACCCGCCGATCCGCGTCGCCGCGACGACGGCTGACACGTTCCCGATGATGGGCAAGCAGGGCTATCCCCTCTTCATTGGGTTGCGCGGCAGCGACCTCGAAATGAACGCCGCCAACCTCGCGACGTACCGTCAGGCGTGGCAGGAGGCCGGGCACCCCGGCGACCCCGAGGTGTATCTGCGCCTGCCGCTGTACGTGGCGGAGACGGCCGAGGCGGCCTACG
>DASTLN010000283.1:0-2848 GCA_035714925.1 Dehalococcoidia bacterium | reverse complement strand
CGCGGCTTCGGCAGCAGGGCGTCGAGCCATAGAGTAAGCTTCCGTTCATTCGGGGCTCGGACCCCGAGCAGCATCAGACGGGGCATGTCTGAATCCTCTTCATCGGGTCCACCCCTCTCTGTCCGTCGAACACTGGGGATCAGCTGCGAGGCTCCGTTTTGACCCGGCCTCGTCAGCTTCATCCCCTTGTTCGACGGCTGCAGCATTTTGCCTCGTCGCTCTCTTCCCACTTCCTGCCGTGTGGATTGGTGCCGGCCGTCCTCAGAATTTGAGCGACAGCGTGAGGCCTAACCCACCGCCCCGCCCCATCACCGGCGTGACGGTGATTTCCAGGCCAGCTGGGTCGGCAGTCTTCCACTGCTCGCCGGGGGCGACTATCAGACCAATGATCGCACCAAGGCCGCCGCCGATTATGCCTCCGCCGAGAGCAACAGTTTCCTGCGGGAGGATGCAGTCGAGACGTGGTTCGTCCGAAGGGCCGCAATCGTCGCCCGCCGCAAACCCAAAGGCCGCCCCGACGCCCGCGCCCACCAGAGCGCCGATGGCAGCGCCCCGTCCTTTTTGGCTCCTCTTGCTGCTGATTTCGAACTGCGTTACCGCGTTGCGGAGTATCGCAACCGTCTCCGATGATCCTGCCGGTTGGACCGTTACCTTGGTGGCCTCAATCGCGATTAGATTCCCGACCACAGGTCGGCTGGCAAAGCCCGGCGCGGTGATCCGGACGCGCTTGCCGCCAGGTGTCTGACTGCCCTCGTCTGCCCAAGCCGGAAGTCCACACAGGGCCGCCAGGCTTGTGACAATCGCCGCTATTGCAAGCTTCCGTTTCATGTCAACCTCCCGACACTACGCTGGGATTGTCCGTCTAACGGATGGCCGCTAAGCTGCGGCCGCGCGTGATGCTACGACGATCCGTGTTGAGCAAGACCGCCCGCGGAGCAGAAGCCCGCGGCCGCCAGCTTCAGCGGCTTGTTGGACGGCTTGCTCGGTACCACTCACGAAGGCTCCGACGACACGGGGGACCGAGCGCCTACCGCATACCAGTCTACGCGGCGCGTGACATACATGATGGCCGCGAGAATTGCGAAGAGGCCGACCGACCCAATGAGGAGCGCGTAGTCCTCGTTCATGAGGAGGATGTAGAGGTAGGCGTAAAGCAGGGCGACGCCGGCCCCGACAACGAGGGCACGCCTTATGCGGTGCAGTACTACCACGCAGTACGCAGCGACCATTCCGATGACGGAGATGCTTGCGATGGCATAGGCAAGTGGGAAGCCGAGGTGCTCTGAAAGTGAGAGCTCCAGTAGGTAGAAGAGGCAGAGCGCCCCGCCGAGCATGAGGTACTGAATCGGATGGACCCTGACCCCGGCCAAGACCTCAATGAGCCAGACCGTGGCGAAGGTGAGAAGGATGAAGAGGCCGGCGTACTTCACGCTTCGCTCCGCCATGCGATAGTGGTCTACCGGATTCACCAGTTCGACGCCGAAGCGCGAGCCGTCGAGTGCTTCACGCATCGCCGCCTCAGCTCTCCATGCTTGCGGGTAGCTCCGGCCGAGAAAGGGGATGGACCATTTAGCTTGAAAGGCGGAACCCGAGACGGAGCGCTCGGCTGGGAGCCAGTTGCCCTGGAAGCTGGGATGGCCGTAGTCCGACTGGAGTTCCACAACGGTGCTCTGGGCGAAGGGAGTGAGGTAGACGCCCAGGCTCCCGTTGAGAGAGAGGGGGAAGGAGAACTTGAATCGTTGCATTGCGTCCACGACGCCGACGACTGCGTGGATGCCTGTACCTCCGTCTGTGAAGGCTCCAGTCCCGGGAAGAAAGGAGACCTGCTCACCGTTCCACAACACGGCGGTCTCCTCCTGGATTGCACGCGCGTCGGATATGCCGATTGCCAGATGGGCTCGCTCCCAGGCGACCGCCGCGGGTTCGACGGCCAGATCGGAGAAGCTGGGCCGTGCGAACTCGCCTTCAACCCTGAGACCGAGCGTGTAGACGGGAACTGAGAAGATTCCCCGATTCCGAATCTCGGTGTCGATTGAGCCGCGAACGTAGAGGTTCTCCGGAAGGAAGATCGCGTTCCGCGTCTCGGTGCGAGTGATCGGTTGGCCGCCTGTCGAGGCTTCGGTCCAACGATAGGTATAGGGGACGACAAGCGCCGGGCCGGTGATGGCCTGGGCGTTCCCCCACTTGGACGAAACCTCGGCCACCGCTGCTTGACGTCTCTCTTGGCGCTCCGATACGAGCCCTCCAATCATCGCGATCGGAATTTGGAGCAATAGGGCGAGGAACCCTATCGAGAGGAGACGAAGCATCTGCGAGTTGCGAATCGAGGATGCAAGCCGCTCGACCGAAACCGGCATCGAGGCCGCCTATTCTTGGTGCACGCCGGCTGTTGGCGTGCACTCTCGTTCAAGCCGTCCAACTTGAATTCGACTACTCCAATAACTGATAAAGGCCGCGAGCGGGTGCAGGATAATCCGGACGCGTTGTTGGCGCTCGGTCGATAATCCTACGCGAGGCCGTGGATTGCCGTCAACCGCTGTCCGAGCCGAACTTGCTACACTGCGAGCGCTCGCGGGGTAACTCGATAATGGACGCCGGAAGCGCGGATAATCGATAAAGATAGTGGCCGGTGTGGCACCGAGTGGTCGCGACAATCGGGAGCGTCGATTCGAGAGCCCGTCTCAGTCCAGAGGGCTGCGGACGCAGCGGCCGCCGCAGTTGAGAACATGGGTGTACATCATCGTGCTCACGTCTCGATGTCCGAGAAGTTCCTGGATCATGCGAATGTCGTAACCGTTTTCGAGTAGGGTTGTGGGGGGATTCTTTCTCATGGTGGAGGGACATTGGT
>DASTLN010000282.1:0-15665 GCA_035714925.1 Dehalococcoidia bacterium | reverse complement strand
GACGCTGGATCGAATGCCGAAAACTGAATGTCATCATCAGCGTCGCCGCAGCAACAGCGATTGCGAGCATGATCATCCAGCTGCGCATCGGCCGCGTAAAGGTGTCCTTTACGCCGACAACCACTACCTGGGGCAGCCGTAGATCGTCGGTGCCGCGTGAAATCAGAGAGGCGCCGGCGCCCGTCTGGCGTGGAGCCCTCGCGATGGCGTCGACGATCCGCGTAGCCCCCGCCCGTCGGGCCGGGAGTAACGCCGAGATTACCACCAGTATCTGGACCACGATGAACACACCAATGAGGGTAGGAAGGTGAGCCGACGTGACGGCGGGCGCATCAAGCAGATCGGTGACACCCCACTGGAAGAGCGGCGTGGCGAGGACCCCAAATGCAATGCCCAGAAGCGCTGCCGGCACGGTGATGGCTAACATCTGCGCGAGGAGTAGTGTCGTCGTCTGTCGTGGCGTGAGGCCAACAGCTTTGAGCAAACCAATCTCACGCCGTTGCGCCATCGCGTGGTTCGTGATGGTCGCCGCGACGACGAATCCAGACGCCAGGACCGCGAACAACGCAAACACTCGTAACATGGTCGGCGGCCCGGCGGACTCCTGGACGATTTCTGCCCGTACGTCTTGCCACGTCGTGGCGTCTAGGCCGGTTACCCCACTGACGAACTGGTCAGCCGCATCCGGCGCCAAAAGACGCACGCCGAGCCCGAAGTCAAGGCCCAGTTCTGCTCTCTCGGCGTCGCTCAGTGCGGTCGCCTCACCGTCGGCCAATCCATTCATACTTCGCATAGAGACGAATGCCGCTGCCGGAGTGGCCTTTGGGTACGGCACTCGGAACGTTGGCGTGATGATGCCGACCACCTCGTAGCTCGCGGCCCGCGAATTCGAGGCGACGAGCAGCAGCCTATCGCCGATGTCAATCTCGGCGTGTCGGGCCAGTCCTGCCCCGATGACGACCTCGTCCTCTCTGTCCGGGCTAGGCCAGCGGCCGTCCGTAAGCGGTCCGGGCGCGATCGAAGGAGCGTCGCTCAGACCCCAGATCGACGCCTCATGCACTTCACCTTGATGGACCAGTTCGCCGGCCAGCGTAACGAAGACCTGACCTGCCTGCTCGACCTCTGGACGCACGCCCGCCTGTGCGAGCGCCGCCGAGTCGCCGTAGAGCCATACGTGGGCGCTGTTGGCCTCTTCGTGGACGCCCTCGATCACGCGAAGCGTCGAGCGGTCGACGGTGAAGGCGAGGGTAATCGCGCCACTGCCTGCCATCAGCATGATGGCGAGCACCACGGCTTGGAGCCATCGCTGGCGAATATCAGCCCGGCTTTTGAGAAACCATGTTGACCACATCGCGGCTCAGCCGTTCCTTCCGGAGTTACCAGCCACCGCCGCGACCTTGACACCTTCAGGTGGCGCATCACGGACTACCCGGCCATCGCGTAGCGAGAGGCAGCGGCTCGCCGCTGCAGCCACGGCCGGATCGTGCGTGACCATGACGATCGTCTGGCCCGCGACGTTGCGCTGCCGCAGGACCTCGACAACCTCCGCGGCCATTTTTGTGTCAAGGTTGCCGGTGGGCTCATCAGCGAGCAAGAGCGCCGGCTCATTCACCAGTGCTCGCCCGATTGCGACTCTCTGCTGCTGGCCTCCGGAGATGCGTGACGGCATGGCGTTGGCAAGCTGGGACAGGCCGAGCTGCGCAAGCAGCGCTTCACGGCGGCGGCGCGCCTCGGTCCGAGGAACCCCGGCAACACGCGCCGGAAGCTCCACATTGTCAGCCACTGAGAAGTTAGGGATCAGGTTGAAGAACTGGAAGACGTAGCCGATTTTGGTGCGCCGGCGCTGAGCCCATTCCGTCTCCGAAAGCTGATCGACTCTCTCGCCGTCGATGTCAATCTCGCCCGAAGTGGGCCGGTCAAGGCCGCCCAGCAGGTGTAGCAACGACGACTTGCCGCACCCGCTCGGTCCCATGATCGCGACGAACTCACCGGGCTGAATCACGACTGAGACGTCATCGACCGCGACAACCGCAGTGCCGCCAGTGTCGTAGACCTTACGCAATGTTCGTGTCTCTACGATGGGAACCACAGATTCACCTTCTATCTGATCTCGGCCCGTTACAGCTTTTCATCAGGATGACCGCATTTTCTGCCGTTGCTACTATGATGTGCCATTTTCTGTGTCCTCCTATCCGGTACGCCTGACAGGGCGAATCCAGGTTCGGCTCTGACTTCGATTGCGCCGGTGTTCGAATTAGGCGACGCTGCAGTCGATCAAGGGCCTCGTCATCGCTCGCAATGAAGACGAAGAGAAGAGCGATTGGCGCACACATAACGGCAACAGGTCGCCACTTGGAGGCGTTTGCCTATGACCAATAACCGGGAGAAGGAGAGACTATCCGGTTGAGTCTCAACGACATCGACCTCGGGCGAAGAAAGAGCGCACCTCAAGGTCTTCCTCTTTGAACTTCATGGCCACGCTACTGGAGGTCCTCGCCGCTACTCAGTGCCAAATGGCCTCTTCTAGCAGACAGACCTACGAGTCCTCCTCTGACGCCTGTCGACGTCTCCACGCGAGACCCGTCCGTGACTTTAGACTCCAAATACCTCCGCCTTGTTCCGTTCTTTGCGCCTGGCGAAAGACCGCGTGCAGCCAGAGGTAGAACTTGCTCAACTGCCACAGAAGTTTCATGGGTGGCAGCTTCCGCTTCGTCGGATCGGCGTGCTGAAACATGGCGAACTCCGTGTAGTGAACACCGGCCCGTCCCGTAAGGGCCGACTTCAATAGTCTCGATTCACCAACGGGGATGACTGAATCATCGACGTCGTGGGAGATAGCTATCAGCGGAGCGCGCAGGTCTTTCAAGTAGCTCACCGGCGATAGATCCGCCAGACCATCCTTTATCTCCTGGGGCAACCGCTGCAAAGCCAGCTCTGCTTGCCCCTCGTCAGCCGCGGCAAGAAGGGCCTCAATGGCCAGGCCACTAGCGGAGAGTCCGTCGGAAGAAGCCGCTACGCGTTTGGCGTCGAACGCATCCCTAAGCGTTTGGGCCTCAGAAGGATCCAACCGCGCTGTCACGGAATGGACGAAGACTTTGCGAGTCAGCGGGTCGACTGGCCAGGGCTCCCGTTCGTCTGAGCGCAGGCAACTCTCACTGGCGATGTCTCGCGCCAGTGAGAGTAAAGAGCCGAAGGGCGCGAAGGCCGCGACGAAGGCGACTCGATCGCGAATGAGCGCATGGGCAGCCGCCATCAGCGCGAACGAGCCGCCAACGCAGGTGCCCATGAGCCCGCTGCGCGATGCGTCCACGTAGGGTTGTTCAACCAGGCGGTCGTAGGCCAGCGCGATGCCCTCGATGTCCTCGGGATCGAGCCGAAAGTCTCGCATCGCCGGCGACCAGTAAAGAAGCGCTACGAATCCCGCGCGCGCCAGCGCCTCGCCCAGCCTTGGCACCTGGGGGTGTTCCACGCCGAAGGGGACCACACCGAGACAAACCACGATGCCCGGATGCGGGCCGTGGCTGGCCGGCCGATACACGTCACCCTCCGCCCTGCCCGTCCTCGTCGGGTACTCCAGCCGTTTCACCACAGGCGTTGGCGTGATCAAGTTAAGGGGCTTGGAAGGCAGCATGGGCAAAACCTTCAGGACGAAGACGACGGTCTTCATTGCTGCCCGTATCTGCCGTGACGTGGCCTGGACGACTACCATGACAACCTCATCCCCGCACGTGGATTAGCCCGCGGGCAAGCGCCTGCTCGAAGAAGCCTACGACGCGTCGCTCATACTCCTCTTGCGAAGCGTCAACTCGAGGCCAACTGGAGGCGAGTGAATCAAGAGAGGACTTCCGGCACCGGACGCCGCGGCGTCGGCCGGACAGCGGGAGCGCAGCCCATACGAAGCACGAGCTGCGGATAGCCGCGTACTCCGATCGTGTCCCGAAGCAAGGACCGCAGTTCGACAACAACGGGCTGGTTTAGGAACGCGGCCCAGACTCCCTCTGATCGAGCGGTGAGCAGCATGGCGCTCAGCGCTTGGCCGGTCGCGAGCCAATCGCCGGCCTCATCGTTTTCGCTGCCGAGCACGACTAGCAATGGCGAACCCTCGGCGGACGACGGAGGACGTCAATACACAAGCGCTGACGGACGTTGATCCGCCGGTCCTGGGTTCGAATCCCTGAGGGCCCACCGCCAAGCCCGCTTCTAACTGAGAACCCCGCCGCTATCGTAATCCAAGCACTGTGCCGTGACACCCACACGGACTCGGCGAGTGACGACACCTGACCTCCGGAGTCGTAAGCAGCGTGGCGGTAACAACGACGTACCCGCGGCTCGGACACCAGGAAGACAAAGCTGGCTTAAGGTCGCGACGGCGTTAGGCTTGTCACATCCCGCGCCTCGACTTCGCCTTGGTACGAGCTTTGGCGCTTACTTCGCTGCGGCCGCAGCCTTCTTCTGCTTCTTCTGCTTCTTGGCTTTGTCGTTGTTCTTTGGACTCTTATCGCCCACGGCGCTCGCCTCCTGTGCGACGGATGGCGAGATCATAGCAGTCTACAGCCCGCCAAAACGTACTTGAGGTGCCTCGTCGGCTAGGAAAACAACCGCCAGGCAGGTATGGCCGCCGCAATTTGCCACCGCCGCGCTCCGTCGCCTAGAAAGCACCCCCGAAGTCGTCCATTCCGCCCATTCCACCCATTCCGCCCATCTGCTGCATCATCGCTGCCATGTCGGGGTCGCTGGCATCGAAGCCCGAGTCGGAACCGCTGGAGCCCAGGACAGCAAAACCGGAGATCGTGCGAGTGAGGTCCGTACCGCCGCACTTCTCGCACTTCGGACTGACCGCAGAGTTCATCGAGCGCACGAAGACGCTGAGCGGGGCTTCGCATTGGTTGCACTTGTATTCGTATATAGGCATAGCACCACAAGTATACCGGCGTCCCGCTAACACCGGAGCCGCGCTTGACGGCGCTTCCTATAATAGGCGCCTTGACCCTAGCAGCGGCGGAAGGATGTACCACAGTGACCATCAGCAGTCAGACCAATGCAGCAGTCGCGGCGGAGCTCCTACGGCTCGAGGATGAGCGCTGTCGTGCTTTCCGCGAGCTCGACCACCCGGCAATCGAAACGCTGCTCTCGGATGACTACAGCCATGTCCACATGAACGGGCACATGGAGGACAAAGCCGCCTTCATGGCGATATTCAAGAATCGTCAGCGTGTCATCCGGCGTGAGCAACTCAACATCCGCATCCACGGCGACGCCGCGATCATGACGGGAAGAATGTTTACGACGCGTCAAACCGAAACCGGGTCAGACGAAATCGACAGCTTCGCTACCCAGACCTGGATCAAACAGGACGACGGCTGGAAGCTCGCAGCAATCCAGGTCTGTCCCTACACCGCATAGTCCGTTTGCCGGATCCCGTCGACAACGCGGCCCGCTTGTGCCGTAAATGCAGCTATCTCAATCCCCCGGGGGGAGCGTATGCTCAAGGACATGGCGACCGCGATCGAACGTCCGGAGGAGAGCATTTCCGCGCTCTTCGCCGCAAATATTTCGACCGTCGATCAGGCCGCGATCAAGGTCTACCTGGCAATTCTCGATAGCGGCGCGGCCCACAGGTCAGCTCAGAGTCGGCTCTTTCATTCCCTTGGAACACACAGGACCCAGGGAAGATTTGCGGTGCTGCGTGCGCTTTACTTTGCGGAAAACGGTACGCTCACCCAGCGCGAAATCCGACACGACGTACGAGTCACCGCCCCCAACATTTCCCAGCTCATTGACGCTCTGGAACGGGATGGCATGGTGCAACGGAAGGTGGGGCAGAAGGATCGGCGCGTCACCTACGTGGAGCTCACCCCCAAGGGTTGGCAACTCGCCGACGCGCTTGTGCCGGCGATGGCCAGGCTCATGTCTAACAGCCTGGACGGCTTCACGGACGAGGAAAAGGCCCGATTCCACGAGTTCCTGATTCGTTTTCGCAGGAACGTCGAAGGTAACTCACTCTCACCCGCACCGCGCTTGCCATAAGCCACCGCAAGTAGCGAGAGTAGCACGCCTTCCTCCCCGCCCTTTGCATGACGGCGTCTTGTTGCCTGTCTTCAATTGAATGAGTTTGACGTTTTGGGTCTCGAGCCCTATTTCTCCATCGAAGAGACAGTCTTAACTGTTAAGACTTGACAATGGTCTGTGCAGGACGATAATTTGCCGCATCTATAGACGCAATGTAGCCGAACGGGGGGTGCTGGAAATGGCGAATTACTGGGATAAGGTACTGAACAGGCGGCTCACGAGGCGACGTGCCCTTGCTGCAACCGGCTCCGCTGCAGCCGCCGCAGCCTTCTTGGCCGCCTGCGGCGGAGACGATGATAGCGACTCGGGCGGATCGGGAGGTACTTCGGGCAACACCGGGGGCGGCGCTTCCGGCGGCTCCGGTGGCGGCGGTGGCGCCCCGGCTGCAGGGAACGTCGTTGCGCCCGGGACGTATATCGAAGAGCTGACGCCGCTGCAGCCGGTCACCGGTGACGGCAAGATGGGCGGCACCCTCAAGATCCACTTCGCCTCTTCTGACCCGCCGGAGCTCGACCCGTTCACGACTTCCAACGTACAGAACGGCTGGCTCGCCGGATTCACCAGCAGCGGTCTTCTAAAGTGGGAGGACCGCCAACGTTACGGCCAGTTCGATGTCGTGAATGACCTCGCGGAAGGCTTCGAGCAGCCCGATGAGACGCAGCTCGTGTTCAAGCTGCGGCCCGGCGTCAAATGGCAGGACGTCGACCCAGTCAACGGCCGCGATCTGACAGCCGAGGACTTCAAGTTCACCATCGAGCGCGCACTCGAGGGTGGCCCCGACCGTGCGCTCTCGGAGACCTACGGCGCAATACAGAGCGTCGACGCCGTCGATGCCCTCACGGTTCGGATCAATATGACCCGGGACGTGGCCATGGTCAGCAAGCTGGCGCACCCGCAGACCGTGCCGGCGGCGCCCGAGATCGTCGACAAGTGGGACCGGCATCCACCCACGCTCATCGGCGTCGGGCCATATGTAATGTCGGAGTACCGGCCCGGCGAGAAGTTTACCTGGACGCGAAACCCTTCCTACTGGAAGGGCACGCCTTACCTTGACAGCATTGAAGCGTACCTGCAGACAGACCGCGGTACGCGTCTGGCTAACCTGCGCGGTGGCGAGGTCCATCTGGATGAGATCGTCTACTCGGCGTTCGAGCCGTTCCAGCGGTCCAACCCGGATCACTACATCGTTCGTTCCGCGGGCAACGTCCACTCGGGATTCGGCCTCAACCATAAGCGAATCAGCGACATCCGGGTGCGCCAGGCTATCTCACGCGCGACCGACGTACAGTCCTTCATCGACATCGTCTGGGACGGCCAGGCGCGCAGGGACGCCGGCACGTTCTGGTGGCAGGTGCCGTACACCCTTGAAGATGACGAGGTTGAGGCGCTGGCGCCATATGACGTTGCTGAAGCAAAGAAGCTTCTCGCGGCGGCCAACGCGGACGGCTTCTCCTTCACCGGCGTCGGCACGTCTGGCGGTGGTACTGGCGCAGGGTCAACGACTCAACACCTGGAGATCTGGCGCGACCAGCTGCGACAAGTCAACATCGACTTGTCGATCGACATCTTCGACCAGCCGGACTATCTGCAGCGCGTCTATGTCGACAAGGACCACGACGCTTACGCGTACGCCAACGCTGGCACCCACGAAGACCCCGACCGGCTCTGGTTCATCTTCTTCTACAGTGGAGCCGGACGGCAGCCGATCAACTTCTCCGACCCGCGCATGGACGAGTTCCTGCTCGCAGCGAGGAACGCTGAAACCTTCGACGGCCGCGTCGAGAGCTACAAGGAGGCTCAGCGACTGAACCTCGAAGACCCGGGTTTCCTCATCCTGATGACGCCTTACAACTTCACGGCATTCGACCCGAAGGTCCGGAACTGGCTGCCAAGCGCCAGCTTCGGCTCGGTCACCCGCAATGCCGCGGACATGTGGCTGGACGCCTGATAATCACACCTTGCGAGGCCTGGCCCCATAAGAGGGTCAGGCCTCGTCCGTCTGTGCGGCAGCCCCAGCTTGATTGGTGACGAAGGAGTAAGGGCTCCTATGGGCCAATACGCAGTCCAGAGGATCATCCTGGCCATTCCCGTGGTCCTGGGTGTAACCATCATCCTCTTCGCCGCGGTTCGTGTAGTACCCGGTGACATAGCGTCCGCTCGCCTCGGTGACCAGGCCAACCCGGCTCTGGTCGAGGAATTGCGCGAAGACCTTGGTCTCAACCGGCCGCTGTACGTCCAGTACTTCAGTTGGCTAGGCGGCATAATCCAGCTCGATTTTGGCGACTCCCTTTGGACCGGTCGTCCCGTGATTGACAACATTGCTCGCGCGGCGCCGGTCACCCTGCAACTGGGTGTGTTATCCATTCTGATCGCAGTGCTCATCGCCATCCCGTTCGGCGTGGCCAGCGCCGCAGCCCAGGACAAATGGCCCGACTATGTCCTGAGGCTGATCAGCATCACAGGCCTGGCCCTCCCGAACTTCTGGCTTGCAACCCTCGTGATTACTTTCGCCGCGGTCTGGTGGAACTGGACACCCGTAGTAGGCGCCCCTTCGATAACCGACCAGCCTGACAACATCATCAAGTACGGCCTCGCGGCGTCGATCATCGGCCTGTCCTCGTCGGCGATCATCCTGCGAATGACCCGGGCTATGATGCTGGAAGTGCTGCATCAGGACTACATGCGAACAGCAAAGGCCAAAGGGCTGGCAGAGGGCACCGTCCTGATTCGGCATGGGCTTCGCAACGCGCTGATCCCGGTCTTTACGCTGATTGGCAATCAGTTCGGACTCATTCTCAGCGGCTCCGTCGTAATCGAGCAGGTCTTTGGCCTCCCCGGACTGGGACGGCTCCTGGTCGATGGCATTTCTCAGCGGGATTACCCACAGATCGAAGCATCCGTGCTCATGTTTGCCGTCGGGTTTGTTTCTGTAAACCTCATGGTTGACATTCTCTACGGGGCGATCGATCCCCGGATCCAGTACCAGAGTTAGTCATGGCAACGACTGGTCCGAGCATCGCAGACATCCTGGAGCCGCCGCCGGAGCGACTCAACCTGCTTGCTCCCCTGGGTGCGTTCGCGCACTTTGCCGGGCGTAAGCCGCTGGGCGGAATCGGCGCGGTGCTCGTCCTCATCCTGGTCGTGCTGGCAATCGTCGCTCCTTTGATCACCGGCGACCCGGAGACTCAAAGCGCGCGTGACCGGCTGCAAGCGCCTTCCAGCGAATACTGGTTCGGCACAGACGAATCCGGTCGGGATATATACGCCCGAACCGTCTGGGGCGCGCGGACATCATTGATCGTCGGAGTATCGGCAACAGCGCTGGGGCTTGCCGGTGGCCTCTTCTTCGGCCTCCTCTCCGGCTATCTTGGCGGCAAGGTAGACCTGTCGATCCAGCGGGTCATGGACGCACTGATGGCGTTCCCGCCGCTCATCCTGGCGCTGCTCATCGCCGCGATGTTCAGCCGCGACGTGATTTTCGTAATTCTGGCGATCGGTCTTGTCTACACACCTTCGGCCAACCGAATCGTCAGGGGCGCCGTGTTGTCGATCAAGCCGGAGCCGTTCATTGAGGCCGCGCGCTCAATCGGCGCGTCGGAGGCTCGTATCGCGTTCCGGCACGTGCTGCCCAACATGCTGGCGCCGGCGCTCATCCTCGGCACGGCCGGTATCGGCAATGCAATCCTCATCGAGGCGGCTCTGAGCTTCCTCGGGCTGGGCACACCGCCGCCGGACCCTTCCTGGGGACGTGAGCTGAGCGGAACCGGCCGTCAGTACTTTGAGATCGCGCCGTGGATGGCGATTGCGCCCGGCGCCGCGATCATGGTTGCCGTCCTCGGGTTCAACCTGCTCGGTGACGCAATCCGAGATGTGGTCGACCCGCGGTTGCGGGGCCGCTAGGAATCCTCGCTCTGGGAAAAGAAAGGCATCAAATGAAACACAGTACACAGCGGATCCTCACCACTCACACGGGCAGCCTTTCAAGGCCCAAAGACCTGTTGGAGATGATCCGCCAGAGAGAAAGCGGCAAGGAATACGATCGCGCAGCCCTCGACAAGCACCTCAGCGAAGCTGTAAGCGAAGTCGTTCGACAGCAAGCAGACTCAGGCATCGACATCGTCACGGATGGCGAGTTCTCCAAGCCAAGCTTCTCGACCTACGTGACGAGCCGGCTGAGCGGCTTTGGCGCCGTTGCCGCGGCGCCGCCCGGTGGCGGTGGCGGCATGTTCGCCAACTGGCCGGAGTACGGTCCCTGGCGCGCTGAGCTGATGGGCGCCCAGGTCGGCGGTGCCCAGCCCGGCATACCCGAATGCAACGAACCGCTGGGCTGGCGGGACTTCGACGCGGTCACCGCGGACATCAGCCGTCTCAAGGCTGCGCTGAAGTCGGTTCAAGTCGAAGAAGCCTTCCTGCCCTCGGCATCCATCGGCATCATCGCCCAGCGAACCGCAAACTCGTACTACAAGACCTACGAGGAGTATGTCTACGCCATCGCGGGCGTCATGAAGGACGAATACAAGGCGATCACGGACGCCGGGTTCATCCTCCAGATCGACGCGCCGGAAATGGTCATGGATCGCAACACGAATGAGTTCCGTGACCGGCCGATCGAAGAATACAAGAAGGGCCGCATGGAGCTCTGGGTCGAGGCGCTGAACACCGCGCTTGCCGACATCCCGGAAGACCAGATTCGACTCCATATCTGCTGGGGCAACCAGGAAGGACCCCATGACATAGACGTGCCGCTCAGGGACATCGTCGACGTCATGCTCAAGGTCAAGGCGCACGCCTATTCAGTCGAAGCCTGCAACCCGCAGCACGCTCACGAGTGGAAGGTCTGGAAGGACGTCAAACTCCCCGACGGCAAGATCCTGATCCCTGGCGTCATCGACTCCACAACCAACTACATCGAGCATCCGGAGCTCGTTGCCGACCGCATTGAGACCTTCGCCAACCTTGTCGGCAAAGAAAACGTCATCGCCAGCACCGACTGCGGATTCGGTACCATCGCCTTCCGCAAGGACGCCGTTTTCCCGCCGCTGATCTGGGCCAAGTTCAAGGCCATGGCGGACGGCGCGGCAATAGCAACGAAGCGCCTCTGGGGCTAACCGCCGCCGCCCAGAACAGCCACGCCGGCAAGGGATGCCCACCAGTGACCTGCCGGCCGTTTGGGGGTATTTGTGCCTGAAGAGCTAACTGTTTCCGAAACGTTGGCCAACCGCCGCAGCACGCGGTCTTTCCTCGAAACACCCATTGAGGAAGAGAAACTGAACCTGATCATGTCCGCGGCGCGGTGGTCCGCCTCGGCAACAAACACGCAGCCTTGGCGCTTCATCCTCGTGCGTGACAAGCAGGAGATGGAACGCGTCGCTACCGGCCTGTCGCCCGGCAACGCGGCGTGGTCGCTGCGCTGCCCCGCCTACGTCGTGGTATGTGGACGTCCCGAAGATTCGCACTACCATATGAAGGAAGGCAAGCAGTTCTACCTCTTTGAGCTCGGACTCGCGGTCCAGAGCATTGTCTTGCAGGCGCACGCACTGGGACTCGTGGCCCACCAGATGGGCAACTTCACCGAAGACGTAGTGCGCGATGTGCTCGGCATCCCCCAGGATTACAAGGTCGCGGTCGTCGTGGCGCTCGGCTATCGCGGCCCGTCCGACCTTCTGCCCACGCAGGAGTTGCGCGATCGCGAGGTCGCGACGCGCGAGCGCAAGGACTTTAGCGAGGTCGTTCTCTACGACAATTGGAGCAGCACGGGGACGCCGCTTCGTCATTGAAGACGGTGTAGCCCGCCAGGAAACCATAGGAGCAGACACAATGACAAACAGAGGCTTCCACGGCTTTGGCGTCCGGGACAGGGCGCCGAGTGTCGCGAGGACGTATGAGGAAACGCGCCTTCCCCCGCAGCTGCGCGAGAACATGCCACGCCTGCTCGGCCTGGCCGACGCGCCGTTCACCGGCATCACCACCGATGGCAAGGCGATACCCGGCCTCTTCCCGTTGCAGCCCACCGGCATACCTACGACGCCGATCATCGATGCCGCAAACGCCTTCCTCGAGTGTCTGAACCACGAGCATCGCGAGGCGGCTACCCGTCCTATCGACACGCCGGAGTGGCGCCTCTGGCACAACGCCGAGATGTTCATCTTCCGCCACGGAGTGCTGCTCGAATCGCTCAGCAAAACACAGCTGGATGCCGCGTACGACGTCCTGCGCGCCAGCCTCAGCGGCTTCGGTTTCGAGACGACGCGCAACATCATGAAGCTCAACGAATTCCTCCGCGAAATCACGGGCTTCGACGAGAGCCTCGGCGAGCTGCTCTACTTCCTGACTATCTTCGGAACGCCGTCCGCGGATGAGCCGTGGGGCTGGCAGATCGACGGTCATCATCTCAACCTGAGCTTCCTCGTGCTCGGCGACCAGGTCACAATGACGCCTGCCTTCATGGGCGGAGAACCGATCTACTGCGACACCGGCCAGTTCGACGGCATATCGATCTTCGACGCAGAGCTGCGCAACGGGCTGGAAATGATCCATGCCCTCTCCGACGCCCAACGCAAGAAGGCGATCCTGTTCCCGACAATGCTCTCGACTGAACTGCCGCCGGAGCGCGCTCACCCTTCGGAGGGCCGCCAGAAGTCCACGGCGTTCCAGGACAACGCGATCATCCCGTACGAGGGCATCGCGGTTTCTGAGTTCTCGGCCGGTCAGCGCGACCTGCTGATGAGCGTGGTCGAAGCGTATGTCGGCTACATGCGGCCGGGCCACAGCCGCGTTCGCCTTCGCGAGATCGAGCGCCGCCTGGACGAAGCCTACTTCGCCTGGATCGGCGGCTACGGCGATAACGACACCTATTACTACAAGGTCCACAGCCCCGTGCTCATGATCGAATTTGACATGCACCGCGGCATCTTTTTGGAAAACAACGAGCCGGAGAAGTTCCACGTCCACACGATGGTCCGGACGCCCAACGGCAACGACTACGGAAAGGACCTGCTGCGCCAGCACCTGGAACTGCATCACAAAGGCGGCTAGCCAGGGAGAAGCGGAGCATTGCAACCAGCACGGATCGTGAGGCGTGATGACATCCAGTCTTAAGTTGAAGGCAGCCCTCGGCAACTCGAAGATCATCGCTCCGTTGAAGGACGGCTCGGTCACGGTGCCGGGGATCGAGTTCGAGCAAATCGACATCGACTACCAGGTCGACATCTGGCGCCAGATGTCACGCACGGTGGAGTACGACGTCTCGCTCATGAGCGTCGTCAGCTACCTCTGCGCCATCGAGTACGACGTCCCGTTCACCTGCCTGCCGGTGTGCCTGAACGGCGGCTTCCACCACTCCGAGTTCATCTACAACGTCGATTCCGGCATCAAGACGCCGAAGGACCTCGAAGGCAAGCGCGTCGGCACGCGGACGTGGACGGTCACGCCCGGGACCCTCGATCGGGGAATCCTGGTCGACGAGTTCGGCGTCGACTGGCGCTCCATCGAATGGGTGCTGGCAGAGCCGGAACATGTCCCCCAGGCCCAGGAGCATCTACCGCCGAATGTCAGCGCGGGCCAGGGTGAGGACCTCTTCCCACGGCTCGTTTCTGGCGATATCCACGCGGGCATCGCCGGCAGCAACCTCAAGGGCGGCCAGTCGGACAAGGTCAAGCCGCTGTTTCCCAATGCGATCGAGCTCGACAAGGCCTACTATCAGAAGACCGGGATTATTCAGCCCTTCGTCATCCTGGCGATCAAGAACTCGGTGCTGCAGGACAACCCTTGGGTCTCAGAGGCGTTGTATGAGGCGCTGAAGCAGTCGAAGCAGAAGTCAGGCGCGGAGGCGACAGCGGACGTCAAGGCCGTCATCGGCAAGGAGGACCCGTTCCCGTTTGGGCTGGCCGCGAATCGCGATGGCTTCAACGAGGCGATCAGGCTCTCGCGCGAGTTCGAGGTCATCAAGAAGCCGATGACGGCGGACGATATCTTCCCGCACTTCGACTAGGCAGCGGCACCTGGGAGCGGTTGGAACTTGCAGTTCGGTGTCTTCGACCACGTAGAGCACCTGCCTGGAGTCCCCCTGGCCCGTCTCTACGAACAGCGGCTGGAGCAACTCGAGGTCCTGGACCAGGCCGGTTTTCACTGTTACTTCGTCGCGGAGCACCACACACCCGCGATTCACGCCATGGCGCCGTCGCAGAACGTCTTCCTCGCCGCGGCGTCACAGCGCACGAAGAACCTGCACATGGGCCCTGGCGTCTACGTCCTGCCGCTGTATCACCCCCTCAGACTGATCGAAGAGATCTCAATGCTCGACAACCTCCTGAACGGGCGACTCGAGCTGGGCGTCGGTAGGGGCGGCGTTCTCGAAGCCTTCTTCTGGGGCCAGGGCTACGACGAGGACGAGAACCGCGAGCGCTTCGAGGAGACGCTGGCCGTCGTCCAGCAAGGCCTCAGCCACGACCTGCTGACGTACGAAGGGCGGTTCCACAGCTTCGATGAAGTGCCAATGCGGCTGCGGCCGTTTCAAGAGCCTTACCCGCCGTTCTGGTACATGCGCAACCCGACGACCGCGGCGTCGAGGGGGATGAATGCGCTCTTCACCGGCACCCTCGACCAGGTCGAGGCGAACATCATGCGCTATCGCAAGGTCTGGACGGATCGTTGGGGCGAAGACGGGCTCACGCCACAGGGCCGGCAGCCCAGGGTGGGCGCGAGCATCTGGCTCGTCATGGCCGAATCGGACGAAGCAGCGCGACGGATCGGCGAGCCCGCGTACGAAGCCTTCAGCTGGAACCTGGGTACTCCTAGACGCCTTGAGGCAGAACGGCGCCAGATGGGGCACCTGTTCAGCGCACCCTCAGGCCATGCGCGCCTGGCCGAGCTGGCGGAGGGCCACATTCCCTACGAGGAGATGCAGGTCATCGAAGCGAGGCTCAGCGGCCTGAGCGATGCGCAACGAGAGGAGCGCGCCCGGCGCCGCCAGCATTCCGGCGTGAACCCCATCTTTGCGTCGCCGGAGACGATGCATACCTATCTCGACGAGTACGTCACCACCGGGGCGAACTACCTCACCATCGGCTTCCAGTTCGGCTCCCTGTCGCACGAACAGGCGATGCGCTCGCTGGAGCTGTTCATCACCGAGGTCATGCCGCACTACAAGCAGCCGTAGCCCTCGTTGAAACGCGCCGGCTAGTTGGCCAGTCTGGGCAAGATGAGTCGCGCTGCCCGCTCCTGTTGCGCCTCGTTGTCGAAGGCCAGACGCAGGTAGTTAGTACCCCCGGCCTCGAGCTCCGCGATGCGCCGCATGCATTCGTCCGGCGTGCCGACGATCTCACGCTGGATGAACTCGTCGAAAGTGGCCGCTGTGCCACCCTTCCCGACCGGGTCTTTTTCGAATGAGGCCTTTGCATCCGCAACCGCCGAGTCACCATCTTCGGCCACAAACATGCGGACCATCCGCACAATCGTCATCGGGCGCGTCGGCCAATCGGGACGCGCCAGCACCTGTGACAAGCGGTCGGCGCTCCCGCGTGTGAGCATCACCCAACCGTCAGCAAGGTCGATGACGTTCTGAATCGTTGCGTCAGATTCGCCGCCTAGCCAGATCG
>DASTLN010000281.1:0-10716 GCA_035714925.1 Dehalococcoidia bacterium | reverse complement strand
ACCGCGTTGCGGCGAGAAAGGACGCCGTAGACACCCAGCGAAAAGATGATCGCGGCTACGGAGAGGAACGCTTCCAGCGGTATCTGCTCGGCGGCAGTTTCCACCTAGGCCTCCTCCTCGTCCCGGTGCGCCATGACCACGGCGCCGATCAGCGCGACCGTCAACACCACGGACACGAGCTCGAACGGCAGCAGCCAGTCACGGAACAGCGCGCCGCCCAGCGTGTTGATGTCGACCAGCGTGACGATGCCGTCGTCCCGCGGCCACGTGACGTCGAACACCGCCGTCAGCAGCACGGCGATCAACACGACGGTGCCCAGCAGCGCCAACGGCCATTGCGCCCCGGCGCCCACGCTGGGCAGGTTCTGTTCGCGGCCGCGCGTCAGCATCAGGGCCAACAGCATTAGGATCGAGATCGTCCCGGCGTAGATCAGGATCTGCACCAGCGCCAGGAACTCGTTGGAGAGGAGGACGTAAAAGCCGGCCACACCCAGCAGCGAAAGGATCAGGAACAACGCCGCGTGCACCACGTTGGGTACAGTCACGACGCCGATCGCCGCCACGATCGCGACAACAGCCAGGATGTAGAAGACGACTTCGGCTACAGTCACGCAGCCACCCCTCGAGATCCATCCCCGGCGGCAAGCAACCAGCAACTAGAGAGAGGCGCTTCGCCTGTTGCCTCTCGAATACCTTGTAGCTTGTAGCTTGTAGCTTGTTGCTCGGCCATCACGGAGCCACCCATGGTCTGATCTGCTTGTCCTTGGACAGCGTCATCAACTGGTCGCGGTCCATGACGAGGTCTTCACGGTCGACAACGGACAGCTCGTGGCCGGTCCACGTGTTGTTCATGGCGATCGCGTCGAAGTTGCAGACCTCGACGCAGATGTTGCAGCGCATGCAGCGCGCGTAGTCGATGAAAAACTCATCGAGGATCTTGCGGCGCTTGCTCTCGCCGGCCGCGTGCTTCGGGTTGTCCTTCATCGTCACGGTCATGCACTCAACAGGGCAGGCGCGCTCACAAGCGTGACAGCCGGTGCAGAATGGCTCCTCCACGTCGAAGTCCCAGAGCAGGATTGGGAAGGCACGTTCGCGCTCTGGCACCTTGCGATGCTGGGTTGGGTACTGGATGGTCACGGGCTTTCGCAGCATCGTGCCCCAGGTTGCGGTCAGAGAACGGAGAACACCGATCATTGGACACTCCTGGTGGCGAGCATGGCGCCGACGCGCTCTTCGCGTGAAGGTTGCCGTGTTGCCAGGTAGATTACGTACGCCATCGCGACTAGAAGCGCGCTTGACGTGAGGAAGAGGAGTACGTCGCGTAGCTCCTCCGAAGGCTTGTACGTCACGATGATGCCGTTAACCATGACTTGAAGGAAGCCGAACGGCAGCAGGATCTTCCAGCAGAACGCCATCAGCTGGTCGATGCGTAGCCGCGGGAACGTGGCGCTGATCCACATCATCATCAGGATGAGGAAGAACGACTTCGTGAACACCAGGAAGAGCTGGTAGAGGAAGTCGAAGTCGCCCCAGAACGACGCCGTGCCGAAGGGCCACTCCCAACCGCCAAGGAAGACCAGTGCGCCGATGATCGAGAAGCCCCAGAGGCCCGCGTACTCCGTCAGCGCGAAGATGATGCTCCAGCGAATGCCGCTGTACTCAACCCACGGGCCGCCAACCAGCTCCGACTCACCGATCGGGATGTCGAAGGGGCGGCGCGAGAGCTCGGCCAGGATGGCGGTCAGCAGGATGATGAAGGGCAGCGGCTGCAGCAGCAGGTTCGGTACGACGTCCTGCTGCTCCGTGATCACGTTCAGGTTGAGCGAGCCGGCCACGATTGACACGGCGAGCACGGCGAGGATCAACGGGATCTCGTAGCTGATTAGCTGCGCCGCGGAACGCACGGCGCCGAGCAGCGCGTATTTGTTGTCGGACGCCCAGCCGGCCATCATGTAGCCGATCACGGTGACACCCGAAATCGCCACGATGTAGAAGAGGCCGAGCTGCAGGTCACGGACGAACCAGCCCTCCATGAACGGCAACGCCATCAGCGTCATGAACACGGGCACGAAGGTCACGTAGGGCGCCAGCTCGAACAGCCAGAAGTCGGCCGTCGAGGGGCGCAGGTCTTCTTTCGTGAGCAGCTTCAGCGCGTCGGCGATCGACTGCAGCGTTCCAAACGGGCCCGTGCGCATCGGCCCGAGGCGCATCTGCAGGCGTCCGACGAACTTGCGCTCCAGGTAGATCAGGCCCATCACCGTGACGGTCATGACGATGACGACGATCTGCAGACGCACGAAGGCGTCCAGCCAGACGTTCATGTCGACGCCGAAGACGCCCCACAGGAAGTAACCCATCCCCTAGACCCCTCCGCCCTGAGTAACAAGTAACAGGTAACAAGTAACAAGCTCGACCTGGACGCCTCCTGTTACTTGTAACTTGTTACTTGTTACTGCGAAGCTCACCTGTCGACCTCGCACAGCACGATGTCTATCGACCCCAGGATCGTCACGGCGTCCGCCACGTAGTGACCCACCGTCATGTGCTTCAGCGCCGAGAGGTTGCAGAAGCACGAGGAGCGTATGCGCAGCCGGTACGGGTGCGTGCCGCCGTTCGAGACCAGATAGACGCCGTACTCGCCGCGCGGGTTCTCGCAGCGCATGTAGACCTCACCCGCCGCGGGACGCAGCAGCCGCGGCATGCGCTCGGGCAGGATCGGGCCGTCCGGCATCTGCGCCACCGCCTGGCGCACGATCTTCACCGACTCTCGAATCTCGGCAAGACGCACCAGGTAGCGGTCGTAGGAGTCGCCGTTGGTACCGATCGGGACGTTGAAGTCGAAGCGGTCGTAGATCGAGTAAGGCTCGGCGCGGCGCAGGTCGTGGTCGACGCCGCTGGCGCGCAGGACCGGACCGCTCGCTCCGTAGTTGATCGCGTCGGCGGCCGACAGAAGGCCGATGCCGCGCGTTCGCATGATGAAGATTTCGTTGTCGGTCAGCAGCTTGTCAAGGTCCATGGCGCCCACGAGCGCGTTCTCGCAGACCCACTCGACCCGCTCTTTGAAATCGCGCGGCACGTCCCAGGCAACCCCGCCGGGACGGAAGTAGGCGTACATCAGGCGGTCACCCGTGATCTCCTCGAACAGGTCGAGGACGTTCTCGCGCTCGCGGAAGGCATACGTGAATGCGGTGCCGAAGATACCGAGGTCGGTGCCGAAGGCGCCGAGGAACATGAAGTGGCTGCTGATCCGGTTTAGCTCCGCCAGGATGACGCGGATGTACTCGGCGCGCTCCGGCGGCACCAGCCCGGCCAGCTTCTCGACGGCCTGCACGTAGCAGAGCTCGGCGTTGAACTGCGCCAGGTACTCGGTACGGTCCTGGTAGCCGATCGCCTGGCGGTAGTCCATGTTCTCGGACAGCTTCTCGGCGCCCCGGTGCATGTAGCCGATGTGCGGTATGAGGTCGACGACTTCTTCACCGTCGATGACGAGGACCATGCGGAACACACCGTGTGTGGCCGGGTGCTGCGGCCCGATGTTGACGTTGACGTCGATCGTGTCGAGCTCGTGCTCAGTCGTCATGCCGCCACCTCCCGACCACCTGGCAACAAGTAACAGGTAACAAGTAACAAGCTACCAAGCATCGGCCGCGTGCTACCTGTTACTTGTAACCTGTTACTTGTTACTCCCACCCTACTCGCCTTCCTTAGAAGCCTCGACCTCGAAGCCGGAGCCCGGCGGGATGTAACCGGCCTGGGCCACATTGGCGCCCAGCAATTCGCCCTGCCACTCCTCTAGCGGCGCCAGCGGGACGTCCTTGCGTAGCGGGAAGTGGTCCAGCATGTCTTCCGGCAGCAAGATTGGCACCAGGTTCGGGTGACCTTCGAATTCGATGCCGAACATGTCCCGGGCCTCGCGCTCGTGCCAGTCGGCGCCGCGCCAGAGGTCGGACACGGTCTGGATCTTCGGGTCCTCCGTGGGCACCCTCGCCTTGATCGTGACGTTGTGCTTATGCGTGAAGGAGTAGAGGTGATAGACCACCTCGAGTCCGGCTTCCTCGTAGTCGACGCCGCTCAGGTTGCGCAGCAGGTCGAACGCCAGCGTCTCGTCGTTCTTCGCGGCCTCGAGGACCTGGTGGACGTCCTTGCGGTCGATCGTGATTAGGACGTCGAGCGCGCCCTGAACGGCATCGAGGGATACGCCGGGCAGCGCGGTCTTGAACAGATCGGCAACAGGCCCGATAGCGGGCGCTGCCTCTTCCTCGGCAGCTTCGGCCTCCGCCGGCTTCTCGTTCGTCTCTTCGTCGGGGCTCATCCCACCCTGTTTCGCTCTTCCATGATCTTGTTTTGTAGCGCGATGAAACCGTCGATCAGCGCCTCCGGCCGCGGCGGACAACCCGGGACATAGACGTCCACCGGGATGATCTTGTCGACTCCCTGCAGGACGCGGTCGTAGCGAGTGTAGGGGCCGCCGTTCGTGGCGCAGGCTCCCATCGAGATGACCCACTTCGGGTTCGGCATCTGCTGGTAGAGCAACTTTACCGCCGGCGCCATCTTCTTGGTCACGGTGCCCGCAACGATCATCACGTCGCACTGCCGCGGCGACGGCCACGGCACGATGCCGAAGCGATCGAGGTCGTGGTGCGACATGTACGTGGCAATCATCTCGATGGCGCAGCAGGCCAGCCCGAACGTCATCGGCCAAAGCGAACTCTTGCGTGCCGCCGCGATGATGTAGTCCGCCGGCACCTGCATCACGCCGGGTAGCACCGTCTTGTACAGCGCCTTCGGCTGGTCGTGCTCGATCGGCGTCAGGCGCGCCATCTCCAGCTGGACGCCGAGGGACATCGGCCGTGAGGTCGCGGCGACCTCAACCGCCGGCTGCGGCACGCGGCCGGGAACGGCGGATGTGTCGCGCGGCGGGCGCTCGGCGGGCGTCGCCGCGGGCGCGGCTTCGGTCGCCTCCGCCGGCGTTTCAGCCGCCGCTTCCGGCGTCGATTCGCCGTTCGTCGGCTCTTCGTTTACTTCCATTCCAGGACGCCTTTCTTCCAGGCGTAACCGAGGCCGGCGCCCAGAATCAGGATAAACAGGATCATTGAATACAGGGCGACCTCGCCGATCTGCGCCACGGAGACAGCCCACGGAAAGAGGAAGACGGCTTCGACGTCAAAGATCAGGAACAGGATCGCGTAGACGTAGTAGCGGACGTGGATCTGGGTGCGGACGCGGCCGATCGGCAACATACCGCACTCGTACGCGATACCCTTTTCGCGGTTCGAGGAGTAGGGGGCAAGGAGCTTGGCTCCGATGATCGCGGTTACCACCAGCATGCAGCCGGTGAGAGCCGCAACCAGTACCGCCGCATAGTTATCGAAGAGAGCCTGCATCCGCCCTGTCCTGCTAGTGAGGGTGCTCTCTCTCCAGGCAATCTTGCCTGGTGCCGTACATCACAAGCAGGCGAATGCTAGCATCGGCCTATAGTAGGGTCAAACAGAATCGAATCGGCGGCTCAGCCTTACGGACGGCCCGTCCGAGTGCCCTCCGGGCAGGGCTCCAGCGCCGTGCGGGGCGCCGGTTTGGCAATGACTATCAGCACGTGGCTCCAGCCGCTGTCGCTCCGCCAGTTCCCGGCGCCCGTCAGCAACGTCAGCTGCTCCTCCGTAGTGCGCCTGTAGATACCGTCCCCAAAGTTCGCCGTCGGCACGCTGCACATCGCGACAACCTGGTAGCGGTAGGTCTCGGCCTGCCAAAGCAAATCGATATTTGATCCCGCATCGACGGTTCGTAGCCTTCGGAAGACGGCATCGCAGGGAGGCTCGCCGCGGATGCAGCCCTCCAGCGCCAGGTTCATGCCCGCCAAGACGACGTTGCCTCCCTCGCCCGGCACGCCGCCCAACCCTGGGGCGTCTGACCCAAAGTCGTAGATGGCAACGTCGTTCGGTCCGTCCGGCGACGGCAACGGCTGCCCTGCAACCAGGACCTTCACCGTCAGCGGCGCTCCGACTTCGATCGAAGGAATGAAGATGGCGCCATCGCTGCTCGATGCCTGCGGTTGAGCGCCGCCTGCTGCGGTCGTCGCGATAGGTGTCGGCGCGGGAGCTTTGTCATCGCCGCCGCACGCGACATGCAGGGCCAGCCCCGCAGCCAGCAAGAGCGTCTTCAGCAAAGCCCACCGTGCCCCAATATTCCAACCCTTTGCCAGAAACCGCCCACCGGGCGACTCAACCACATCCCCGATCCCGTCCGGTAACACCAGGTTCCATTCTGGTGACTCGATATCAAGAATAGCGTCCAGACCGCGACAAGACATCGAATCCGCATCACCAACAAGTGTCGCACGCCTACCGGGGTCCCTCTTCGAAAATTTCGTGGCGATTGCCCCGCTACGGAAACCTGTCCGAAACATGCGGTCGCTATCGTACGCATCAGGGAGGGCAAGTAACGCGATGACCACCGTCTATTCGAGACCGATAGTCAGTATCCGGCGCGACGCCCTCAGGTCAGCGCGCCGTTCCCTGGACGATGCCATCACGGCACCTGCCGCCGACGCCGCCTCCTGGGCAACCAACCTCCTGGCGGAGCTTCGCAAGCTGGCCCGCGTCTTCGAGAAGCACGTCCGTGAAACGGAAGGCGACGAGGGTTCGCTTCCCGAGGTCCTGGCGTTGAAGCCTCATCTACAATCGCGCGTCGGCATGGTGATGAACGACCACGATCTAATCCAGCGCCACATCGACGACGTGGTCGGACTCACCGAACAGCAGCTTGGCTCGCGTGCTGTCTGGGTCGAATCGCTGCGCCTCAACGCGGCGGCGCTGGTCGACGAAGTGCGCTCTCACCAGGCGAAGGGGACCGACCTGGTTTACGAAGCCTTCAACCGCGTCGACGGCTTCGGCTAGGCCGGGAACAGAGGGCAGATAACAGAAAACAGGCTCCCGGCCAGCCTGTTATCTGCGCGAAGCCCTGTTTTCTGCCACGGCACGCCTACCAGTTCGGCTTCGCCACCATCAGATAGATAACCGCGACAAAGATCACAGTTGTCGCAGGGCCGGCGATCATCGGCCCGACGTTTTTCATGTGCGCCGTGATCTCTGCCGTCAGCGGGCCGTCCGGAGCCTCGCGCGTCATCTTGTACAGCCGGTTCGAGGCCGGCCTCAGGACCGCAAGCGCGATCACGACGATTCCATAGAAGCCGATCTGCCCCAGTAAAAGCCAGGTCACGTCGAGGTCATAACCGATGCGGTCGGCCGCAAGGTAGCCAAACACCGCGAGGATGATCGCTGCCGGGATCGACAGGAAGTTCTCCGAAATGTAGAGCAACAACGCGTAAGCCCGCGCTTCCTGCACCGTCTTCACCTTCGGCAGCAGCGACCCGACGATGCCTTCCAGCACAAAGCCACCGCCCAGAACGATCACGGCGACAACGTGCAGCGTCTTGAACAAACGGTAGAGGTCGAAGTCATCCATGAAAGTACCTCACGAACCGAAATCAGGCGAGGCCCCTCGCGGCCCGATCTCACTGTTGGAGGTCATCCAATAACCGGGCTCCGTGATGGACGGTCAGGATAACCGCATCCTCATCAAGAAGCTGGTAAATGACCCGGTAATTGCCGACGATGAGCTCCCGTATGTCGGCCCGTCCCGTCTCGGGGACTTCGCGGCCAGACTGCGGAAACGCTTCGAGCCTGTCGGTCGTCTCAAAGACACTTCGAGCGAACAGCTCAGCCGCCATGGGCGCGTCACGTGCGATGAAAAGGCATACCGCGTCCAGGTCGTCTAGCGCCTGCTCAGACCACCTTACGGAAGCCACTTCTGCATGCGGGCCTTGGCTTCGGCCTGGCTAATCGTCCTGCCTGCTTCAACCTGCTTGAGCCCACGATCGACCTTGTACAGAACATAAAGACGCTCCATGGCGTCCTCGATATTGGCGTCATCGGGCAGATCATCCAGGGCACGCATGATTTCTCGTTTCATCGCCACAATCTTACCCTCACGGTCTAGCCTAGCTCCGCCAGCCGCGCCTCGATGCCGGCGAGACGTGAACGCGCATCCTCGAGACGCTGGCGGGCGCCCTCGACGATCTCCGGACGTGCGCCTGAGAGGAACTTCTCGTTGCTCAGCTGCTTCTCCAGCCCTTCGACCTGGCCGCGTTGCTGGACGCGTTCCTTCTCCAGCTTGGCGCGTTCGGCGGCGACGTCGAACAGGCCGGTCAACGGCACGACAACCTGAGCCTCGGCCAGGATCGCCGTCGCGCCCGGCTCGGCCGGCGCGTCGCCGCGCTGCGAGACGATCTTCAGCGGCCGCACCCGCGCCAGCGCCTCGATCGCCGGCGCGTGCTTGGCCAGCGAAGCGTCGGCGACGACGTACGTCTCGAGCCAGCGTCCGGCGTCGATGCCGCGCTCGCGGCGGATGTTGCGTACCGCCCTGACGATGTCGAGGACGAGCGTCATCTCGCGCTCGGCCGCTTCGTCCTGCCAGACCTCGGTCTGCCCCGGGTAGCGGGCCTTCATCACCATGCCCCCCGCATCGTCCGGCAGATGACGCTTCAGCTCGCCGCTGCCCGACCAGATCTCTTCCGTGACGTAGGGCATATAAGGGTGCAGCAGCCGCAGGCACGCATCCAGGACGTGGACCAGGACCGGCATCGGCGAGGCCTCGTCGCTGTTGCGCAGGCGGATCTTGGCGATCTCCAGGTACCAGTCACAGAACTCGTCCCAGAGAAACTCCTCCATCTCACGCCCCGCCTCACCGAACTCGAAGCGTTCCATGAGACGGTCCGTGTTCGAGACGAGGCGTTCGAGCCGCGACAGGATCCAGCGATCCTCCGCCGGCATCTCGGCGCGCCGCGAGGGGTCGAGCGCAGCGACGCGTTCGTCCTCATCGAGCTGCGAGAGGACGAAGCGGGAGGCGTTCCACAGCTTGTTGGCGAAGTTGCGCGCCGCCTCCATGCGTGGCTCTTCGAGGCGCTGGTCGTTGCCGGTGCCGCCCGCCGTCACGAGCTTGAAGCGCAGCGCGTCGGCGCCGTAGCGGTCGATCAGCACCTCGGGGTCGACCCCGTTGCCCTTCGACTTGCTCATCCGCTGGCCCTCGTCGTCGCGCACGGTGCCGTGGAAGTAGACCCACTCGAAGGGGATCTCATCCAACGCGAAGATGCCCATCATGATCATCCGCGAGACCCAGAGGAAGATGATGTCGTAGCCCGTCTCCATGACGGAGGTCGGATAGAAGTAGCGCAGGTCCTCCGTGTCGTCCGGCCAGCCCAGCGTCGAAAATGGCCACAGCGCCGACGAGAACCAGGTGTCCAGCGTGTCCTCGTCCTGCCGGATATTCGGCGAGCCGCAATGGGCGCACTGCGTCGGATCGTCCAGCGGGACCGTCATCTTGCCGCAGGCGTCGCAGTACCAGACGGGGATACGGTGGCCCCACCAGATCTGGCGGCTGATCGTCCAGTCGCGGATGTTCTCCAGCCAGTTCTGGTAGACACGCGTGTGGCGCTCCGGCACCATCTTGATCTGCGTCTTCTTGCCCGAGGGCCCAACCCAGCCGTCGACGACGGCCCTGAGCCCGTCCCCGGCCAGCGACCGCGGCCCGTTGCGCCCGTCGCCGTAGACCTGCGTCATCGCGACGAACCACTGCTCGCTCATCAGAGGCTCGACCACCGTGCCGCAACGGTCGCAGTGGCCGACGGCGTGGCGGTAGGGCTCCTCCTGGATCAAGAGGCCCTGTTCCTTGAGGTCGGCGACCACCTTCTTACGGGCGTCGAAGCGGTCCATGCCGTTGTACGGCCCCGCCTCCTCGTTCATCGTCCCGTCTTCGTTGATCGAGTTGATGATCGGCAGGCTGTGGCGCTCGCCGATCTCGAAGTCGGTCTGGTCGTGGCCCGGCGTCACCTTCAGCGCGCCGGAGCCGAAGTCCTTCTCGATCGCCTCGTCGAAGATGATCGGCACCTCGCGGCCGATGACCGGGACGCGGGCACGCCCGCCGTGCAGGTGGGCATAGCGCTCGTCCTCGGGATGCACCGCGATTCCCGTGTCGGCGAGGATCGTTTCCGGTCGCGTCGTCGCTATCGTGATGTACTCGCCGGTGTCCTTGCCCTCGGCGTCGATCAGCGGGTACCTGACGTGCCAGAGGAACGAGTCTTCATCCTCGCGCTCGACCTCGAGGTCGCTCAGCGCGCTGCGGCAGCCGGGGCACCAGTTGATCAGGCGATTGCCACGGTAGATCAGCCCCTTCTCGTACAGGTCGACAAAGATGCGGCGCACCGCCTTCGCCGGGCCGGGATCCATCGTGAAACGCTCGCGCGTCCAGTCGGCCGAAATGCCGAGGCGCTTGTGCTGCGCGAAGATGCGGTCGCGGTTCTTTCTGACGAAGTCCCAGGTGCGTTCGAGGAACGCCTCGCGGCCGATGTCGTAGCGCGTCAGCCCTTCTTCGGCCAGCTGCCGCTCGACGAGCGCATGCACCGGCAGCGCCGCGTGGTCGACGCCCGGCAGCCACAGTGTCTGCTTGCCCTGCATGCGCCGCCACCGCACGAGGATGTCCTCGACGGTGTCCATCATCGCGTGGCCCAGGTGCAGCTCGCCGGTCAGGTTCGGCGGCGGCATGATGATCGTGTACGGCTCGGCGTCGTCGTCCACGGAGGGCGTGAAGGCGCCGGAGTCCTCCCAGCGCTTGTACGTGGTCTCCTCGACGGACGCGGGGTCATACGCCTTGGGCATGTCTTCG
>DASTLN010000280.1:0-6059 GCA_035714925.1 Dehalococcoidia bacterium | reverse complement strand
TTGCGGATGGATTCGAACTCTTCACGAGAGAAGCGGCGGCACTCGTAGCGGGCGTGCTCGCTCAGGCTTCGCAGGGCTCTGTATTGATCCACGACTATTCGTAGCCCTGAATGCGCCAACATAAGCTGCTCGCGTCTGCGGTGACTATCGGCCTTTAGGTCATGCTGGATCATGTATGCCTGCATCAAGTGCAAGGCGGCGTAGAATAGAGTCGTTACCGCCCAGTCGAAATCGTCCGATGCTTCGAGCCTGCTGGAAACGGCGAGGTTGCGCTCGAACTGTTCGAGGTGTTGAGCGACAGTGGCCATCGCCCAGAAATCCTACGCCTGCCTGGAATAAGTGAGATTGGACGTCGGACGAAGGAAGCTCTCGAGCGGTCTTCCTTCAAGGAATCTCACGTGGAAGTCGACAGGTAGTTCAGGAAATTCCTCCATGATGCGGTACTCAGCGTGAAACACCTCGAACATAACAGGTTCGTCCATCCCGGTGATGAACGTGTAAATGCGGGGCTCGCCGTCATCGGCAGCCACAACGTGTCTCACGTCTTCAATGGGCTCCACAAGCTTGACGAAGCGCTTGAACGCTTGCTTGAGGGACGCTGAGGTGCGCGTGGTCATGCTTCCATCCTACAACGGCCTCTACAGCGTGGCTTCCTTGAGACGGGCGCTGTGGCACTGAATATTAACCGCGACGGGCAACGCCGTGATGTGCGTGGGGTAGGTGAGGATGCTGACCTGCAGCGCCGTATTGGTGCCACCGACCGCCTGCGGGCCGACGCCGAGCGCGTTCACTTTCTCGAGCATCTCCTGCTCCAGCGCGGCGAGCTCCGGGTCGGCGCTCTGGCTGCCGACGCCGCGGGTGACTGCCTTCTTCGCCAACTCCATGGCCTTTTCGGACGTGCCGCCGACGCCGACGCCGACGATCAGAGGCGGGCAAGGATTGCCACCGGACTCTTCGATAGCACGCAGTACGAAGTTGATCACCGCGTCTTTGCCGGCGCGCGGCAGCAGGTTCACGAAGCGGCTCATGTTCTCGCAGCCGCCGCCCTTGGGCAGGATCTTGAGGTGAAGCGCGTCGCCGGGGACGATGTCGTAGTGGATGACGGCCGGGGTGTTGTTGCCGGTGTTCTGCCGCGACGTCATCGGGTGCTCGACGATCGAGGCGCGCATGAAACCGGTGGTGTAGCCCTGACCGACGCCGGCGTTGATCGCGTCTTCCAGCGAGCCGCCGACGATGTGCGCATCCTGTCCCAGCTCGACGAAGACGACGGTGGTGCCGGTGTCCTGGCAGAGCGGGATCATCTCGCGCTGGGCGATGTCGAAGTTGTCGATCAACTCGACGAGGACCTGCTTGGCGAGGGGCGCCTTCTCGGTCGCCTCGGCGTTGCGCAGGCCCTGGCGGACGTCGTCGGGCAGGACGTGCGCCGCTTCGATGCAGAGCTCGGCGACCTTGTCGCGGATCGTATCTACGTGAATGTCTCTCATGCTTGGTCCCCAAATTGCTCGGCATGGCAGCGCGTGGACTCCATTATGCCCCCGATCAATGGGCAGAGCAGCCGATCGCGTTGCCTGCGGTCCGAGGAGAGGAGCTGTCATATGCGCCATTGTCTGGGGTGTAGGGCATACCTAAACTAAACGCCATGAGCACGAGAACCGAATCCGACAGCATGGGCGAACTGCAGGTAGCGTCCGACCGCTATTGGGGTGCGCAGACCGAGCGTTCAATCCACAACTTTCCCATCGGCCGCGATACCTTTGTCTGGGGCCGCCCGATTATCCGCTCGCTGGGCATCCTCAAGAAGGGTGCGGCGCAGGCAAACGCCGATCTGGGCGAGCTACCGCAAGACGTCGCCGACTTCATCGTCCAGGCGGCCGACGAAGTGATTGCCGGCAAGCTGGACGACCACTTCCCGCTCGTCGTGTTTCAGACCGGATCCGGCACGCAGAGCAACATGAACGCCAACGAGGTGATCTCGAACCGCGCTATCGAGCTGGCCGGGGGCCAGATGGGGAGCAAGAAGCCCGTGCACCCTAACGACCACGTCAACCGCGGTCAGAGCAGCAACGACACCTTCCCAACCGCAATGCACATCGCGGTGGTGCTCGAGCTCAACGAGCGCCTGTACGGGGCGGTCAGCAAGCTGCGCGAGACGCTGGCGGCGAAATCAGCGGAATACGGCGACGTCGTCAAGGTCGGCCGCACACACCTACAGGACGCAACACCGATCACGCTCGGCCAGGAGATCGGCGGCTGGGTGGCCCAGCTGGACTTCGCCCTCGGCGAGGTGAAGCACGCGGAGGGCGGTCTCTACAACCTCGCGATCGGCGGCACGGCCGTCGGGACGGGACTCAACGCTCATGCCAGCTTCGGCGATCTGGCGGCGCAGAAGTTCGAAGCGGAGACGGGCTACCCCTTCCGCTCGGCCGCCAACAAGTTCGCGGCCCTCAGCGCGCACGATGAGCTGATCCAGGTGTCAGCTTCACTGCGCACGCTGGCGGCGGCGATGATGAAGATGGCTAACGACGTGCGCTGGCTCGCCTCCGGCCCGCGAAACGGTATCGGCGAGATCGAGATCCCCGAGAACGAGCCGGGGAGCTCGATCATGCCCGGCAAGGTAAACCCAACGCAGTCCGAGGCCGTAACCATGGTGGCCACCCGCGTCTTCGGCAACGACGCAACCGTTGCCTTCGCGGGGACGCAGGGAAACTTCCAGCTCAACGTGTTCAAGCCGGTAATGGTCCACGCGGTCCTCGAGAGCATCCGGCTGATCGCGGACTCCGCGCTCGCCTTCAACGACAATTGCGCCGTCGGCATCGTGCCGAACCACACGAGGATCCGCGAGAACCTGGACAAGAACCTGATGCAGGTGACGGCTCTCAACCGCCACATCGGCTACGACAAGGCGGCGGCGATCGCGAAGACGGCGCACCACGAGGGGCTGAGCCTCAAAGAAGCCGCGCTCGCCTCTGGAGAGCTCACCGAGGACCAGTTCGACGAGTGGGTCGTGCCGCTCGACATGACCCATACGTAGTCCCTAGCTGCTAGATACCGAGGTCGACGAGCTTGTCGCGAATCGTATCTACGTGAATGTCTCTCATGACTTCGTACCTCGATCTCAGGTTAGACCCGCTGGGAATCACACGCTAGAGCGGGGGCTCCCACACCAAATTGTCGTGACTGAAGTAGACCCGTCTGGGCCGCAGATCTATCAGTTTTAATGAAGAGGCTAGGTAGGATTCAGGGTCAGGAGGCGGGTCATCCTGCAGTAACTCTCGTTTGGCTGAGAGATGCTCATACTCTCGACGGGAATAGATAGCCTGGCCGGCGAGCACGACGAGACCTTCATCTGTTTCAAGGGTAAGTGACTGGTGCCCTGGCGTGTGACCGTAAGTCGGAACGAGGGCCAATCCGGACGTGACTTCATGCTCAGCCTCAATGAGATGGTAAGCGGCACCTGGGAAGTCCACCCAACGAGCGACCGTATAGCCCTGTGTTTGCGCTGCGCGATGCTCTCGGCCCTGAACGTAGATGGAAATACCGGGAAAGAGTCTGTTTTCGCCGCAGTGGTCGAAGTGGAGATGGCTGTTTGCGACTACTTGAACAGCCTCCCTCTCGATACCGTTCGCCTGCAGGCGATCAGCAAGGCCATAACGTTTCAGTTGGTAGGCGGCGTTAATGCCTTCTGAATCGTTGCCCGCCCCAGTGTCGAAGAGGCATACGCCGTCAGGGTGACGAATCGCGAAGCCGAAGATTTGTCCGCCTTGCCCTGAAAGCGGGTGGAAGTCAGGAAAGGTGACGTCCGCCAGATGCAGCGGAATGACATCCGCTAACGACAACATAGCGCCTCCTATAAGCCCAGCTCCGCTGCCTCCTTGTGGATACCGAGCAGCTCCCGGATCGTCTCGCGCGGCCGACGCGCCATGCCGCACTCGGTGCCGATGTCGTATTCAGAGACGACCTTGTTCGCGGCGTTCATGCGCTGCTTTGTCCCCTCCAGACCATCGGTGAAATGCACGAGGCCGAGGACGAGCCGCGTTTCCGGATGCAGATCGAGGTTTGTCAGAGGCGCGAAGTAGGCGTCGTCCGAGCGGTTGCGCGGGTACCGGCAAGTGGATCCAGGCCAGCGGCCGGGTGACGCCCGAGGAGATGCCGTTTGCGATCTCGACGAGGTAGCCGGTATCCGTTGGCTCGACCATGTGGCGGTGCTCCCAGTCTCCGTAGCAGAGGTGGTAGCCGAGCTCGACGTCGCCGGGGACGGGAGCTGCCAGGCCAACCATTCGGTCGATCATGGAGCGGCGTTCCTCGGCGCCGGCGCTTTCGTATCGCACGGGCTCGGTGCAGTCCCACTGGACGGCGAGCTCGCTGTGCGGGACTTCGGCGCAGATGCGCTCGACCTCGCGAAAGATCGCGGCTTCATAGGCCGGCGCGATCCTGGCGATGTCCGGTCCGTAGATGCGGGCTCCCAGCATGACGCCGGTCGAGGGGATGCAGACCTGGAAGCGCACGCCGGACGGGACTTCGCCGACCTGCTTCAGCTTTGTGAAGGTGGCGTAGGACTCGATGGCCCAGTCGGCGTAGCCGAAGTTGTCGAAGCGCAGGTCCGCGGGTGAGACTCCGTCGCGCAGCTTGGCCTGACCGCGGTAGGCGCCGGCCATCGTGGGGGAATAGAGGCCGGCAGCAGGAATGCGGGCAGGCCGGAACGAACCCGGGTTAGCCGGGTCCGGCTCCACCATCTCGAGCTGCGGGTTACCAATGAAGAACGGCGTCTGGCACTGGATCCAGTAACTCCGGGCGCTTCCCGTTTCGCCGTCGGGAATGCGCAGCGCGGTATCACCGAGCACGCCAGCGGCGGTCTTGAACACTTCCTCAGCACTACTCAGGTTTACACCGCCAATGAGCAGGACGTTTCGCTTTGGCATGCCGGCCTCCGGAACTGCGACAGCGGGGTGGCTATGACTAGGCGCCGATGATCGCCTTCAGCTCCTCGGTGCCCGCGGCAGCGGCGACGATCTTCGCCCTCTCCTCATCCGAGACCGGCATCTCGTAGACCTGCTCCGCGCCACCGGCGCCAAGCTTGACCATGGTGCCGCAGAAGACGCCGCTGATGCCGTACTCGCCGTCGAGCGGTACGGCGCAGGGGAGGACGCGCTTCTCGTCCAGCAGGATCGACTCGACCATCGTCATGGTGGCGACGGAGGGGGCGAGGAAGGCGGAGCCGGTCTTGTAGAGCTCGACCAACTCGGCGCCGCCGTTCATCGTGCGTTTGACGATGGCTTCGATCTTGTCCTTTGGCAGCAGGCTCTGGAGCGGGATGCCGCCGACACGCGCCTGGCTAACGATCGGCACCATCGTGGCGTCGGTGTGGCCGCCGAGGACGTAGGCGTGGACGTCGCGCGGGGCGATGCCGGTCTCCATCGCAATGAAGGCGCGGAAGCGGGAGCTGTCCAGCATGCCGCCCTGGCCGATGATGCGGCCGCGGGGCAGACCGGTGGCCTTCTGAGCGGCGTGGCACATGACGTCCATCGGGTTGGCGAAGACGATGATGATCGCCTCCGGGCTCTGGGCGATGGCGTTCTTCGCCGCGTAGTCGCCGACGACGTCGGCGTTGCCCTGCAGTAGCTCTTCGCGCGTCATACCCGGCTTGCGCGGCGCGCCCGACGTGATCACGACGACGTCGGAGCCGGCCGTGGCGTCCCAGTCGTCCGTGGCGGTGAGCGTCGTTTCGAAGCCGGCGAAGGACGCTCCCTGGTAGATGTCCAGCGCCTTGCCGTGGTGCTGGGCGAACTCGGCAACGTCTTTGATGACGATGTCGCAGATGTTCTTCTCGGCGAGGCGGTAGGCCATGATGCCGCCGGTCTGGCCGCCGCCGACGATCGTTACTTTCTTACGCGCGCTCATTTACCCCTCCCGTTGTGTTGCTGCGGGCTCAGCCCTGCTTGTGACGTTCCGGCTGCGCATCCTTGTCAGTCTGTTCCGTCTGGAAAAGAGAATTTGAAGGGATAACCCCTTTTACCCCCTGCAGGAGAACTGCTGCCTCCTCCACCACCGCTTAACCCTGC
>DASTLN010000279.1:0-11894 GCA_035714925.1 Dehalococcoidia bacterium | reverse complement strand
AGCCGGCTAGCTCGACGCTGCAGCATCCGCCTGTCGCGCGTGGCGGAAACGCGGGAGGCAACTTGCGGTACCGAGGCTGGTGGATCGTCGTAACGGCCTTTCTGACGCAGTTCAACGCCACCGGCGCGAGCGGGTGGGTTTTCGGCGTCCTGATCCTGCCGATGCAGGACGACCTGGGCTGGAGCCGTAGCGCCATCGTCGGCGTGCTGACGGTTGAACGGCTGGTCGGCGGCGCCTTCGGGGCGTGGCTTGGCCCCCTGGTCGACCGCAACGGGACGCGGCTGCTGATGACCGCCAGCGCGCTGTTGGCCGGCGCGTGCCTGTTCGCGCTGGCGTTGGTCGAGGCGGCGTGGCAACCGTATGTCGTCTGGGCCGTCTTCGGTCTGACCCTGCCGGGGTTGTCGACGCTGGCGCCGGTGGCCGCCGTTTCGGCGTGGTTCGTGCGCCAGCGCGCCAGGGCCATCATGTTCTATACGTTCGGGGGTGCGACCGCGGGGCTGGTGCTGGCGCCGGCCATGGCCGCTGTGGCCAACGAGTGGGGCTGGCGCTCCGTCTGGGTTGTGATGGGCTGCATGATGTGGGCCGTCGCGCCGATTGCCTGGATCGCCGTGCGGCGGCGTCCGGAAGACCTTGGCCAGGCGCCGGACGGGGAAAGCCTGCCGTCGAGGACGGCCGAATCGAGTCATGACGAAGCGGTGCTTGCGGTGTCTGATCCGGACTGGACGGCGCGGCAGGTGGTGCGCAGCGCCTCGTTCTGGCTGCTGACGGCAGGGTTCGCGCTGACGATGCTGCCGGCGTCGTCGATCTTTATCCACATGGCGGCCTACGTGCAGAGCAAGGGCTTCTCGCTGGAGCAGGGCGCCGCGGCCGTGAGCATCTACGGCTTCGGCGCCGTGGCCGGGCGGTTCGTCTGGGGCTTCACGGTAGGCCGGGCCGGCATTCGCCGAGCCCTGGTGCTTTGGGGGCTGCTCTACGGCGTCAGCATCGTCGTGTACGCGCTGCCAACGTCGATCGTGGCGATCTACGCGGCGACTATCTTCCTGGGCGTGACGGTGGCGGGCTCACTGCAGTTCCGGGCACAGACGTTCCCGGATTACTACGGGCGCCACATCGTCGGGACGCTGGTGGGGTATTCGTCGGCGATTGGCACGGTGGCGGGCGCGACGGCGCCGCTTCTGGTGGCGTTCGCGTTCGACCTGACGGATAGCTACACAGCCGTCTTCGTCGCGTTCGGGGCCTGCTGCATCGCTGCGAGCGTGGGCTTTGCGATGGCGCGTCCCTGGCTGGCCGAGCGTCCGCTCACGCCGGCTCGAGCGCTATGACCGGGATCTGACGGCTCGTCTTGGCCCGGTACTCGGCGAAGACGGGCACCCGTTCGACCTGGCGGTCGTAGATACGCTCGCGCTCGGCGCCCTGCAGGACGACGGCCTTCGCGTCGACGAGCTTGCCGCCGGCGAGCTCGACTTTCACATCAGGGTGTGCGACCAGGTTGTGGTACCAGTCCGGGTTGGTGTCGGAGCCGGCCTTCGACCCAAAAACCACCATGCGCTCGCCGTCGGCCAGGTAGGCGAGCGGGTTGATGTAGCTGCGGCCGCTTTTGGCGCCCGTGTGGTGCAACAAGAGCAACGGGACGCCCTTGAACTGCTCCACGTTGCCGCCGTTGGCGCGAAACTCTTCGATGACGCGGGTGTTCCAGTCGTTCGGGTTCGTCATAGGTGCCTCCAGGCTCAGGTGCCGATTCAGGGGTAACGCCCCCATTCGCTTCTAGCCACTTGAGATTCGATACGGCACGCAGGGGGTTGAGTTGCCTATTACACTAGGCCACGGAATGAGCGCGCTGGACCTGTTCAAGCTGGATGACAAGGTCGCCATCGTCACGGGCGGGGCGAAGGGCATCGGCCTGTTCTACTCGGAGGCGCTGGCTGAGGCAGGGGCGCGGGTCGTGATGGCTGACATTGACCCCAAGGCGGTCGGAGAGGCCGGCGCGCGACTCGCCGAGGAGCACCCGGGCCGCGTCATCGGCATCGAGCTCGACGTTTCGAGCCGGAGCAGCATCGAGGCGATGGTGGCGGAGGTGGGCGCGCGCTGGGGCCGGCTCGACATCCTGGTCAACAACGCCGCCGTGTTCTCGGTGCTGCCGTCGCGGCCTTCAGCGTGGGAGATAGCGGATGAGGAATGGGACCAGGTAATGGCGGTCAACGTCCGCGGCGTCTACGCCTGCACCGAAGTCTGCCTCGACCTGATGAAGCGCGACGCCTACGGACGCGTCATCAACATTGCTTCCGGGCTGGCGTTCAAGGGGTCGCCGGCGCTGATCCACTACGCGGCGTCGAAGGGCGCCGTCGTCAACCTGACCCGCAGCATGGCCACCGAGCTGGGGCCGGCAGGGATTACGGTGAATGCGATTGCCCCCGGTGCCACCGACAGCCCGACCGTGCTGGCGCAACGGGCAGCCCGCGGTTTAACCGCCCGGCGCTCGCAGCGCATCCTCGATCGCGACGAAGTACCGGCCGACCTGCTGGGGACGCTGATCTACCTCTCGTCACCGGCCAGCGAGTTCGTGACGGGTCAGACGATCGTGGTGGACGGCGGGAGCTACCTGCATTAGCACGGGAGAAACGCATGAGCCTGCTTGACGACGCGATGCGCGACCTCGTGATCGGCAACAGAATCCTCAGCAACGAGGGGGTTGTTGACGCCTACGGGCACATTAGCGTGCGGCATCCCGAAGACCCGGAGCGCTTCTTCCTGTCGCGGTCGTTGGCGCCGGAGTTCGTCGGCCCCGAAGACATCATCGAGTTCGGCCTGGACGGCGAAGCTGCGGACCGGGACCTGCGCACGCCCTACATCGAGCGCTTCATCCACAGCGCGATCTACGCGGCGCGGCCGGACGTGATGTCGGTGGTGCATGCGCACGCTGAGGACACCCTGCCGTTCGGTATCTCGCAGCAGCCGCTGGTGCCGGTAATCCACTCCGGCGCGTTCATCGGCGGCGAGGTGCCGGTGTGGGATATCGCCGGCGCCTTCGGCGACGAGACGAACCTGCTGGTGACGAACACGGCGCAGGGTGGCGACCTGGCGAAGCGCTTGGGCGAGAACCCGGTCGTCCTGATGCGAGGCCACGGCTTCGCGGCGGCAGCGGCGTCTATAGTCGACGTCGTGCGAATGTCGATTTATCTCCCCCGAAACGCACGGGCGTTAATCAAGGGTTTGCAGATGGGCGGCGTGAAACCGCTATCGAAAGGCGAGATCGGTGCGCGTCGGGGTGGCGGGGGCTACCGGCCGAACTCGCCCGAGACGTGGCGGGCATGGCAGTACTGGGCACACCGGGCCGGTTGTGGCGATATGCTGCCGGAAGGGCCAAGAAATGCTGAGTGAGCGCGAGAACGAGCTGATTACACGCGTCGGCGCAGGAACGCCGATGGGGGAGCTGTATCGGCGCTTCTGGCTGCCGGTCCTGCTGGCGGACGAGCTGCCTGCGCCCGACTGCACGCCGGTACGCACCAGGGTGCTGGGTGAGCGCCTCGTGGCGTTTCGGGACTCCGCGGGGCGTGTCGGGGTGCTGGACGAGCGCTGCCCGCATCGCATGGCGTCTCTGTTCTGGGGCCGTAACGAGGAGGGCGGGCTGCGCTGCGCCTACCACGGCTGGAAGTGGGACGTCGAAGGCCGCTGTCTCGACATCCCGAACACGCCGGAGGGCGCGGGCTACAAGGACAAGGTGGCGGCGTACGCGGCCTATCCGGCCGTGGATATGGGCGGTCTGATCTGGGCCTACATGGGGCCGCCGGAGCAGCAGCCGCAGCTGCCCGACTTCGAAATCAACGCGGTGCCGGCGGCGAACCGCTACATCTCGAAGATGTTCATCGAGGGCAACTGGATGCAGGGACTGGAGGGCGATATCGATTCCAGCCACGTCAGCTTCCTGCACGGCCGGGCCGACAACGCGGCGGCGGAGTTGGCCCGCATGGGCCGCATGGAAACCACGATGTTCGAGGACAAGGCGCCGCGCTGGTCCTTCAAGGAGACGGGCTACGGCATCATGCTGGCGGCGCAGCGCACCGGTCCCGCCGAGACCCTCTACTGGCGCGTCAACCAGTGGCTTATGCCTTCCTTCACGATGATCGCGGCGAAGCCCGGGACGCCGATCCACTTCCAGGTGCGCGTGCCTGTGGACGACGAGAAGCAGATATACTACCGCATCATCTGGCACCCCGAACGGGCGCTGACCGCGACCGAGCTGTATCGCGCCAGGGAAGAGGGCGTCAACTTTCCCGAGATAGTCCCCGGCACGTTCCAGCCGAAAGAGCGCGCCGAGAACAGCTACCTGATCAACCGCGCGCTGCAGAAGACGGGGGCTTCGTTTACCGGGATCAAGTCGATCCCGGCGCAGGACTGGGCGGTGCAGTCGGACCAGGGCGGGCCGATCGCCAACCGCTCGCTGGAGCACCTGGTCAGCGCGGACGGCGCGATCATCCAGGTCAGGGAGCGGCTGCTGAAGACGCTGCGCCAGCTCCAGGAAGGCATCGAGCCGCTGGAGCCCGCCATCGAGGGTGAGAGCCGCGTCAGGCCGATCGACATCGTGCTGGCGAACGACGTGGACGTCTGGGATGGCGCGGAGGATTACCTGACGGCGAAAGCATGGGGCGAAGGCATCTAGAGGAGACCCTGGTTTGAAGATCGCGTTTCTCGATCCGCTCGAGGCACGCCTGGCCGAGTTTCCGGGACGGTACCTGGCTGGGCATGAGTGCGTTGTGGCGCCCGAGCTGGGCATCCTGCCGGAAGGCTACGAAGACGCCGAGGCGGTCGTCTGGTCGAACTACCCCGTGGACGCGGCGCTGGTCGCGTCGATGCCGAAGCTGCGGTTGATGCAGCGCATCGGGCTGACGCGGGCGAAGGGCGATGCGAGCGCTGCGCTGAGCGCGGGCGTGCCGGTCTCAGTGCTGCCGTATGGCGTATCGGACCGGGTGGCGTTGCACACGCTGTCGTTGACGCTGGCGGTGCTGCGGCGAATCGTCGACGGGCACAAGGCGGTGCACGAAGGGCTGAACCCGGAAGGCCTGCCGCAGACGGAGCAGATAGGCCCAACGCCGACCGTGAACTGGGTGCGCTGGCCGGACGTCGACACGCTAAACGACAAGACGGTAGGTATCATCGGCTTCGGCGAGATCGGGGCGTGCTTCGCGCGGATGCTGCCGCCGTTCAACAACCGGGTCCTGTACCACAAACGCAACCGGCTGAGCCCGCGCCACGAGGCGTATTTCGGCGTCGAGTACGCGCCGCTGGACGGCCTGCTGTCGCGGAGCGACGTCGTCATCTCCTTCGTGCCGTACTCGGAGGAGAGCCGCAAGATGCTGGGGGCGCGCGAGTTCGGGCTGATGAAACCGAGCGCCATCTTCGTCAACACGGGCCGCGGCAACACCGTGGACGAGGCTGCGTTGGTCGAGGCACTGCGCTCGAAGACGATACGTGCCGCTGGCATCGACGTGTATTCGGTGGAGCCGCTGCCGCTGAGCAACCCGCTGTTGACGCTGGACAACGTAGTGCTCACGCCGCACACAGCAGGCGGCGTCCAGGGCTGGATGAACACCTTCGAGCGCTTCGCGGAGAACGTGCGCCGCGTCGAAGCCGGCGAGCCGGTGATCTACCCCATGCGTCCTGACGACCCAGAGCCCTTCGCCTAGCCCGCCAACCCCAAAATGTAGCGGCGACCTTCAGGTCGCCACGGCGCTGCTCCCCGGGCAGACGCGAGGTTCTGGTGCTTACGGACCGTCTCTTGGCGACCTCAAGGTCGCCGCTACATCCTCCAGGCGCTTACCTGCGCGGCGGGTAAGCGGCGAGCGGCGAAGACACGTCTCTAAAGGTGGCAGCGGCCAGGTCGGTGATCACCTCAACGACGGCCGGCCGACCGCAGGCAAGCGCCTTCTCAATCGATGGCGTGATATCCGCCGCGTCTTCGACCCGAAATGCCTCGCAGCCCATCGCGCGCGCAATCTCGGCGTAATCGAAGGCGTGGAAGCTGGAGGCGATTGGGCGGTCGCCCTGCCCGTGGCGCACCCAGCCGAGCGCCGAGTTGTTCAGGACGACCGTGACGATGTTGATCTGCTCCTCGATAGCCGTGAGCAGGCCGTTGAGCGCAATCCCGAAGCCGCCGTCGCCACAGACGGCCATGACGGCTCGCTCCGGGTGCACCAGCTTCGCGGCGAGCGCGGCGGGGACGGCGTAGCCCATGCCGCCAACTGCCGCAGGCTGCAGGTACTCCATCGTCCCTTTGGTGCGGAAGTGATGCATCATGAACAGCCGGTTCTCCCCCGCGTCGCAGGTGATGATGGCTCCGTCAGGCGCGGCGTTACCGAGGTCGTAGATGAGCCGCTGCGGCAGGATGGGACGAGCCGCGGACTCTGACTCGGTGACCCTGAACGAGGCGTGAGCGCGATGCGCTTCGGCGACTTCCTGCCCGCCATCCGTGCGCCCGGGGAGCTCTGCCTGCTTCGCGGCGTCGATCAGCTGGCCGAGGACCGTGGCAGCGTCGCCGATCAGGGCATGCTGCACGGGGAAAGACCAGGCGGCGTGACGTGGCTCGATGTCGATCTGCAGGAAGACCTGCCGCTCGGGGTCGAGCAGCGCCGGGTTCTCGTTCGCCGTATCGGTGGGGCCGAGCTTGGTGCCGACGGCGAGTATGAGGTCGGCGTCGCCCACGGTGGCGTTGGCGGCCTCGAGGCCGAAGTTGCCGAAGACGCCGAGCGCGAGCGGGTGCGTCTCCTCAAAAGTGCCCTTGCCGGAGGCGGTCGTCGCCACCGGCGCGCCCAGGAGCTCGGCGAGCTCTCGTAGTTGCGCTTGGGCGGCGCTCATGCGGACGCCGTTGCCGGCGAGGATGACGGGCTTCGAGGCGGCGGCGAGGGCTTCGATGGCGGCGGAGACGGCCTCAAGGTCCGCCCCGTGACGTTCCGGCAGGTAGCCGGCGGTCGAGTAGAGACGCGGCGTAGTCTCCGGGCCTACCGTGCCCGCAAGCGCCGTGCTGTGGAAGAGCAGCGCGACGGGGCCCGGCTGGCCCGTCGTAGCGTGCTTGAGGGCGAGCTGCGTGCTCTGCACGGCGGATGCGGCGTCGCGGGCGACGAAGACCTGCTTGGTGTAGCCGCGGATGACGTCGCGCGCATCCCAGCTGCCGAAGTCGCCCGTGCCGGACTGATACGGGCCGTGCTGGGTGAATGGGAAGCCGTCGCTGAGGTCGGCGATAACCAGCATGGGGCTGCCGGCGAGGTAGGCCTCGACGATGCCCATACCCGAGTTCGTCAGCATGAAAGCCGCCTGCCCCATGGCGACAGCGGGCGTCCCGGTGAGGCGGCCGTGCGCGTCGGCCATGACGGCGGCAAGGCCCTCCTCACGCGCGAGGACGGTGCGGATCGTGGACTTGCGGTCGTACAGCGCGTCGTAGATCGGGATCGTGCGGCCGCCGGGCATGCCGAAGACGAACTTGACGCCGCCTTCTTCCAGGACCTGGGCGATCGCCTGGGGGACGGGGACGGTTTCGGTGAGGAGCCTGCGAGCGGTCATGGGGCTGCGCTCCGTCCTAGAAGTGGCGCCCGTAGCTGCCGTCGATCACGACGTCGACGACGGAGGGGCCTTTGTGGCCGACGGCCTGCTTGAGGGCGGGCGCGAGGTCGGCCGGGTGGTCGATGCGCGCTGAGGGGATGTCCCAGACGTCAGCCTGCTTGGCGATGTTGATCGCCGGCTCGCCGAAGTTCATGCCCAGGAAGCCGCTCTTGCGCTCGCTGGCGCCGAGGTAGCGCACCATGCCCTGCTTGAGGATCCGATAGCTCGCGTTGTTGAAGACAACGTAGGTGACGTCGATGTTGTACTTCGCGGCGGTCCACAGGCCCTGGATGCTGTACATGCTGTCGCCCTCGCGCAGGAGCCCGACGACGGGTCGGTCAGGCAAGGCGAGCTTGACGCCGAGCGTCCCGGGTAATGGGAAGCCGAGCGAAGCGTTGCCGTCGAAGAAGGAGTTGGGCTGCGTCAGCTGCATGAGCTGGGCGAAAGGCGCTCGGCCCGACGTGCCACCGGATCCCACGAAGGCGGTGTCGGCGGGGACGGCGTCTCGGACCTCAGCGACGAGGCGCATGGGGCTTATCGGTTCGTTGTCCCACTCGTTGCGCAGCTGGTCCTGCGCCTTCGCGCGCATCTCGGTGGTCGATTGCGTGATCGCGGCGGCGCGTTGTGCGGCATTGGTCCGCTGGACCGGCGTCAGCGTCTTGTCGAGCGCTTCACGGACGTCGCGGGCGGCCCAGGCGGTATCGGCGAGGACGCTCATGGTGACGGCGTAGTTCTTCGCCAGCTCCCAGGAATCGACGTCGATCTGGATGAAGACGGCGCCGTCGGGTATGGGGCTCGGGCCTTCGTAGAACAGCGGCATGAAGGGGTTACCGCAGCCGATGGCGACGATCACGTCGTGGCCGGCGAGCGACTCCTTGGCGCCGCCGAGGAAGCCGAGCGGCCCGACGAAGAGTGGGTGGTCCGTCGGGAAGTTCCACTGCCGGCTGGCGGTCTGGGAGACGGGACAGCCCGCCAGCTCGGCGAGAGCGGCGACGCCTGGTGCGGCGTTGGAGAGCGCCATGCTGTCGCCGCAGAGGATGATCGGGTTCTCGGCCTCCGCCAGGTAGCGGGCGATGCGGGCCGCGGTTGAGGGGTCGGGGCGCGTAGCCCAGTCGGTGTGTACTGTGGGCGTGATCGCCTCCTCGACTTCGCCGTCGAGCACGTCCTGCGGCAGGCTGAGGACCACGGGGCCCTGCGGCGGCTCGGCGGCGATCTTGAAGGCGCGGCGCATGAGCATCGGGATGTCGTCGGCGCGATGAGCTTCGCCAACCCACTTCGTCCACGGCTCGGCGAAGCGGACTAGGTCGGCGTAGAGCAGCGGCTCGGTCGCGGTATAACGCGTGTCCTGCTGGCCCACGGTCACGACGAGAGGCGAGCCGTTCTTGCGGGCGTTGTAGATCATGCTCATGGCGTTGGCGAGGCCGGGCGCGATGTGGACGTTGACGACGGCGGGCTTGTGGGTGGCGCGGGCGTAGCCGTCGGCCATGGCAAGCGGGACGGTCTCGTGCAGGCCCAGGATGTACTCGAGCTCGGGGTAGTCCTGCAGGCCATCCATGAACGCCAGCTCCGTGGAGCCGGGGTTGCCGAAGACGTATTTCGTGCCTTCGGCCAGGAGCTGCTGCATGACGGCGTGCTTGCCTAGGACTGCCATAGGGGTCTATCTCCTCGGTGTACGGCCTGCGGGGCGTGACGATTATAGGCGGCGAAGCCTGCCTCTAGGCCGCGCCGAGATGCTTCGTGAAGAACGCGGCGACGTGCTGCTCGATGAGGGGCTCGGCGCCCCGCCAGAAGTGGTCGACGCCGGGGACGATAACGACCTCGGTGGCGTCTGCCGGGCGAGACCCCGCGGCGAGGAGCAGCGGCTCTGCGGCGCACACGTGGTCGGCGTCGCCCGTCATCAGCAGCAGCGGCCCGGCCTGCGCTTCGAGACGCGCGGCGACGTCCGGCGCCGTGGTCGGGAGCGAAACGAGCGCAACGGGTATCGAGCCGTCGTATGCGGCAGCGACAACCGAAGCCATGCCGGCGCCGAAGGAGTAGCCGGCTAAGCCAACGTGCTCCACGCCTTCAAGGGCGCGGACGTATTCGAGCGCGGCACGGACGTCGTCTTGCTCGCCGCGGCCCTCGTCGTGCGACCCCTGGCTCGCGCCAACGCCGCGGAAGTTGAAGGACAGAGCGGCGAATCCGGCGGCTTGAATCGCCCTCGCGGCGGCGGTCACGACGTTGTTGCGCATGTCGCCGCCGCGCAACGGGTGCGGGTGGCAGACGACGACGGCGCCGGTTGGCTCCCCGTCCGGCGCGTAAAGGACGCCTTCGAGCTGGAGGTCTCCGCTGGTGAACTGGACCGGCTTCGTGATCAGGACCGCCTCCGTTGCGGCGCAAGAGTAGCAGCTTTGTTGCGGTAGAGTGTCACCGGCCTTTCGGCAGAGACCAGGTGAAGGACGAAGGCATGAACGACGCTACACCACTGCTAGGCGGCATCCGGGTGCTGGACCTGGCGACGGAACGCGCCGAGCTGACGGGTCGCCTGCTGGCCGACCTCGGCGCCGACGTGCTCAAGGTCGAGCCGCCTCGGGGAGTTGCTGCACGGCGGCGACCTCCCTTCGACAAGGCCGGCGCGTCGCTGTACTGGGCGTCGGTGGGGGTCGGCAAGCAGAGCGCGGTGATCGACCTGGGCGACGCGGCCGGGCGGGAGCGCGTTCGCGCGCTGGCAGCGCGTGCCGACGTGCTGGTCGAGTCATTCGATCCCGGGTACATGTCGGGCCTCCGCCTGGGGTATGACGAACTAAGGCCACTGAACCCCAGTCTCATCTACGTCTCGGTGACGCCGTTCGGTCAGAAGGGGCCAAAGGCCGCCTGGCCGGCGACGGACCTGACCCTGGAGGCAGCGGCCGGCCGGGTCGGATTGCAGGGGGACCGCGACCGGCCACCGATCCCGGTGGGTTATCCGCAGGCGTCGTTCCATGCCGGTGCGCGGGCCGCCGCTGACGCCGTGATCGCGTTGAACGAGCGCGCGGTCTCCGGCCTGGGGCAGCACCTCGACATGTCGATGCTTGAGACGGTGGTGTTCACGCTGCTGGCCTCGGCGGGCTTCCCGCACTACACCGGTGGTGAGCAGCCAGGCTTCGGAGACGACCGCGCCGAAGCGCCGGCGCCGCAGCCCGGTGCCTTCCTGGGTCGCGCCGAGTGTGCCGACGGCTACGTGGTCGTCACGGCGACCAGCAACGCGCAGCTGGTCCGCTGTATACCAGAGACGGTGCTGCCAGCCCTCGACGCCGCTGGCAGAGATACGAGCGCATTGCGGGCGCTCGACTGGGAGGCTCTGGTCGCGGCGATCGGCGCTCACGGCGTTTCCGACGCGGACCTCACCGCCGCCCTGGAGGCGGTGCGGGACTTCTTCAAGCTGAAGACGAAGCGGGAGCTGATCGAGTGGGCCTGGACCAACGACGTCCATCTCGGCCCGAGCAACACGACGGCGGATCTTCTAGCGAACCCGCACCTGCGGGAGCGCGGCTACTGGCAGCAGGTCGGCAGCCGCACGCAGCCTGGCCTCTCGGTGCGGGCGTCGCGCAGCCCGATCGTGATCCAGAGGCCGGCGCCGCGTTTGGGCGAGCACCAGGACGCCGTCGATAGGTGGCTGGAGAGCCAGCCCCAGCGCGTCGAGGCGGCGGGTACGATGCGGCAGGAACGGCTGGGCGAGGCGTTCTCTGGCCTGAAGGTGGCGGATTTCAGCTGGGTTGCCGTAGGGCCGATCACGGCGAAGGCGCTCGCGGACCACGGCGCGACCGTCGTGCGCATCGAGTCGTCGACGCGGGTCGACTACGTGCGCACGCTGCCCCCATTCAAGGACAACGAGCCGGGGATCGACCGCGGCCACTACATGGCGAACCTCAACTCGTCGAAGCTCGGCGTGGCCCTCAACCTGCGCACTGCCGCAGGGCGCATGCTGGCGCGGCGGCTGGCGGATTGGGCCGACGTCATCGTCGAGAACTACACCCCGGGCACGATGAAGCGGCTCGGGCTCGACTACCAAACGCTGAGTCGCGACAAGCCGGAGCTGATCATGATCAGCACCTGCCTGATGGGCCAAACCGGGCCGTGGGCATCCTTCGCTGGATACGGACCGCACGGCGCCGCGATTTCCGGCCTGCACCAGATCACGGGCTGGCCGGACCGCCCGCCGGCCGGGCCGTATGGGCCGTATACAGACGTCATCGCGCCACACTATGCGATATCGGCGCTCGCGGCAGCGATCCTTGAGCGTCGGCAATCGGGGTTGGGGCAACACCTCGACGTGTCGCAGGTCG
>DASTLN010000278.1:0-4135 GCA_035714925.1 Dehalococcoidia bacterium | reverse complement strand
GGTCATCGTCTCGCAGGAGTTCCTCGGAATCGTTTCCGAGGCGAAAGCCGGGGCTGCGATATTTGCTTCGTTGCCGCCGCCGGCGGCAGAGGGTGGCGAGATCTCACCGCCCAACACGGGTGACGCCGGCCTCGCCAAAGGCACCGCGTCATCGACCGCGTTGCTGCTGGCGACCGGTCTCGTGGCGATTACGCTGGTTGGCACCGGCGCATTCGTCCGCGTCCGCCGCTAAGGCATCGCTGTTCCAACGCCACGAAGGGCGGTCGAGACTTCTCGACCGCCCTTCACTTTGACGCCCTTTCGGCGCGGTGCTAACGTCGGCGCGTCATGGCAAGTCTGCAGCACGTCCGGCCGGTTGACTTCGCGACCTTCAAGCCCTCCGAGTTTCACAGCCAGTTCATCGCCGATGCCAGATCAGGCGTCGATAGCTGCCTGTTGATCTGCACCCGCGTCCCGGCTGGAAAAGGTACCTCTGCAGGCCTGCACGTCCACGTCGCGGACCAGTTCTACTACATCCTGCGCGGCCAGATGCAGGTCCAGATCGGCGCCGCGCAGTACACCGCGAACCCCGGTAGCCTCGTCTTCATTCCGGCCGGCGCGCCGCACTGGAACTGGAACGAAGGCGACGAGGACGAGGTCCACGCCGAGCTCATCGTCCCGGCGCCCTCTCACGGCCAGCCCACCGTCTACGCCGTCCAGGTGCCGTCGCTCAGCGCCGCGCCCGCCGAGGACGGCTTCTATGTCCGGCCGCTCGACGAATCGCGCTTCGACCCGAGTGACTTCTCCGTCGTCACGCTGGCCGACCGCACGACCGGCTCGCGCAGCTGCCGCATCAACGTAATCCAGGTCCCGCCGGGCAAGGGCAGCCCGGGCCTGCACGTCCACAGCTTCGACCAGTTCTACTTCGTGCTCGGCGGCACGATGACGCTGCAGGTCGGCCGCGAAACGCAGACCGTTGGCCCCAATAGCTATGTCGTCCTGCCCGCCGGCACGCCGCACTGCAACTGGAACGAAGGCCCTGAGGTCGAACGCCACCTCGCGATCCTCGTCCCGGAGATGCTCCCGGCCCCGGAAGCTGACCTCTCCGTCACCCTCAGCTAACGCCCTTACGCTTACGTGCACGTTACCTGGCTCTCGCCGTAGAATCCCTTCGCATGGCGACGAAGACGGGGACCGCTGACGAGCCCATCGAAGGACAAGGCCGGAAGGTCTTCCACGGCTGGTACCTGGTCGTTGCGGCACTGATCTCCGGCGCCTTCATGACCGGCGCCGGCACCTGGGCCTTCAGCCTTTTCGTCAAACCGATGACCGAGGAACTGGGCTGGTCGCGCTCTGCCTTCTTCGGCGCACTCACGGTTCGCTCCATCGTCTCCGGCCTTATCGCCCCGCTCGTTGGCCCGCTTCAGGACACCAAGCGGGGCCCACGGCGTCTCATGTTCCTCACGGTCCTCGGCATGGGCTTCGGCATGTCGGCGATGTACTGGGTCAACAGCCTGATCGCCTTCTATCTGCTCTTCGGCATCGTCGGCACCCTGATGACAGTCGGTGGCGCCGAGATGCTGATCAACGCCGTGCTGCCGAAGTGGTTCGTCCGCAAGCGGGCGACGGCGCTGACAATCGCCTCCGCCGGGCAGGGTGCCGGACCGCTCCTTTTCCCAGTCCTCGTCAGCGCCGTCATCGTCGCCTGGGGCTGGCGCACCGCATGGGTCGCCGTTGGCTGCTCAGCCCTCATATTGCTCCTGCCGCTCGCCTTCACCGTGCGCACTCGCCCCGAAGATATGGGCTTGCATCCCGACGGTGACCCCGATCAGCCCTCGGTCGACTTCGTTCGCCGCGTGCCGGTCGAACGAAGCTACACGCGGCGCGAAGCGATGCGCGAGCCTTCGATGTGGCTTATCAACCTGTCCGGAGCGCTCTTCGTCATGGGCGTCACCGGCCTGCAGACCAACTGGCTTCTCTTCTTTCAGGACCAGGGCTTCGCCGCGACGACCGCCGCCTTGAGCGCCAGTGCGTTTGGCATCGGTTCCTTCTCTTCGCGCTTCATCTGGGGAATGCTCGCCTACCGCTACACCGTCCGTGCCCTTATGGCTATCGCTACGAGCATCACCGCAGGCACCGTCCTGCTTCTCTTCCAGGTCGACAGTGTCCTGACGATGATGCTGGTGGCGGTACTCAACGGTCTCGCGCTGGGCGGCAACTTCGTCATGCGGCCGCTGATCGTCGCGAATTACTTCGGCCGGGACCACCTCGGCTCCATCGGAGGCGTCATGCGGCCGCTGCAAATCGCCGGCGGCGCCACGGGTCCAATCGCCGTCGCGGGCCTATTCGACCTCACCGGCGACTGGCACGTCGCGTTCGGCGCCATCATCGTGATCTGGATAGCATCTGCCCTCAGCATCGCGCTCGCCATCCCGCCCAAACGCCCGGAACCAGACGCCGCTACGATCTTGCCGCCGCGTTCGGATGTCGATACTTAGATCGACGATTCGAAGAGCGAGGCGCCTTTGCATTACGGTTTTGCCACTAACCCAAAGCTGGGCTGGAAGCCTGCGCTAGACGGACTGCGCGGCTTCGCCGTCCTCGCCGTGATGCTGCGTCACTTCCAGTACGAGCGCTTCAACGACCACGCCGTCGTCCTGCTGCCCAGCGGTGGCATCGGCGTCGACGTCTTCTTCGTCCTCAGCGGGTTCCTGATCACGACATTGCTGTTGCAGGAATGGGCCACGGATGGCTCGATCTCGCTAAAGAACTTCTACATTCGTCGCGGGCTCCGTCTGTTTCCCGCTGTCGCGGCCTTCCTCGCTGGGTTTGTTCTCATCTCCAGCTTCATCCCGACGCCGACTTCATCGACCGGAGAGGTCTCGAACTCTGTCCTGATAACGAACCTGATCGGTATCCTAACCTATTCGTTCAATTGGATGATGGCGAGCGGCGTGGACCGCGTCTGGGGCCTCGGTCACCTTTGGTCACTTTCCGTCGAGGAACAGTTCTATCTCGCCTGGCCCGCCATGGTCAGCATCCTGCTTCGACTAAAGGTGCCGCCGTTGACGGTCCTCGGACTCAGTGCGGGCGTCTTCGCAGTCTCCGCGGCCATGCCGTTGATCTGGAATGAAATGGACTTTTACCGCTTCTACTTCGCCACCGACTACAGGATTCACAGCTTGATGGTCGGCTGCATCCTGGCGCAGCTATACGTCCTGGGGTTACTCAAGGCATCGGTCCTGCAAAATGCCGCATTCAAAGTTGGTCTTGTCGCGTCACTCGTATTCCTAGTAGCGGTCATGACAGGCCTGAGGAACAAAGACCCATTCCTGTTCGTGGGCGGCTACACTTTCGTTGCCGTTGCCGGCGGCTTCGTGTTAACCGCTGCGCTGTTTTCGACGCGGAGCCTTGGCCACCAGCTTCTGACTAATCGTGTCATAGTCTATGTGGGCAAGCGGTCCTACGCACTCTATCTGTGGCACTACGCAATCGGTTTCTGGCTTCGAGACCTGGAGATGGTGCCTCAGATTGCGCTGTCATTCGCACTCTCCTTTCTGGCGGCTGAGCTGTCATACAGGCTCGTCGAGGCTCCCGCACTTAGACTGAAGAACCGCTTCGGTGTCTTTTCCAAACCAGCGACTGCCGAAGCCGACCCATTCAACCGGGGCGCTGTGGCCTGACTCGACGCGTTCTGTACACTTAAAGGTGACATGTACGAACGCACCGTCCGTCAGAACTACAACCCCGGCGATTTCACCCAGCGCCCCAACTCGGCGAAGCGTCTGATCATCCCGCCCGGCAACTGGGACGCCGCCGACCCGTTCCTGCTCATGGTCGAGGACTTCTTCCACACCCGGGAAAGCTTCCCGGACCACCCGCATCGCGGAATCGAGACCGTCACCTTCGTCCTCGGCGGTGAGCTGCGTCATGCCGACAACCGCGGCAATAGCGGCGTCCTCGGCGCGACAGACGTGCAATGGATGACGGCCGGCGGCGGCATCATCCACGCCGAGCTGCCCCACCAGGAAAGCACCGTCCACTCGCTGCAGCTCTGGCTCAACATGCCCTCGGACCGCAAACTCATCGAGCCCGGCTACCAGGACCTGCACGGCGCGGAGGGTGTCATCACAAATGATGACGGCGTCAGCGTCCG
>DASTLN010000277.1:0-2076 GCA_035714925.1 Dehalococcoidia bacterium | reverse complement strand
CGACATGCTGCGCCTGCTGCGCTCCAACCCATTGATCACGATTCCGCCCGACCTGCTGTTCGTCGGGCGCGTGATGGGGCTGCTAAACGGCCTCAGCATGACGCTGGGCTCGCGCACCAACATGCTCGTGGAGATGGCGCGGCTACTCGACGAGGGTAACGGCTCCATCCCGGAGCTGGCGCGTTCAGGGTCGCGACGTTTGCTGGAGGCCTAAGAGAGCGCCGGCCGACGGTTCGCTACTTCCTCCTCCGTCGCTGGCGATAAAGGAGACTGCGAGGATGACAATCAGGACGACGGAAACGAGTCCGGCGAGCGTGAGACGGCCGGGAATTTTGCGAGAGGTGGGACTCTTCATCGCACCGATGAGCGCTTAGCGTCAGGCGATCACGATGACGATGGCAGCCACCGCGATGCCGAGGAACATGGCGGCCAGCCGCTCTTTTCGGGCAAAGAACCTAACGATCATGCAGACATAATACAGGTCGAACCTGAAGTTCGCTTCGGCCATTCGTAAGGACGTAACCGTTTGAGCGATCAGACCTCGACGGCGACCGGCATGACCATTGGGCGGCGGTGCGTCTCGGTGTAGAGGAATTTCGCGACGGCCTCACGCACCGTCTGGTTCACAATCGACCACTCGGCGATGTGGTCGCCCTCAGAGCCCATCGCGTCGACGACGGCGTCTTTCGTGCGCTCGAGCAGGTCATCGGACTCTTCGATGCTGGTGACTCCGCGTGAGACTACGTCTGGGCGGCCGACGAGCTTTCCCGTCTGCTTATCGACCGCGAGCACGATGACGACCATGCCGTCGGTCGCGAGGTGCTGCCTGTCGCGCAGGACGATATGGTCCACGTCGCCGACACCGATGCCATCAACGTAGACGTACTCGGCCTGGATGCGATCTACGAGCGTCGCGGTCTCCCTGTCCAGCTCCAGGACGTCGCCATCCACCATGACGATTGCGTTGTCCTCCTCTACGCCCATCTGGCGGGCCAGCTCGGTGTGCAAGACCAGGTGGCGGTATTCGCCATGAACCGGGACAAAGAACTTCGGCTTGACCAGCGCCTGGACGATCTTCAACTCTTCCTGCGCGGCATGGCCACGGACATGGACGTTATCGGAGCGGTTGTAGAGGACATGGGCGCCGAGCCGGAACAGGTTATCGACATTGCGGTAAACCAGCGACTCGTTGCCCGGGATCGGCGTGGCGGATAGCACGACGGTGTCGCCGGGCTGGATCTGGACGTGCTGGTGGTCGCCGTTGGCCATGCGCGTGAGCGCGGAGGTCGGCTCGCCCTGGCTGCCCGTTGTTATGACAACCACGTCTTCCGGGGGTGTCGTCTTCAGCTCATTCACGTTCAGCGTCATCTCACGCGGGAAGTCGAGATAGCCCCGCTCGCGCGCCATCTGCACGTTGTCCATCATGCTGCGGCCTGTGACGAAGACCTTGCGGCCCGTGATGTCGGCAGCGTCGATTACTTGCTGAACGCGCGCGATGAGGGATGCGAACGTCGCGACGATGACGCGTCCCTCGGCGTTGGTCATGATCTGAGTCAACGCTTCGCCCACCATGCGCTCCGAGGGCGTATAGCCCGCCACCTCGGCGTAGGTCGAGTCCGCCAGAAGCAGCAGCACGCCCTCGCTGCCCAGCTCGGCTAGGCGCGGCAGGTTGGTCAGTTGGCCCATCACCGGCGTGTGATCCAGCTTGAAGTCGCCGGTGTGGATGACAATGCCTACAGGCGTGTGGACGGCGTAGCCCACGGAGTCGGGGACGCTGTGAGCCACCTGGAACGCTTCGACTCGGAAGACACCGACCTGCACCGTCTCGCCAGCCTGAATCGTCCGCAGGTCCGTCGTCGGCAGCAGGTGGTGCTCTTTCAGCTTGACGCTGAGCAGGCCGTGGGTCAGCGGCGTGCAAAAGATCGGCGCCTGGACGCGCCGAAGCACGTATGGCAGGCCACCGATGTGGTCTTCGTGGCCGTGCGTGAGGAAGATAGCCTTGAACTTCTCGCGGTGCTCTTCGATGTAGGTGACGTCGGGGATGACGAGGTCGATGCCGAGCATCTCCTCCTCGGG
>DASTLN010000276.1:0-6495 GCA_035714925.1 Dehalococcoidia bacterium | reverse complement strand
CGAGCTCGAGACCGCCGGCCAGGTCGTCGCCCAATGGGACGAGATCAAGAAGCGTGAGCGCGACTCGAATAGCTCCGCCCTCGCCAACGTCCCGCCCGCGATGCCCGCCCTGTCCTACGCCCAGACGCTCCTGCGCCGCGCCGAAACCGCCGGCTTCGCCTGGCCCCAACGCGACGACATCCTGGAAAAGCTCGGCGAGGAGCTGCGCGAGCTCGAAGCCGCCACTACGCCCGAGGAGGCCGCCGAGGAGCTCGGCGACCTCCTGCTCAATGTCGCCAACTACGCCCGCTACCTCGGCATCGACGCCGAGCAGGCGCTGCGCGAGGCCGGCCACAAGTTCCGCCGCCGCTTCACCACCGTAGAGTCCATGGCCGGCTACCGCGGTCTCGATCTCAAGGCGCAGTCCCGTCATGCGCTTATGGCCCTTTGGGACGAAGCCAAGGCCGGCGAAGCCTGAATCCTATGACATCTTTTTGCTCAGTGCTGGATGTTATACTGCGCCCATCCGTTGGACCCAAGCGATTAACACGTTAGAGGAGAAGCTATGACCGCGCAGAAAGAAAGCGTCGTAACGCCCGAGCGCCTGGCGCAGGGAATCACCTACAAAGAGTGGGCCGAAACGATCGACCGCAACCAGGAGAAGTTCCAGTTCAACTACGACGCCACGGCGCCCAACGCCGATGACGTTGCCGCCATCAAGGCTACGATGACGAAGCCCGACGGCCCTGCCACGGTCCTCGCCATCGGCGAGGCCTGGTGCCCCGATGTCGTGCGCGGCATGCCCGTCATCGCCAGGCTCTGCGAAGCTACGGGCCTCGACCTCAAGATCTTCTTCCGCGACCAGAACGTCGACATCATGAACGAGTTCCTCTACAAGGGTGAGTTCCAGTCGATCCCGACGCTGGTCTTCTACTCCAAGGACATGAAGCAGCTCGGCGTGTGGCACGAGCGGGCACAGAAAGCTCGCGACGAGATGCCGCAGCTCAGCGAGATCACCGGCAAGATGCGCAACCAGGAGCTGTCTGAGGAAGAGCGCCAGAAGTACATGGAGCAGTACGAGGCGTTTCAGAAGGGCCCGATCTGGGCCGGCTGGCGCGACGCCGAGGTTTCAGAGATTCGCGGACTGCTGGAGTCGGCGACCAGCTAAGCTTCTTCTTAGCTGTATTGCAAGATCGGCGGCCTTACTGGCCGCCTTTCCTTTTGCCGATCCTATATATAGCCCCACTTCGCGACCGAACCCGGGCAGGAGCGGCCTTGGCAGGAAAATTCCACATCGGCAAGCTGTTTGGCATTAGCGTCAGCGTCCATTGGACCTGGTTCTTCTTCGTGTTCCTTTTGACCTGGACCTTCGCCACCGGCGTCCTCGATGACTACTACCCGGATTGGGCCGGCAGCCGCCGCTGGATGGTTGCCGCCGCAATCACGCTCGCCTTCTTCCTCTCCATCTACGTGCACGAGGTCTCTCACACCATCGTCGCGCGCCGCTTCGGCATTCGTGTCACCGGCATCACGCTCTACGTCTTCGGCGGCATGTCCAACCTCAGCCACGACCCGCGCGATTCCCGCCAGGAGTTCTGGATCGCCGTCGTCGGGCCGTTCACCAGCTTCATGCTCAGCGTCCTCTTCACGGCCGGCTTCTTTGGTCTTCGCCTCATCGCTGATGGCGCGGCCGCGATCTGTGGCACGCTGGCCGTCCTCAATCTCCTCATCGGCCTCTTCAACATCATCCCGGGCTTCCCGCTGGACGGCGGCCGTGTCATGCGCAGCGCCTTCTGGGCCAAGCGCCACAGCCTCGTTGGCGCCACGCGGGCCGCCGCCAACATCAGCATGTTCGTTGCCTACGGAATCATGGCCGCCGCGATAGTCATGTTCTTCACCTCCTCCATCGTCAGCGGCATCTGGTTGCTCCTCATTGGCATCTTCCTGCGCGCTGCTTCAGTCGAAAGCTACGAGCAGGTCTTCCTTGACGTCGTCCTGCGCGGTGTGCCCGCCAGCTCCGTGGCGCGCCAGGACTACGTCACCGTGCCACCCGACATGATGCTGGGCGAGCTGGTCGAAGAGAACGTCCTCGCCGGCTATGGCCGCTGCTTCCCCGTCGTCGTCGCCGACGAGCTGATCGGCCTCGTCACCCTGCACGACGTCCGCGCCATCCCCCGCGACGAATGGACCACCACCAGCGTCTATCGCGTCATGACAAAATTCGCCGACCTCCACACCGTCACCCTGCTGGACGACCTCACGACGGTCCTCTCGATCATGGCTGCCGCCGATGTCAACCAGGTACCCCTGCTCGATGGCCGCATTCTCCTCGGCCTCATTCATCGGTCGGACGTCATCGGCTACATCCAGACCCGCCAGGAGATGCTCCCGGCCGCTGCTTGACGTCCCCTTCGTCCAGGCGTCTAAAGATGCGGGTCGACCGGCTCGCTTTCCAGAGCAAGCACGCCAAAGACGCACTCGTGGACGCGCCAGAGGGGCTCTCCTGAGACAAAGCGCTCCAGCGCTTCGACACCCATGGCGAATTCGCGCAGCGCTAGTGATCGTTTCGTGCTCAGGCCCCGCTTGCGAAGACGATCGAGATTCGACGGTAGCGTGTATTCGGCCCCGTAGATTAGCCGCAGGTACTCTCGTCCCCGGCATTTCAGCGCCGGCTGCACCAGTCCGCGGCCGTCCCGAACGGTAAAACTACCCGGCTTCACCACCATACCCTCGGAGCCCGACGCGGTCCGCTCCTCCCACCAGCCGACTGCCTTCGCCACTGAGCCTTCGTCTGTCAGGTCGACGATAACCGCATCCGTCTTCCTTAACTGGTTTGACTGCAACTCCGCCAACGTATCAAGGTGCCATGAGTGTGGCTTATCGAAGTAAATACCCTTCTCCGAGGCCAGCAGATGGAACGGAGCGAGGCGAATGTCCTCCGGCGAGTCGACGCCACCCGCGAAATGCCCCAACGCCGCTATGTAGCCGTTCATCACGGACTCTCGCTCGCGCATCGCCGCCAGGAGTTCCTCAACCTCGACACCACGGGCGGCTGCTGCCTCTACGGCTTCAACCGCCCTTGGCACTGCGACTCCGCCTGACTGAGCCGCACGTTCGTACTGCTGGTCGATGAGCTCCCGGGCCTTGAGCGACCAGGGCATGATCTCGCTGTCGAGGCAAAACCAGTCGCTCTCAAAGCGCTCCCACCAGCCTGCGGCATCGACCGCGCGCCGGATCTGGTTCAGCAGCCCACCTTCCACACTGGTTTCGCCGAAGAAACGTCGGCCCGTCCGCGTGTAGATCACGCCGCCCTCGCCACTTACGTGAAACCGTCGCTGCGCCGTCTCGCCATCCCTGCACACCACGACGATTGCCCGCGAGCCCATGTGCTTCTCCTCGCAGACAACCTCGCTGATGCCACGATTTCGATAGAACGTGAAAGCCTCGGCGGGATGCTCAAGGTAACCTGGCAGAGCGCTGCTCTCAGAAGGAGACATCGTTGGCGGTAGGTAGATCAGCCAGCGCGGGTCCACCGCGAAGCGCGACATCACTTCTAACGCAGCCGCCGCGTTTTCCTCGCGGATCGTCACGCGGCCATGCAGGCGAGTGGTAACCGTGCGCTTTCCGGTCACGTCACCAATGTCGAGGAGGTCCTCGTCGCCGGCGCCTGCGGCTGGTGCGTCCTTGAGTGGCCGTACAGGCTCGTAGTACTCACGATGCGCCTGAACTGACACGAGCTCCATCTCGGGATATCGCAACGCCGTCAGACTGCCGCCGAACACGCAGCCCGTGTCAAGGCAGATCGTGCGGTTTAGCCATTCCGCCTCGCCCACCGGTGTGTGGCCGTAGACAACGGTCGCTTCGCCTCGGTACTCGGCCGCCCAGTTATAACGTACGGGCAGGCCAAACTCGTCTGTTTCGCCGCTCGTCTCTCCGAAGAGCGCGAAGTCCCGCACCCGGGACGAAGCTCGCCCCTGGTACGCCTGCATCATTCCCGCGTGTGCCACCACCAGACGCCCCGCGTCCAGCACGTAGTGACTCACGAGCCCATCAACAAAGTCGACGACCTCACGCTTGAACTCTGCGCTCTCAGACTCGAGCTGACTTAGCGACCTCTCGAGCCCGTGCGTCCGCTGCACGTGGCGTCCCTGCAGCGCGCGCATCAGCTTCACGTCGTGATTCCCCGGCACGCACAGCGCTGCACCAGACTTAACCATCGACATCACCAAGCGCAGCACGCCGGGCGTATCCGGCCCCCGGTCTACCAGGTCGCCCAGGAAGATCGCCGTCCGACCATCCGGCGCCACCACCCGCTCCGATTCTCCACGCCCCTCCATCCCGTAGCCGAGTTTGCTCAGAAGTTCGCGCAGCTCGTAATGACAGCCGTGGACATCCCCGATGATGTCGAATGGCCCGCCGCGGTCGCGCAGATCGGTCCACAAACGCTGCCTTTCGATCTCGGCCGCATCCGTCTCCTCCAGAGATGACAGGACGAAGACATAGCGGAATCCCTCCCGCTTCAGTCCCTTCAACGATCGTCGCAGTTGCTGGTGCTGCTGACGAACCAGGTGTGGTCCGAATTGCCGGTCCGGACGCTCCGCGTTGCGCTGCAACGCCAGCTCAGGCTCGACGTCCAGCACGATGGCGACAGGCAGCACGTCGTACTCACGCGCCAGTGCTACCAGTGGCTTGCGCGCTTCTGCCTGTACGTTCGTTGCGTCCACCACTGTCAGGTTGCCCCGTGATAGTCGCCTGGCTGCTACAAAGTGCAGTGCATCGAACGCATCCTTCGTCGCACTCTGATCGTTCTCGTCATTTGACACCAGGCCGCGAAAGAAGTCCGAAGAAAGCACCTCGCTCCGTTTGAAGTGCTGCTGCGCAAACGTCGACTTCCCGGAACCGGACACGCCAACGAGCACCACGAGGCAGAGCTCTGGAATCGTCAGCTTCACCGCAAGAACACGGCCATCTGAGTTGGCCCCCCCAGCTTCGGGTCTATTTCGCCGATCGCGTCGAACTCAACCATGTAGCCATACGTACTCGCGACCGCGTTCGACCAGTCCTCGAACTCCGCGCGTGTCCACTCGAATTGATGGTCCGGGTGCCGGAATTCACCCGCCGGCAGGGTCGCGAACAGCGCGTTGTAGTCAGCGTTTGGTGTGGTGATCAGCACGCAGGTGGGCTTGGCGTGGCCGAGAACCGCGCTCGCAAAGGCCGGCAGGCGCCAGGGCTCCAGGTGCTCGATCACCTCCAGCACCGCCGCGGCATCGAAGCCTTCCAGCCTCGCGTCACGATACGTCAGCGACCCCTGCACAAGCTTAAGCCGCGCTAATTGCCGCTCGGGCATTTGGTCCACGCGCAGTCGTAGCTCCGCGATCCCTAGCGTGGTGGATGACACCTCCAGGCCTAGCACCTCGTCGATGTCTCGCTCCTTGAGCAGGCGCGCGATTAACTTTCCCTCACCACAACCCAGGTCCAGCACTCGGCGCGCCTTCCTCCGCCTGATCACGTCGACTACCGCGTCAAGGCGCTGCTCGTGCAATCCAACGCGCTCCTCCAGCGTCGCCTCAGCGTGCCCTCGCCCTTCGGGATCGTCCGCTGCCTCGGGTTCGTCTTCAGCCTCAATCAGCTGAGCCAGCGCAGCACGACGTAGAGGCGCTCGGTGCTTCAGGTATCGGTCCACGATTTGGTCGCGGCGCGGATGGCTCGCTAGCCAATCACCGCCACGGCGCAGCAGCTTGTCGACCTCCTCGTCGCCAATCCAGTAGTGCTTGTCGTCATCCAACACGGGGATCAAAACGTAGAGGTGAGTCAGTAGATTCTGCAAGGTGCAACGCCGTCGCAGCCGGATCGATACGTACGCGTCCGTCAATGGAGTAACGCTGACCTCATAACCCAGCGGCTCAAAGACGCCACGCACGAACTCCTCGCCACCCCTGGCCCCGACCACATCCAACTTCGCCTCCAGGTCGATAGGCGTCCCGGCCAACTCCGGCCGTTCACGGCTCGACCCCGCCAGCGCGCTACCGAACACGCGTCCAATCGCCACGCTAAGAAAGGACGACGCAACGTAGGGCCGGTCGCTTACGTAGTCGAACCTGCTCCGCCTTCGGGGTGAGCCCTTACCCTGCACCAGGCTGACCGTGTCAAGCTCGACCAGCAACACGGCAGTACAGCGCTCTCCGCTCGCCTCTGGAAATAGGACCCAAGCATGCCCGAATGGCAGCTCGAACCTGTGCAGCCGCTGCGGGTTCTTATGCAGCAAGTAGCCCAGGTCAGTGGCCGGTGAATGAGTAGTCGTTAACGTGAGAAGCATCAATCGAATGGTACAGGACTCGGCCTCGGCGAGGCCCTTCCGTGCCGTTGTTGGGCGCCTACAGATGCTATAGAATTCGCGCCGTGGATGCAATTAACTGCGGCCGCTGCGGCGTACGACGAGACGTAGGCGACAACTTCTGCCGCGCCTGTGGCCATCAGTTCACGGTGAACCTGCCGGCCGTCAAAGCGAACAGGCTG
>DASTLN010000275.1:0-4472 GCA_035714925.1 Dehalococcoidia bacterium | reverse complement strand
GGGTTCGACTTCCTGCAGGCTCACGTCACCGTGCGGTCGCTGGTTATCAGCTACTGCCTCGGCGTCGTGATCACCTTCCTGACCGTCGTCTTCTCCTCGCTGCAGGTCAGCTCCGTCAACATCGTCTCCGCCATCCGCGGCACGGATGACGACGGCAGCCGCAATGAACGGCGCAAGATCTCCTGGCGCTGGATGCTGGCCGGACTCCCGGCCATGATCGTCCCGCCGCTGGGTATCTGGTTCTTCTTCCGCAAGGGCCTTGGACTGGCCTGGGCCTGGATTATCGCTCCCGCCGGGCTGCTCCTGGGCGTCTTCGCCATCATGTCAGCGGACGCGGCAGACTCCGAGTTCGTCTTCACCTTCGGCGCGTCCATCCTGCCGCTCTGCGTCGCGATGATTGCGTCACGCCTGCGGGCTCCGGCCCGCCTGACCTGGACGCTGGTGGGCGTCTATCTGGCGGCGCTCTGGCTGGCCCCGATCAGCTACTCCAAGCTGATCTTCGGTCACTACCTCGCTGCCGATATCGAAATGTTCGTGCTCTCAGGCGTCATGGTGGTGATCGCGTTCACGCTGATCATCGTCTTCAACGCCCGTCTGCTCACCGTGATCATCCAGCGGGGTTCCGGGCCGCGTTACCTGGCCACGTCGGTCCTCACCGCCCTGACCATCGGCTTCTTCGCCGGCGGTTACGTCCTGGGCGACTCCTGGGACGGCACCGGTCAGCTGTTCTACCTCTTCGGCGGCGTTGTGGCCATCGCGGCCGCTGTCGCCTTCGCGGCGGTCCGCTTCCCGCGGCTGGCGCCCGCCCTCAAGATGGGCATCGCCTACCCGCTGGCGAACCGGTTCCGCACCGGCATGGCGATCGCCATGTTCTCGCTGATCATCTTCTCCCTGACCACGTTCGGCGCAATCAACGCCAGCTTCGTCTCCTTGCTGAAGGCTGACGGTGGCGACGGCGGCTGGGACGTGATGGCGACGGCCAACCGCAACACGACGGCCACGGACGTCCAGCAGGCGCTGCGCGATGCCGGAGCACCCGTGGTTGACGACATCGCCGGCGTCGGCGCGGTCACGACGTTCACGGGCCACTCCAAGGCCCGCGGCGCCGGCATCGACGACTACAAGCCGTTCCCGGTCCTCGCCGCGGACGGCGCGTTCTTCGGTCACGAGGACGCCAGGCTCGGCTCTTACGCCGAGGGTTACGACAGCGAGCGCGCCGTGTTCGACGCGGTCGCGGCCGACTCCAGCCTGGCGCTGGTCGACTTCAGCGTCATGCCGGGTGGCTTCAACGACTACGACTTCCTGGCCGACGTGACGGTGGAGAACGACCGCTTCGAGCCGTTCCAGCTCCAGTTCGTCGACACGATGACGGGTACGGAAAAGACCGTCACCGTCATCGGCGCGCTGGCCAGCCAGATCGGCCCGCAGTACACGGCCGGAATCTACGTCAACGACGCGGCGTACCGTGAGGTCTTCGGCGAGCCCGCGTACCTGCGTAGCTACGTGAAGCTGAACGACGGCGTCAATTCAGGGGACGCCGCGAAGCAAATCGAAGCGTCGCTGGTTACGCAGGGTGTCCAGGCGGAGGCCACGCAGGTCCTGCTGGATGAGGCCGTTGCCGAAAGCAACACCTTCATCCGCATGTTCCAGGGCTTCATGGGCCTGGGGCTGTTCACCGGCGTTGCCGCACTCGGCGTCATCGCCTTCCGGTCCGTGACCGAGCGCCGCCAGCAGATCGGTATGCTTCGGGCTATCGGTTACCAGGCGGGCAGCATCTCGCTGACCTTCGTGCTGGAGTCGGGCTTCATCGCCCTGATGGGCATCCTCTCCGGCGTCGTCGGCGGCATGATCATCGCCCGCAACCTCTTCACCAGCGGCCAGTTCGCCGGCGCCGGCGGCATCCAGTTCACGATCCCGTGGGCCGAGGTGCTGATCGTCGTCGGCCTGGCCTTCGTGGTCTCGATGTTCATGACCTGGTGGCCCAGCCGCCAGGCGGCCCGAGTCCCGGTGGCGGACGCGCTGCGCTACGAGTAATCGCTCAGCGGAGCTGTAACAGGAGGCCGGGGCGCAAGCCCCGGCCTCTTCGTGCGTGCCGGGGTCGTAGTAGCGCGCCCGCAGGTACTGCAGCCCCGTGCTGCTGTCGACCTGCTCGCCGGCGAAGGTGAAGCCGTTGGGCTGGGAGCCCGTCATGCCTCGCACGCCGCCGAAGACGTCGTAGTCCCACGTCGTGTCCACGTCGCCGGCCGCGTCGGTCAGCGCCATCGTGGAGCCGAGGCCGTCCGTCAGGTAGTAGAACGCCGCGGAGCTGCCCACCTGGGTGATCCTCCCGAGTCCGTTGACGTGCTCCACGCGTGTCAAGCTCGTGGATACGCTCCTTGAAGACATCGCGGTAGCGCGACCCGGTTAACTCCGCTTGAGCCGTCCCGACGACGGCAACGGCCAGGCGAATCAGACTGCGCTAACGTGGAGCCATAGGCATAAGGTCGTTTTCGTCAGCCGGCATTCGCTGGAAGAAGCCATCCATCATTCGGTGCATCATGCCGTCAATCCCTGACCCGTGGGGCATCTGCGTGCCGCCGCGGTGCTCCACAAAGTGGTCCAGCATCTCCTCATAATCCTCCGGCCCAAGGACGGTCCGCATCATCCCCAGCATTTCGTCTGAGTCCATGCGGCCGAAGGCGCTCATCATGCCCATGTAGCTGTCCCCCTCAAAGCCCATGTGCGGCATGCCATCGCTGTCGTTATCGCTGTCGCTGGCGAGGGCCACGCCGAGAGCAACGGACAGTACGACGACCGCTACCGCGAGCCCTCCGATGATTAACTTCACTTGTGCTCTCATGGCCGTGCCAAGTCACCTTCCTCGCGGCTACTGACCTAGTGGCCGTGTCGCGGTCCCATCAGCTTCCAGTGGGCGTAGACCATCACTGCGCCGGCCGCCACGGCGACCGCGATACCCGGCGCGAGACCCAGGGCCGGCACGAGGACGAGCAAGAGGAAGACGCCGACACACATCGCCATCATCGCGGCCATTAGGAAAGCGTCGGTTCTGTTCTCTTGCACGTCTCGCCTCCAACCCCCGTAGGGGGATAGATAGAGACTCCGCCACGGCGCCGTCCCTTCCTAGGGCCATCTGAACTCATCCAAAGGTGCCGAATGGCCCAAGAAGCGTCTTGTCCGCCGGAGTAAGGTGGGGCAAAACCCACCTGGGGGTGGGTCGCGGGAACGGAGGCTTAATTTGGACGCGACGGTTCGCGGCCAGTCGCTGCGTCGTCTCAACTACGTCAGCGGCCACGTCACGGGTATCAAGAAGATGATCGAAGAGGACCGCTACTGCGTGGACGTCCTCAAGCAGAGCTACGCGGTCCGCAAGGCGCTCGAGAGGATGGAGGAGCTGATCCTCGAGGGCCATCTGCGCAGCTGCGTGGTCGAAGGGATCAGAGGCGACCAGGAGTCGCAGGTCATTGCCGAGCTGATGGAACTCTACCGTCAGTCGAACAAGTGAGGCAGCCCATGTTTGACGCCAGCTTCTACGCGGAGACCCTTCCCAACCTCGTGCAGACGGAATGCCGACGCCAGCCGGACAAGACGCCGGTGGTCGAGCTACGACTTGGCGACGGCACCACACTGGACGTTTGTCACGTGACGCAACTGGCCGAACGGTGGCTGGGGGTGACCTTCTTCCGCGACGCCGAGAAGTGCGACGACATGGACGTGTCCCTTCTGCCCTACGAGCTCGTGACGCGAATCACCGTCTCGCTTCATCACCAGCAGACGCGAAAGCTCGGCTTCTCCATTGAGGACACGGTCAAGAGCGCTGCCGCGGTCGACGCGACTGCTGAGACGAGGAGGTAGATACATGTGGGGCGAGCATGAAGGAATGGGCTGGTGGATGTTATTCGGCAGCATCTGGTTTGTGGTCTTCTGGGGTCTCGTCATCTGGGCTTTCGCGACGGTTTTCGGCCGCGGGGAGAGGAGCACTCCGGCCGCTGGCGGTGAATCACCCCTGGAGATTGCCAAACGCCGCTACGCCCAGGGCGAGATCAGCCGTGAGCAGTTCGAGCAGATCCGTAGGGACCTCAGTGGCTGACGGACACACGAGGGTGGCAGCTTCGGAGTTTCAAGGCCGCGCTGCTGGGCCGGAGGCGGTCCTGAGGGTCGAGGACCTGCGCAAGTCTTTCCATCGGCGGTTCTCGATCCACCCTCGCGTCAACCACGTCCTGCGCGGCGTCACGTTCTCGCTGCCGCGTGCGTCGATGGTTGGCCTCGTCGGCGAGAATGGTTCGGGCAAGAGCGTGCTGATGAAGATCATCGTCGGGCTCATGACCGCCGACTCCGGAACGGTCGAACTAGACGGTCGTATCGGCTACTGTCCCCAGCTCCCGCTGCTGTACGAAAAACTGACCTGCGAGGAGACCTTCCGGCTCTTCGGCCACGCCTACGACCTCCCAGACGAGGAGACGGAGGCGCGAGCG
>DASTLN010000274.1:0-1925 GCA_035714925.1 Dehalococcoidia bacterium | reverse complement strand
AACTGCGGGGCGACGGCGTTTAGATAACCGGCAGGGAGATCCCTCCGGTGTAGGGGCGCGTGGCTCGGCCGCGCGCCCCTTCCTCGTCCTGGTGATAGCTTGACGGCCATGCACCGTCCGCTGTGCGGCCCGGATGATGCGTCCACTGTGTGGACAGTTGACGCAGTCGAAGACCGCGATCCGCTCGTCGCCGGCGTTGTAGATGAAGATCCGCGCCAGGTCGGTGTTGGATTGCAGGTGCTTCATCGCGCCCACGCCGTCGTACTCGTAGGCGAAGACCTCTCCGCCCGCCGCCAGGCGGGTGAGGTTGCCCGCCCCCTTCGTCGCGTCCACGCCCGCGCCGGCCACGGCCCCCGCGACTCGGCGAGGAAGTAGTGGACGTCCTGGTAGGCGAAGGAGGAGACCAGCCCGTCACGGTCGATCGCCAGAATGTTGCCCACGCCATCGGTCGTGTAAACGGCGTCGAGCAGACCCGGAACCTCGATCCGCGCGGGCACGTAGCGTCCGTCGAAGCTCCGCTGTTCCGCCAGGCCGTTGCCGAACGCGAGACTGGCAAGCGGCCCTGAGGGCAGGTAGCCCGCCGACGACACCACCGTCTGCGGCGGGTCTGCCCCCACCTGCACCGCCAGCGACGCGGCGCGGTCGGCGAAGTCGTAGGCGTAGGTGGCGCTCACGCCGCCAGGGTAGCCCACCTCCGCGCGGTTGTCGTTCTCGTCGTAGGCGTAGGTCGGGGCGCCGTCCTGCGTCACGCGGCCGAAGCGGTCGTAGGCGTAGTCGACGCTTGCGCCGCCGCGCGTGATCGCCGTCAGCCGGCCCACGCCGCGGTATTGAGATCTTGACGATATAAGCCCGAGACACCGCCTTCTCGTCGACGGTGCCGCCTTTCCCACAACACGCCTACCTTTGCGGCGCTTCTGGGGCCACGCTGAATTCTACCCAGTTCGAGGACGCCGTGCCGCTGAGGCCAGGACACCTCGCTTTTACTCGCGCAGGATGGTCAGTATACTGAACCTGTAGGCGATAAAGACCACGCTTGAGGTCGAAAGCGAACGGCCCACCCCAAGACTCCCCTCCGAATAGTACATCCCAGCTAAGGAGGTCGAGCTCCCAGACGAGCACCTCACCCGGTTGCAGGCAGAAGTACTTTGGTCTCGCCGTGAATACATCAACCTCCGAAGGATAGTAAACAGTGGAGCCGTCAGACGCCTCAATCGCAAAGCTCATCCACGACTGATTGGTAATTCCAAAAGTCTTAGTGAATGCTATGCGATGGGGAGATACGTTTTGAATCGAGACGACCGCTACGGGATGCCACTCATCGCCCACTTGGCGCTGCTCAACACCCACAGCAATGCCCAATGCCTCTGGATCAATCACAGATTTCGGAAAAGCTGTGCAAGCCAAGCTCCCGAGGAGGACGGCTCGCCATAAAGCGACGAAAGACCACCTTAAATAGCTGCGGCTATGGAACTTTGGCATCCAATGAACTCCCGAAACATGCCCGTTCAGCTTCCGCCCCCTCCTCGACTTTTCCCTTCGGCGGAAACCTCTGATTCTGACAGTCTGCGAAATGCGCGAGTTCATGGAGAAGAACCCTGGGGAGGAAGCCCTTCCCACCGAGGCGGCAAAACCTCGTGTTGACCTCGATGGTGCCCGAGCCATCACAGGGAGTTCGGCCAGAAGCACTGACGAAGCCGGTAATCACGACTACAGGCTGAGGACCGTCAATCAGTGTCGTGAGGCTGGACGGCCGTACCTCCCACTGGCGTTTTGGTACCAGCGGTGTACGTAGCGCCCCTTCGTTGCCGTTAGTTGATCTCACTACTCGGCCGCTTTGGCATCGAAAAGAAAGACGTCATAGACAACACTCTTCTCGAAGAGATCGTTAAGCCGCTCAACAAGTCTCTCTCGCAGCTCCGGCGACC
>DASTLN010000273.1:0-7990 GCA_035714925.1 Dehalococcoidia bacterium | reverse complement strand
AGGGTCTCTGTGGTCCAGCCGCGGAAGTTCCGTCGATCTCGCAGCCGGAGGGTTGCACGCATCCTCGTGGGTCTGGCGAGGAAGGCAATGGGACCCAGGAGGGCAAGTCGGGCAGCGCTAACCGGGCGTTTGAATTCCTTCACCTGGTCAACCATCCATCCGGCAGCTCGCACGAGTTCCTGAGCCTTCAGGAATTCATCGCGACTTTCGTACTCCCAAACCAGCATGCCTACCTGACTCGCCAGCTCGAAAGCGTCCCTCCAGTCATGGACTTCCAGTAGGCGTCCGCCGCTTACTGGGCAACGCGACGGATCTCGCCTCGTCGAGCGAAGCCCACAACGGGCACACTGCCAATGTTCCAAAACGTACCCCGGGAGCGAACTTAGAAACCGCCTCTACCTGAGTCTCGACACGTTTGGAAACGTTATTGACCTTTGAAGGCTGGTCTCAGCCTCTCAACGCCGCCTCAATCTGCTCGATGTGCTCTGTGCGGTGACCGGTGCGACGCAGCAGGTAGGCGTGATCCTCAGCGATCAACTGGTCCGCAATCGCGTCAGGCCCCCGCGCGATCGCCGCGTCGGCCGCCTTCGCCGACTCAACGGCGAGACGCGCAGCCGCGCGCGGCTCGACGGCCTGGTGCACCGCCTCGAGCGCGTTGTTGACGACGTCGTCGTCCAGCTCGACATGCGGCGTACCGTCACGTACCCAGCGCCCGAGCATGTAGGCGATGCGCCGGTCCCAGAACGCAAGGTGGGACAGCGCGACGGACACCGTCCAGCCGCCGCCGAGGTCGTGACCCAGGTCAGCGTCACTGAGCCGCGCCACGAGCGCTTCGAGCCGTGCGGTCACCGCGGCGTTGTCGTTGAGGATCGAGGCGTCAGGCATGTCAACCTCCGACCGACACGTCGGCCAGCTTTTCCAGCGCTTTGACCAACGCCTGCGTGCCCTCCTCACGCAGACCGTCTGCCTCCACAGAGGCAAAGAGCTGTGCAACAAGCGACGTGGCCGGCAGCGGCAACGCGTTGTCGCGCGCGACTTCGAGCGCGAGTCGCAGGTCCTTCTGCTGGTGCCACACCTTGAAGCCGGGCCGGAAGTCGCGCTCGATCATCTTCGGGCCGAGGTTGAGTAGCTGCCATGATGATGCCGCGCCGCCGGAGATCGCCTGCAGCATCGTTTCCGGCGACACTCCGGACTTCGCAGCCAGCACCAGCGACTCGCAGACCGCCATGTTGGTCACCGACACGGCGACCTGGTTGCACAGCTTGACGGTCTGGCCGGCGCCCGTCGGCCCGCAGTAGGTGATCGTCTTGCCGACGATCTCGAACAGCGGCAGGCAGCGGTCGAAGACATCCTTCTTGCCGCCCACCATGATCGAGAGCGTGGCGTTGATCGCGCCGCCCTCACCGCCGGAGACCGGCGCGTCGAGCAGCTCGATGCCTTTCGCCTCATAGGCTGCCGCGATCTCGCGCGTGACCGACGGCGACATCGTCGTGCAGTCGACATGAATCAGGCCCGCCGAAGCGCCGGCAGCGATGCCGTCCGCGCCCAGGGACACGGCCTCGACGTCCGGAGAGTCGCCGACCATGGTGAAGACGACTTCGCTGGCCGCCGCGACGTCCTTCGGCGACGGAGCGGCCTTGCCGCCATGTCCTACGACGTCATCGATGCCGGGCTGGCTGCGGTTCCACACCGTCAGCTCGTGCCCCGCGTCAATTAAATGCTTCGCCATCGGCCGTCCCATGATGCCGAGACCGATAAAACCAATACGCATCGCGTTTCTCCTTTGAGCTAGGACGCCATCATAACTGGCCTCGCGTGGATTGCCCGACGGCGGCTTTACGCTCAGAATGAGGCCACTCAACGACCCCGGTTTCCAGAGCGGAGGCATCCATGCGCCCCAACACCGTCTTGCAGAATCTGCGCCAGGGAAAACCCCAGATCGGCGCGTGGTTAGGTATCGGCAACAGCTCCAGCGCCGAGGTCATGGCGCACCAGGGCTTTGACTGGCTCTGCGTCGACACACAGCACGGCGCCATCGACTTCAACACGGCCCTGCCGATGCTGCAGGCGATCTCGAACACGGGCACGATGCCATTCGTCCGCGTGCCGTGGAACGAGCCCGCAATCATCATGAAGTACCTCGACGCCGGGGCGTACGGCATCATCGTCCCCATGATCGAGACTAAAGAAGACGCGGAGGCCGCCGTTTGGGCCATGCGCTACCCGCCCGCCGGCATGCGTAGCTCCGGTCCCTTCCGCGCCACGCTCTACGCCGGCGCCGACTACCAGGATCACGCCAACGATGAGCTGCTCCTGGCCGTGATGATCGAGACGCCGAAAGCGCTCGAGAATCTCGACGCCATCGCCAGCGTGCCCGGCGTCGACGTGCTCTACATCGGCCCCTCCGACTTGAGCCAGGCCCTCGGCCTCGGCCCGCGCTACAACGCCGACAACCCGAAGCACGCCGAGACCGTCACGAAAATCCGCGAGGCCTGCGAGCGCCACGGCAAGATCCCGGGCGTCCACACCAACGGCAACGTGCTGACCAGCCGTTACATCAAAGAGGGCTTCAAGATGGTCATGCTGACCACGGACTCGGCCGGCATGGTCTCCGGCGCCCAGCGTGAGCTGTCCGCAATCCAGGACGCGCTCAAGGGAGCGTAGCGCCCCATAATCGTCCCCTCTCCCTCGGGAGGGAGAGGGTTAGGGAGAGGGTGCGCCTATCGTGAAACGAAGACTCCCCAACCACACGAAGTCCAACCCGCGTCAACTACGACGCGGAATGACGGACGCTGAGTCACGTCTCTGGTACAACCTTCGGCGTCACGGCCTCGAAGGGTACAAGTTTCGCCGCCAGCATCCCTTCGGCCCTTACATTCTCGACTTCTATTGTCCGGAGGCAGGTCTGGTGGTGGAACTGGACCGCGGTCAACACTCTGAGTTCGACGAAATGACGCACGATTCTGAACGGACCACCTACCTTCCACAGGGCGGTCTTCGGGTTCTCAGATTCACGGACACTGAGGCGTTGCTCGAAACTGACGCGGTACTGGATAGAATCCACGCGGCGTTAGAAACCCCTCTCCCTAACCCTCTTCCCGGAGGGGCGAGGGGACAGGTTGGCGGCTGACCGTGTCCGAAGCTGACGTCCGCGTCGACGCCGAGAAGCTGTACCTCCTCGGCGTTCGCGCGCTGACACACGTTGGCGTTCCGGACGAGCACGCCCGCATGACCGCCGACGTGCTGATCGCCTCAGACCTGCGCGGCATCGAGTCGCACGGTTTCGCGCGCTTCGCCGACTTCTACGTTTACCGCGCCCGCGACGGCCACCTCAACCTCAACCCCCAGGTCCGCATCCTGCGGGACACGGCGTCGGCGGCAACGGTCGATGGCGACGGAGGGCTCGGCTTCGTGGCGGGCACCGTGGCGATGCGCCTTGCAATCGAAAAGGCCCAGTCGTCCGGCGTTGGCATGGTCTCGGTGCGCAACAGCACGCACTACGGCCCGGCCTCGCCGTACGCGCTGATGGCGCTGAGCCACGGAATGTGCGGCATCTCGCTCACCACCGGCGGCAATGGCGTTGTCCCGCCGGGCGGCGCCAGGCGCGTCTACGGCCTCAACGCCATCTCCTTCGCCGCGCCGATGCGGCCGCCCGAGGCGCCGTTCTGCCTCGACATGGCAGCGTCGGTCGTCGCGGCGGGCAAGCTCGAGATCGCACTACGTCGCGGCAAGCCGATACCGGCGGGCTGGGTCAAGGACGGCGACGGTGAGGACGTCACGGAGCCCGACGTTTACTACGAATCGGAGGGCATGGGCGGGATCTTGCCGCTGGGCTCGGAGACGCTAACCGGCGCCTGGAAGGGCTTCGGCCTGGCGATCATGGTCGACATCCTGACCGGCGTCCTGAGCGGCGGCCACTCCAGCGCCGAGCTGCCGCGCCGTGCCGCCAACCACTTCTTCGCCGCGATGAAGATCGACGCCTTCACCAGCGTCGAGTCCTTCTACGACCAGATGGAGTCGATGAAGGAAACGCTGCGGGCCGCCCCCCGGCTGCCGGGCGCCGGGGAGTTAACCTTCGCCGGTGAGCCTGAAGCCGCGTTCGAAGCAGACTGCCGCGCCAACGGCATCCCCTACCACCCCTCGGTTATCGAGAGCCTGCGGCGCATGTGTGGGGAGCTCGGGATCACGTACGATTTGTAGTGTTTCTTGCGAATCGCCAACGATGCTTGAATCTTTGGACTTATGGCTCTAAAATAACGGCTAATGCGCTTTGGTATATTCTCAATATGGGCTCACTAACAATCGTTACAGGCATGCCTGGAACACGCATTAGGCGTTCTCTCGGCAAATTCGCCGAGTATGAGGAGTCCACTTATCATCGACACGTCAAAGTGTTCTCACTCGAGGAGGTCTTTCAAACAAAGGCTCAGCCGCTCGTTGCCGAGCATTTTGCCGTACGTGCCGTAACTCCTTCCCAGACCTTTCTGCTCCCCCGCTCCGAACTCAGGCGACTCTGGAAGGAAGCCTGGAATGAGATTTTGGCTGGCGCTGATCACGCCCTGGAGACCTCGGATGTGATCGTAACCTTCCATCTTTCTTGGTTTCACCAGCTAACGCGGGAGTATTTCGTTGCCGTAGACATGCCGAGTCTACTTCAGGCCCTTCCAGAGCGAACTTCACGCGTCGTTACTCTCGTCGATGACATCTACGACTGTCATGAGTCGCTGATTGCTGGCGGCAGCGCGGCGGGCATGATGTCTTCTGTAGATTCCATCGGGACTGCCATCCTGGATCTTTTACAGGTCCTAGACTGGCGTTCCATAGAGGTCATGCTTTCCGAGTCCCTTGCTGCCTCAATAGGTGTCCCTCACGTAATTCTCGCAGTGAAGCACCCACTGGAAACGTTTCACGACCTCCTCTTCACTGATAAACGAATAGTCTACTTTTCTCATCCCATCTCCGAGCCTCGAAGGATGCATGCGGCCGGGAGGACAGCCGATGCGGAAGCTTTTGTTCAGCGGATCGCTCAAATTGTTGAGCGCCTCCAAGCGGATTCAGTCGTGATCGAGCCAACGACGATTGACGAACTGCGATTTGCGGGCGTTTCCGGGAATCTGGCCCTTCGTTGGCCGTTCCACCCCGACACACGCCAGCTCCTATATGAGGCACCAACGCCAGCGCCTCCTGGTTCGAGGCCACATCTATTTCCTTCGGCGTGGGCCGCGGACACAAGGGAGGAAATAGGGGAGAATGGCCTTGTCCAGAGCCTCCGCAAGGCTGTACAAGAACAGATAGATGCCAGAGACCATGGCTTAGTGGAGCAGTCTCGTGTGATCGGGTGCTACAGGCCGATTTATGACGGTAACGCCTCACGAGGCGTTCGCGAAGAACTTGAGCACTTCGAAAGACTCGTGGCCCTAGGACTCAGGAAGGCTGAAGCCTCAGTAGTCTTCTCGCCTGACGAGGATCGAGCGAAATATCCGCGGAGACAACTTGCCGAGCAAATCATCCCTCAATGGGAGAGACAGCACATCATTGAGGGACCAGCAGACGCGCTACACCGGTTTAGAGATCGAGTTCTCAGCGAGAACTCCGCCCAAATAGAGAACCTAATTCAAGGCGATCATGATGCTCTCCTCACAACAGTGGCGGATTGCAATCTGACTATACGTCCCGACGATCAAATATTACCCGGGGGGGCTCTCGGCGCCGGCGAAAATGTCCGTCGCCAAGCCATGGCAGCAGAACTGGCAGAACAAGCCCGGAGAGCAGGGACTCTTTACCTTGACGGTCTTCAAGAATCAGGCATTATACAGATTGTCAGTTCGGAACAATTGTTCTATGATGCTCTCGGAATTCAAATAGTCTGAGGAGGCAGAGGATGGCCAAGGACGAAGTCACGCTGTTTGCAGAACTCTCTCCGAGATCCTTAGAGCTAAAGCGAGAGATACAAAAGACGGGCCTATCAGTTCACCTGGTGTTCAGCGCTGGAGTTCCGTACGTCGAAAGTAGGTTGGCAACGATTCGAGGATATGACAACATTCGCCGATTCTTCGTCGGTGCTCCGGCAGCAGGCTAGTTCTTGCCTCTTGCCACCAAGACATCTCCTGCGGCGCCACCCCTTCCGCGATTGCTATCACTCTTGGAAGGATACTGACTCTATATAGGCGCCCTGCATGTCGCAAACGCGCTGTAAGCCTAACCGTCTTCTTCCGCCAATCCTGCAAATTGACACCCGTCTGAGAGATTTCACATAAGACTCGTCACTCAATAGCGAGTACTCTCGTGCAATCCTGCCCCTGGAGACATAAGACGGAGGCCTGTGATTATTTCCGTGTTCGTATACAGCATTTCGCTACTGATCATCGGCGGTATCATCGCCGTCTCGTTCAACACCGGTGCCGGGTTGGTTTTGGCGGCAATAGCCCTCGGTGGCATCTTCTTCTCACTGCTAAGAGTTGCTGAAGCAGGCCAGTCGACACTGGCCCAGGACGATGTCGACAGCCAACTGGACGACTTTGTGAGGCACTATCCGCGTTAGGCAGGCTCACTCCCGAGCACTTCCCGCTGCCGCAGTACCTCATACAGCACCAGCGCCGTCGCCACCGAGAGGTTGAGGGAGTCCACGTAGCCGCCCATCGGTACGTGCACCAGCTGGTCACACAGCGCGATCTGCTCCTTCGAAATACCGGTGCGCTCGTTGCCGCCCATGATGACGACGGGCTTTCGAGCGTAATCGGCCTCTCGGTAATTGATGTCGCCATCCGGCGACGTCCCCACGACGGTGCATCCAGAGCCGGGCAACCAGCGCGCCAGGTCGGCCTGCGAGGCGCGAACGAGGCGCTGACTGAAGACCGCCCCCAGCGAGCCACGAACCGCGATCGGGTGATAGGGGTCCGTCGAGCGCCCTGTCAGGATGACGCCATCGCCGCCGGCCGCATCGCAGGTGCGGATCAGCGTGCCGAGGTTTCCCGGGTGCTGGATGTCGTTCAGCACCAGCCAGCACCGCCGCGTCTCGTTGACGGACGACATCGACTCCCAGCGCTGCGAGATGATCGCCCCCACCGACTGCGCCTCCTCGCGTAACGCGATGAGGTCGAACAGCTCCGGCGTCACCTCCAGCAACGGCAGCTTCATCTCCTCCAGCGAGTCGACCAGCGCCGCCTCTGACTTCGTCAGCCGGTCCGGCGCGAGCACGACCAGCTGAAACGCCGCGCCTGTCTGTAGCGCGGCGCGAAGGATGCGCTCACCCTCGGCAAAAAAAGTCCCGCTAGCGTCGCGCTCCTTGCGCTCACGCAGGGCACGGATCGACTTGATGCGGTCGTTCTGCCGCGAGGAGATGATCAAGCCCCCACCTCACCACAATCCCACCGGAACAAAGGGAACATTTCGCGCAGGTTGTTCCATATGTTCCTTCTGTTCCTTCTGTTCCTTTTGTTCCGGCGGGAGTTGGGGCGGTCAGCCGCCGTACTTGAAGCCGGTTTCAGCCAAAGTGAGCGGCTCGCCTTCGCGCTGCACGCCCGCTTCTACGACCTCGCCCACGAAGATCCAGTGGTCGCCCAGCTTCACGGTCTCGCGCACCTGGCACTCGAAGTAAGCCAGCGCGTCGTTGAGCACCGCGAGTCCGTTGGGACTTAGCGTGAACTCGACGTCACCGAACTTGTTGCCTTCGGGCTCGACGTGCTTGAAAAAAGCGCTGGCGATCGGCACCTGGCCCGTTTCCATGACGTTGATGCAGAAGAGGCCGCTGCTCTCGACCATCGCCGTCGACGGTGCGTCAGCCTTCGCGCCCAGCGCGACGAGCGGCGGCGCGAAGGACGCCTGTGTCAGCCAGTTGACGGCGGCCCCGGTCATCGTCTTGTCGTCCTTGCACGTCATGACGAAGAGGCCGTACGGGATCATTCGCAGGGCGGTCTTCTTCGCGGCTTCGTCCATCGTTTGTCTCCTTCGAACTGCACAACAAAGGCGGGGGACGACCTTATACTAGCCC
>DASTLN010000272.1:0-12789 GCA_035714925.1 Dehalococcoidia bacterium | reverse complement strand
GAGGAGTCCGTGCTGGAGCGCGCCGGCATCCTGCTGGACCACGAGCAGGAGGAGATCGTTTCGCCGGCGGGCGGACCGGGCAGCACCTCTGAGGAAGTGCGGCCGGTGAACCCGGAGGAGCTGGAGAAGATGTCCGCGTTCAAGGACTTCATCGAGAGCCTGGACCTGGACGACTTCGAGAAGCGCAAGTAGCGGGGCAGCTACAAGCTACAAGCTACAAGCTACAAGCTACAAGCTACAAGCTACAAGCTACAAGGGATACGAAGCTGCCTGTGGGCGGTTCTCTGATCCCGAACAGAACGAACCCTGAAACCAGTGAGGCCGGCCGCTATGCAGCCGCGTGGGCGGTGAGTACGAGGAGCATGGGGCGGCCGAGGTAGCGGGCGCCGTTCGGGATGGCGGTGGCGAGTGCTTCGTCGCCGGCGAATTCACGCGTCTCGAGGTCCTGGAAGCCGGCCTCCGAGAGCAGCGTGAGGTAGTCGCCCGTCGTGTAGCGAACGGCGCCAAGGCGGTACTCGGTGCCGGCGTCCTCGAAGTTGGCCTCGACACCGGCCGCGGCCAACTCGGGGTGGTGGACGGAGAAGACGAATCGGCCGCCGAGACGCAGGACGCGCCGCAGCTCGGCGAAGACGGCAGGCAGGTCTTCCAGGTGCTCGCCGACCAGGGCGCAGAGCGCGGCATCGAAACGTTGCAGGCGCAGCGGAAGCGGGCGCTGCAAGTCGGCGGCTGCGAGGTGAGCGCCGGGCAGGCGGCGGTGGGCGACCTTGAGCATCTCGACCGAGAAGTCGATGCCGACGGGGCGGGCGCCCGCGTCGATCATGGCGGGCAGGCTGCGGCCGGTGCCGCAACCGGCGTCGAGGATGCGCTCGCCGCGCCGGGGCTCGAGGAAGGCGGGCGTGTAACGCGCGTCCATGGCGACGACCGGGTTGGGCGCAGAGTCATAGCTGGCGGCCCAGCGTTGGTAGCCCTCCAGGGCGGAGACGTGACAGACGCGGCGGTGCATGGGTAAAAGATAGGCTTCGCAACGCTCCACGACAAGGCGATCTGGTAGGCTCCCCAAGCGTTCCAGACGGCTTTAAGATCAAGCATAGATATGTCTTTGATCGTGGGATAGCGGTGTGATATTGTTCCGAACGTCACGAACGCCGGGGAGTCGCTGATGCGATCCGGCGGGCCGGCAATGCGGCTGATCGGGATGGGGTGGTACGTCGCCATCTGCATCATCCTGGGAGTTGTGGGCGGGATCCAGCTGGATAAGGTGACGGATACCGGCAAGCTGTTCACCGTCGTCGGGCTATTCGTGGGGTTGTTCTTCGGTTTGTTGGGTGGTTGGCTCCAGCTGAAGGAAGTGCTGGACGTGATCAACCGGAGACGCACGGGGGGTAATGATTGAAGCGGCTCATTATCATCGGCGGCCTGGTTTACATGGTCGGCGGTGCAGCTTTGACGCTTCTCTTTCTAAAACCGCCGCAACCGATCATTGAAATCCGCGGAGAACCGCTGATTCACGTAGCGGACTTCGGCAACGAGATCCTCGATTTCAACATCACCAACACGCTACTGACGGCCTGGATACTGACGGGGCTGCTGACCGTGATCAGCCTGGTGGCTGTACGCAAGCGCAGCATGGTGCCGAGCGGCTTCTACAACGTTTTCGAGTCGATCATTGAGCTGATCTACAACTTCGTGACGGGCATTGCGGGTGAGAAGAACGGCCGGCGTTTCTTCCCGCTGGTCTGCACGCTGCTGATCTACATCGCGTTTGCCAACGTGATGTCGCTGACGCCGATCTTCAACACATTCGGGATCTTTGTGCCGTTGCACGCGGAGGAAGCCGAGTTCCACGAGCACGCGCTGGTGTTCAAGGACAGCGGCGGTATCAGCCTGATTACGCCGGGCGCTGAGTTCGTCGAGCTACACGCCGATGAATGCGCCGCGGGCGAAGCAGGCGACGAGTGCCGCGAGCACGCGATCGAGGAGGCCACGGCGGAGAAGGTATCAGGCAGCAACGAGAAATTGGGGGTGCTGTTTCCCTACCTACGCGGCATCAACACGGACCTGATGACCCCGCTTTCGTTCGCCCTTATTTCGGTCCTGATCATCCAGTGGTGGGGTATCAGCACGCTGGGGTTCTTCAAGTATGCCGGCAAGTTCGTCAACTTCAGCAGCCCGATCAACTTCTTTGTCGGGTTCCTGGAGACGATCGCGGAGTTTGCGAAGATCATCAGCTTCTCGTTCAGGCTTTTCGGCAACATGCTGGCAGGCGAGATCCTGCTGCTGGTCATGACCTTCTTGGTTGCGTTGTCATCGCCGATCATGGTGATCTTCTACGGCCTGGAGGTCTTTGTCGGGTTAATTCAGGCGTTCGTCTTCGCGACGCTGACGCTGGTGTTCGCCATGGGCGCGGTAACGAGCCACGACGAGCATGAGCCCAGCGAAGAGGCGGCGCAGCATTAAGTTTGGCGAGCGGGTAATGTCCTTCGGAAGAAGGACTGCAGCAACCAAGGAGGAAGAGTAAATGGTCCCTCTGCTGGAGATTAGCGACGACGGCGTCAAGTTTGTCGGCGCGGCACTGGCGATCGGTATGGGCGCACTAGGGCCGGGCCTCGGTATCGGCATCCTGGTCGGGAAGGCGATGGAAGCGCTCGGGCGCAACCCGGAAGCGGCGCCTGTAGTGCAGTCGAACATGATCCTGGGTGTGGCGTTCGCAGAAGCCATCGCGATTTACGCGCTGGTCGTCGCGATCATGATCGGGTTCGTTTTCTAAGGAAAGCGTCCCTCGAGAGGTCGTAGGCATGGTATTCCTAGGCATAGCAGACCTCGGCATTAACTTGCCGGTCCTGGCAGGCCAGCTGTTGAGCTTCACGTTCCTGCTGATCGTGCTTCGTCTGTTCGTTTACAAGCCGATTCTGAAGATGCTGGACGAGCGTAAGGCCCGCATCGCAGAAGGGCTGAACGCGGCTGAACGGGGCCGTGAGGCGGGCGAAGAGGCGGCGAAGGCCGCCGCGGCGCAGCTCGATGAGGCGCGCCGCGAGGGCCAGCAGGTCGTCGCGAACGCGCAACAGGTGGGCCAGCGGTTGCAGGAAGAGGCGCGCGCGCAGGCCCAGCAGCAGCAGGAAGCCATGCTGGAGCGGGCGCGGGCCGAAATCCAGCAAGAGCGTGACGCCGCAATCGCTGAACTGCGCAAGGAGTTCGCGGAGCTGACGATTTCGGCCGCCGAGAAGGTGATCGGGCAATCGCTCGACCGTCAGGCACACCAGCGGCTGATCGAGGAAGCGCTACAAGAGTCGACGTTCCGGGAGAACTAGTTGACGAACGAGCCGACAGCACACACCGACGGGGCCGGCGAGGGTGAAAACCTCGCCGCGAAGCGTTACGCCGTGGCCGCCTTCGAGCTGGCCCAGGAGAACAACGACTCCGACGCGTGGCTTAACGCGGTGCGACAGATCGCTGAGTTCATGGGGGACCCCGAGGTCAAGCGCGTGTTGGAGAACGCGCGGGTGAGTCAGGAGCCCAAGCAGCGCCTGATCGACGCCGCGCTGGGCGACCTGCCGGCGTTGCCGTTGAACCTGGCGCGTCTGCTGGTGCGCAAGAATCGCACCGCGCTGGCGGTGGACATCGCGACGCAGCTCGGGCAGCTGCTGGAGCAGCAGCGCGGCGTATCCCGGGCGCGGGCCACGACGGCGGTACCGCTGGGGGACGCGGAACGCGAGGCGTTGTCGCAGCGGTTGGCGCAGCACACCGGCGGCGAGGTCGTACTGGAGACGGCCGTCGACCCGGCGTTGCTGGGCGGCGTCGTGGTGCAGATCGGCGACCGGCTAATCGACGCCAGCACGAGGTCGAAGCTGCGGGCGCTGAGGGACAACCTAACCCGGGCTTTCTAAGCCCGGTTCAAACGCAACTTAAGAATCGAGGACGCGGATGGCAGTCAGGCCTGAAGAAATCACAGCAATCCTCAAGCAGCAGATCGAGCAGTTCGGCGCTGAGGCGAGCTCGGTAAACGTCGGTACCGTTATCGACGCCGGCGACGGCATCGCGCGTGTGCATGGACTCTCCGAGTGCATGTACAGCGAGCTTGTCGAGTTTGAGAACGGGACGATGGGCCTGGCGATGAACCTGGAAGAGGAGACGGTTGGCGTCCTGGTCCTGGGTGACTACATCGACATCCGCGAGGGCCAGCAGGTCAAGACGACGGGCCGCATCGCCGAGGTGCCGGTGGGCGACGCGATGCTCGGCCGCGTTGTCAACGCGCTGGGCCAGCCGATCGACGGCAAGGGACCGATCAATACCGACAAGACGCGGCCGATCGAGCGCATCGCGCCGAACGTCGTGACGCGCAAGGGCGTCAACGTACCGGTGCAGACCGGTATCAAGGCAATCGACTCGATGATCCCGGTGGGCCGCGGACAGCGCGAGCTGATCATCGGCGACCGCTCCACCGGCAAATCGACGCTGGCGATCGACACGATCATCAACCAGAAGGGCGGCGACCTGCTCTGCATCTACGTCGCCATCGGTCAGAAGGACTCGAAGGTGGCGCAGACGGTGGGCCTGCTGGAGCGCGAGGGCGCGATGGAACACACCATCGTGGTCAGCGCCTCAGCCGCCAGCCCGGCGCCGATGCAGTACCTGGCTCCGTACGCGGGCTGCGCCATGGGCGAGGAGTTCATGGAGACGGGCCGCGACGCGCTGATCGTCTACGACGACCTGTCGAAGCACGCCTGGGCATACCGGCAGGTGTCGCTGCTGCTGCGCCGCCCTCCGGGCCGCGAGGCGTACCCCGGTGACGTCTTCTACCTGCACAGCCGTCTGCTCGAGCGCTCGGCCCGCCTGGAAGAGGCATACGGCGCGGGCTCGTTGACAGCGCTACCGATTATCGAAACACAGGCGAACGACATCTCCGCCTACGTACCAACAAACGTGATTTCGATTACGGACGGGCAGATCTTCCTGGAGGCTGACCTGTTCAACGCCGGCATCCGGCCGGCGATCAACGTCGGCCTTTCAGTGTCGCGCGTCGGTGGTTCGGCGCAGCGGCGGGCGATCCGGCAGGTCGCCGGTACGCTGAAGCTGGACCTGGCGCAGTTCCGAGAGCTGCAGGCGTTCGCGCAGTTCGGCACGAGCGACCTGGACGCGTCTACGGTGCGCCAGATCGAACGCGGGCGGCGCATCACGGAGCTGCTGAAGCAACCGCAGTACTCGCCGGTCAGCTTCACGCACGAGGTGATGATCCTGTTCGCCGCGGTGAACGGGTTCCTGGACGACGTAGACGTGGCGAAGGTCCGGGCCTTTGAGCTGGGGCTTTACGAATACATGGACAGCAACAAGCCGGAGATCGGGGCCGAGATCCTCGACAAGATGATCCTGTCCGGGGAGCTGGAGGAGCAGATGCGCTCCGCGATACGCGAGTACAAGCAGACGGCGGCACTTTAGACATGCCAACGCTACGTCAGATCAACCGGCGCATCCGGTCCGTAGAGTCGACCGCGAAGACGACGCGCGCGATGTCGCTGGTCGCGGGTTCGAAGATGCGGCGGGCGCAGCAGAATGCGCTGGCGCACCGCGCATACGCCGACCAGCTGCGCATGTTGCTGGCCGACGTGGCCGAGAGCCTCGAGTCGGAGGCGGTAACAGCCGGCGCGGCGTTGCACCCACTGCTGGAGCAGCGCGAGGCGAAATCGCACCTCGTGGTGTTGATGACGCCGGACCGCGGTCTCTGCGGCGGGCTCAACACCAACCTGATCCGTCTCGCGGGCAGCTACGTTACGAGCCACGAGAACGCGAAGCTGGTCTGCGTCGGCCGCAAGGGGTTCGACTTTTACCGGCGTCTGCGCGGCGAGATTATCGGCGAGTTCACCAAGCTGGGCGACTACCCGGCCTTCGATGACGTGAGGCCAATTTCGCGCCTGGTGTCGGACGCCTACACCTCCGGCGAGGCGGACCGTGTCGCGATCGTGTACCCGCGTTTCGTCAACACGGTGCTGCAGCGAGCCGAGGTGCAGGAGCTGCTGCCGGCGACGGCGCCCGAGGGTGTTGAGCTGAACGCGGTAGACTACATCTACGAGCCGGACGCGGCCACCGTGCTGGGCAACCTGCTGCCACGGTACGTCGACATCCAGGTCTACCGTGCAGTGCTGGAGCTCGCGGCGAGCGAGCAATCGGCGCGCATGGTGGCGATGCGAAACGCGACAGACGCGGCGCAGGAGCTGATTCAGGAGCTGACCCTGCTGCGCAACAAGGTGCGCCAGGAGCAGATCACGAAGGAGCTGCTGGACATCACGGGCGGGGTCGAGGCTATGGCTAACGCCTAGCCGGGAACCAGGAACAAGGAACAGGGAACAAGAGGGAGTCGAAGGGTGATGGAAGGGCAGGGGTTCAAGAAGCTGAGGGCGTGGGAGCTTGCCGACGATTTGGCGTCGGCGGTGTTCCAAGCTGCACAGCAACTGCCCCAACAGCACCGATGGCTTGCTTCCCAGATTTCGCGTGCGGCCGTCTCGGTCCCAGCAAACATCGCTGAAGGCTATGGTCGCGGCTCCCTCGGGGACTACCTTCGATTCCTCGACATCGCGCGAGGCTCCCTGTCGGAAGTCGAGTACTACATCCACTTCCTGGCAAAGGAAGACTTGATTGATGAAACGACTGACAGAGAATTGAGCCTGCTACAGGCTGAATCTGGCCGCCTCCTCTTTGGCCTCTGGCGCAGTCTCAAGGCGAAGTCATCAGAGACCTGGGATCACGTCGGATCCAGCAACCAGATTCGAGAACTCCGCCTCGAAACCTACGAGGCGGAAGAATGAGAAACTTGTTCCATGTTCCTGGTTCCCTGTTCCGGGGAACGGGGCGTGGAGGAGGTGCGATATGAAGCAATGGGGCAAGGGCGAATTTCAGAACCTGTTCGAGTGGCAGATGGTAGACAACGTGTCCAAGCTGCTGAACAAGACGTGCGAAGAGATGCGGCTGGGACGCGATGAGGAGTGGATCCTCGAAGTGATCCGCGAATCGGCGGAGAACCTTCCCGAGTCGATCATCGAGGGCCAGGAGAGCGACTACCTGGCGGAGTACATCCTGGGCCTGAGCGCCGCCCGCAACGCGCTGGTGGTGGCGAGCTACTGCTTCCGCTTCCTCAAGGGCCAGAAGCTGATCGAGGCCGACAAGGCCGATTACGTGGACGGACGCCTGGAGGAGCTGGAAGAGGTGCTGGCGCAGGTGACAGACACGCTGCGAGCCAGCCTATCGAGCGGCCAGGGGCAGTTCTCCAACAACTAACAAGCAACTGGTAACAGGCAACAAGTAACAAGAGCAAGTAACAAGGGACGGTAATACATGGCAGAGGGAACGAAGGGCACGGTGGTCCAGGTCATCGGTACGGTGGTGGACGTGGAGTTCCCGCCGGACAACCTGCCGTCCGTCTACAACGCGATTGAGATCGACAAGAACGGGACGGTGATGATCGCGGAGGTGCAGCAGCACCTGGGCAACAACTGGGTGCGCGCGCTGACGATGACAGACACCGACGGCCTGCGCCGCGGCGCCATCGCGACGGACACCGGGCTGCCGATCCAGGTGCCGGTTGGCCCGAACACGCTGGGCCGCCTGTTTGACGTGCTGGGCCATCCGCTGGACAACATGGGGCCCGTGGAAGGCGACCGCATGCCGATCCACCGCCAGCCGCCAAGCTTTGAGGAGCAGGAGACGGAGCCGCAGGTCCTCGAGACCGGCATCAAGATCGTCGACCTGATTGCGCCTCTGGCGCGTGGCGGTAAGGTCGGCCTGTACGGCGGCGCCGGCGTCGGCAAGACGGTGCTGATCAAGGAGCTGATCAACAACATCGCGCGTGAGCACGGTGGACGCTCCGTGTTCGCCGGCGTGGGTGAGCGCTCCCGAGAGGGCAACGACCTCTGGGTCGAGATGCTCGAATCGCCGGAAGTCAACGAGAAGACGGTGCTGGTGTTCGGTCAGATGAACGAGCCGCCGGGCGTACGCCTGCGCGTGGCGTTGACCGGGCTGACGATGGCGGAGTACTTCCGCGACGTCGAGGGCCAGGACGTGCTGTTCTTCGTCGACAACATCTACCGCTACACGCTGGCGGGCATGGAGGTGTCGGCGCTGCTGGGCCGCATGCCTTCCGCGGTCGGTTACCAGCCGACGCTGGCGACGGAAGTCGGCGCGCTCGAGGAGCGCATCACCTCGACGCACAAGGGCTCGATTACGTCGTTCCAGGCGATCTTCGTGCCCGCGGACGACTACACCGACCCGGGCGTGGCGACCACGTTCGGCCACCTCGACGCTTCGGTGACGCTGGACCGCTCGATCTTCGAGCAGGCGCTGTTCCCGGCGATGGACCCGCTGGCCTCAAACTCGCGCATGCTCGACCCGCTGGTCGTGGGGCAGGAGCACTACGACGTGGCACAGGGCGTCCTGAACACGCTGCAGCGCTACAAGGACCTGCAGGACATCATCGCGATCCTCGGCATCGACGAGCTGTCGGACGACGACAAGATCGCCGTGTCGCGAGCGCGCAAGCTGCAGCGCTTCCTGACGCAGCCGATGTTCGTCGCCGAGGTGTTCACGGGGACGCCGGGCCAGTACGTGCCAATTGCGGAAACGGTCCGCGGCGCGAAGGAGATCCTGGACGGCAAGCACGACGAGCTGCCGGAGCAGTCCTTCTACATGATCGGCGCCATCGACGGCGCTGCCGAGAAGGCGGCTCAGCTGGCGAGCCAGGGACAATAACCATGCCGCTGAGTTTGCAAATCGTCACGCCGGAACGCGTCCTCTTCGAGGAGGCGGATGTGGCGTCCGTTACGATCACGGGCAGCCTGGGCGAGATGACGATCCTGCCGAGCCACGCGCCGCTGATGACGGAACTGCGCCCCGGCCCGCTCGTCTTCCGTCGAGGCGGCGAGGAAGTGGATGTGGCGCTTTCGGGCGGCTTCCTGGAGGTGCGCGAGGACAAGGTCGTGGTGCTGGCCGACACGGCGGAGCGCTCCGACGAAATCGACCTGGCTCGGGCCGAGGAAGCGCGCCGACGGGCGCAGGACCGGCTGGCGTCGCACGAAGGCGAAGTCGACATCGCGCGGGTGATGGCGGCGATGGAGCGGGCGCAGGCGCGCCTGCGTGTCGCGGAACGTCGCAGGCGGCGCGGCGGAGGCGGCGCGCCGAGACCGACGGCGCCACCACAGCAGCAACAGTGAACTGACGCAACGGCCCTCGAGATTCGGGGGCCGTTTGGTTTGGCGCGATAGGATTGAGGGCGATGCTGTGGAGGCTGCTGGTTCTCTCGATGGGCGCGGCTCTAATCGTGGCGTGTGGCGGCGATGACGATGCGCCGGACAAAAACTTGGCCCCGGGTGGGCTGGCCATCAAAGTGTGCGGCGACAACGCGGCGTGGATGCGGCCGTCGCTGGAGGAGCAGCGCGCCTATGTGACCGCAGATCCACGTTGGCGGGCATTCGAGGCGAGGAACCGCGAGCAGTTCGAGGCCCACTTCTGGGGCGTGGGACACAGCGCCAGCGGGGCGGGGACGATCCTCGAGTTCAGCGGCATGTGGAACCTGCCCAACGAGGGTAAGGACTTCTACTGGGACGCCCTGCACCGTTGCTTCGACGATCCGGCTGTTGACCGCGACGAGTACCTGCCTCTGTGGCTCTTCGAGCACGAGATTATTTCGGCTCGCGAGCAGGGCGAGACCACCGAGGTGGCGGTCAGGCCTCGGGATGCCGGTGTGCAGATCGTGGCATTGCGCCTGCCGGGCGGCATCTACGGCCGGGAGACGAACGTCGTTTTCGTGGACGCCGAAGGCGACGTGATCGAGAAACTCGACCGCCTCTGGTCCACGCCGCCCTGAGCAGGTCCTAGTCGATGTCCAGGCCGAGGGTGTATCGCGCCGTGTATTCGAGTTGCTTCTTCTCCGTCAGGGGATGATAGCGGGCGCCCTGCACGTCGCGGAAGAGACGTTCGAGGCCCAACGACCGGAAGAAGGCGCCGCCGCCGGCGACATCCATCGCCTTCTCCACGCTGCGCACGGCGGCTTTGCCGGCGATCGTGCGGCGGATCATCATCTCGTTCGTAGTGTCGGGGCTCGGCTTCGCTGCTGCCGCGATCGCGACCATGCTTTCGACCGCGATCTGAGCGGCGCGAAGCTCGTTTTCCATCTCGCCAAAGTTGAGACGGGTCTCGCCCTGATCGCGGCGCTTTTCGGCCTGCCGCAGGGCGATGTCGCGCGCCGCTTCAGCGACGCCGGCGTAGACGGAGTAGATCAGCGGGAACGCAACCATGGCCACGAGGTGGAACGGCCCCCACTTGCCAACCGGGCGCTTACCGCCGATGGCCGCGTCTGGGACGAAGACGTTCTCGATGACCACGTCGTTGGAGCCGGTGCCGCGCATGCCCATGGTCCGCCAGTTGTCGAGGATGCTGACGCCCTCGGCGCGAAGCGATACGGGGAAGTGGAGCACGGTGGGTCCGTCCGCCGGGTCGTCGAAGATCGCGGAGGTGACGAGGAGGTCGCCGGACGGCGAACCGCTGGAGAAGACCTTGCGGCCATTCATGCGGTAACCGCCCTCGACCTTTTCCATACTGCCTGAGCTGTCGAGCCAGTCGGAGCCACCGCTGCTGACGAGGACGAGGTTCTCGGCGGCGACGCGCTTGAGCAGACCTTCGCCACCCTTGTCGCCGTTGTTCCAGCGCCAGGTCGCGGCGGCGACAAGGTGCGTGTGCATCGAGAAGGCGAGCGCCGTTGAGCTGCAGTGGTGCGCGAGCTCGCGCAGGACGGCGCACATCTCAGCGTGGGAAGCGCCGCCACCGCCCAGCTCGGACGGGACGTGAGCTGAGAGGAAGCCGCGCTCCTTCAGTGCCGCATAGTTCTCGGCGACGAATGTGTCGTTGGCATCGTGGTCGGCGGCGCGTGCGGCGAAGTCGGGCCCGAGCTCGCGGGCGAGGCTGACGAAGTCGGTCTTGATCATTGGGTGCGTCCCTCTGCGTGAAGTCGGTGGACGGCGTCACGAGGATTGGCCGTCGTGAACACACGGTACCACCGGATTGAACCAGCTTAGGCCAGCAGGTCCCGCATGGGATGCGTGCCAGTACGCAAATTGTCGGTTCGATTCGCGGGCGTTGCGTCCGTGATCGTGCGTATTTCCCGACGAAGGCCGGGCAATCAGCGAGGTTGCCGCACGCGCAGGGCGAACGCCAGACCGAGCAGCGAAACGCCACCCCCGACCGCGAGGAGCCACCATAGCTGGGAACCCGCCGGATCTTCGTCTTCGATTTGCAGCGTTTCTGCGGTTGCGGGCAGGACGCCGCCGATGAGGCCGCTCACGTCATAGGTCTCGGTGCCCAGCGCGTCGGTCAGGAAGCCTCCCGCCGTATCGACGAAATACTGCAGGGAACGTCCCTCAGGCAGCGAGAACGTCAGCCAGTAGCCGGCGACGCCCGCCGTCTCGGGAGGCCTGGGCGGATCGCGGAATGTGGGGTCCGCAACAACGGAAACAACCGCGTCCCAGAAGGACCGCACCTCGTCCTCGCTGAAGCGGCCGGCACCGGCCTCGATGCCGATGACCTCCGTGCGCGAGGCGAAGAGGAGTATCTCGAGAGCGCCAGGGCGTGGGCCGGCGCGACCGACTTCGGCGCCGAAGCGGATGTAGCGGTCGAGGGTGGCGCGCTGGCGCACGTCGATGACGAGCCAGACGTCCTGCCCGTCCTGCCGCGCGCGGACGAAGCCGCCAACAGGGAAATACGCGCCCTCCAGCTCCACGTCAGGCTCCGCGTCCGTCTCACGGACGGCGGCGTCCCAGTAGGCCGTCGTCACTGTGTAGGAGGGAACGGAGGCAGGCGGCGGTCCAGCCAGAGGCGGCGGCTGATTCAGGCGACGCTGGAAGGCATCGGCGTCGACCGGGGCCAGCGAGACCATGATGCCTTCCACGTCGATCACGACGGACGGGATCGGCATCTGGGCCGTGGCGGTCCGGATCGGCACGCCGCCGCACAGCAGCAGGATCAGCAGGAACAGGGGTCCGAGTAGCCGGATCACGAGTCGAGGATAGCGCGCCACCGGGGCTCGAAACAGGCGACGGCTGCGCTGGCAGGGCGATCGAGGCGGCGCTATGCTACCGGCGCGGGGGACCGATGACGGCGAGCATTGTCACCTTCTCGACGCAGATGGGCAGCGGAGGCAGCCGCATCGGCCGCGCCGTGGCCGAGAAGCTGCGCTTCCGCTACTACGACTGGGAGGTCATCTCGCAGGCGGCGAGCGAGGCCGGCGTATCGCCGGAGGTGCTGGCCATCGCGACTTCTGAGCGGCCACCGGGCTTCTTCGAGCGCATGATGGCGCGCCTGGCGGGGTTGGGCGCCGGCGAGGACCCGTCCAGCGAGACTGCGGCGCCGCGCCTTTCGATGATGAACTCGGAGGACTACCGGCAATTCCTGGAGCACGTGGTGCGGGAACTGGGCGCCCGGGGCGATGCGGTCATCGTCAACCACTCGGGCCAGGTGATCCTGAGGGACCTGCCGGGCGTGCTCAAGGTGCTGGTCACGGGCGGCTTCGAGCGGCGCGTCGCGAGACTGGCAGAGACGCAGGGGCGTGCTCCCGAGGCGGCGCGCAAGACCGTGGAGGACTCTGACCGTCAACGCAGCGATTACTTCAAGCGCGTCTACCACGTCGAGTGGCTGAGCATGAGCAATTACGACCTGGCGTTGAATACGGACCGCGTCTCGGCGGAGCTGGCGGCCGACATGGTAGCAACGGCGGCGAGGCAACTGCCCTAGCGCAGCGGCCGGTTGAGCTGGGTG
>DASTLN010000271.1:0-28028 GCA_035714925.1 Dehalococcoidia bacterium | reverse complement strand
CGACGACCTCAACATCGGCGACTGGATCAATGGCGGGGCGATCCCGCACGCAGATACGGTCCTGGCGCTGGTCGGTCTGGTCCTGATTTCAGACCCGGTGCTCCACACGCCATGAGGCTGACGCGAGAGGTCAAGTTCGGGCTCTGGGCCGTGGTGGCAATCGGAGCCGCCCTTGCGGCGTTTCTGGTTGGCGGGATGCTGAAGCCTGAGGAACCGCCCTACTACGTCTTCGACCTCGATGCGCCGGCCTACGGCAGCGACCTGGAGGCGCTGGCGGCGATGAGCCCGGGCGGTTTCACCGGCTTCGAGGACCTGATACCCGGGGGATCGCGGACTGTGCTGGGAGGCCGCATCGTCGAGCTGAGCGGTGAAGACATGACGCTGGAGACACCCGCCGGCGCGAAGACCCAGCTGCGCCTGCTCGATACACCGCGGTTAACGCGTCTCGAATCCGGGGGCCGTGAGCTGCTGCAGGCCGGTGTCTCCGTCATCGTCAAGCTGGGAGAAACGGAGGGCGAGGCGGCCGCCGTCCTCATCGTTTCGCCGCAGCCTTAGCGTGTCAGGCGGATGATGCGGCTCACAGGGAGACGCAGGAAGTAGGTCGCCAGCGCCAGCACGCCCGCGACAAACGCCACACCGACCGCTGCGAAGGCGATCCCCACCGTGTCCCAGCGCGTAATCAGGTCGAAGTCGGGCACCACGCGGCCGCCAGACTCCGTGACGTTGAGGAATGACAGCATCGTCCCGGAGATACGTAACCCGGCGATCGTGCCGATCACGAGGCCGATTACGGCGATCAACAGATACTCCAGGCTGATCATGATGACGAGCTGGCGTGGCGAGATGCCAACGGCACGCAGGACGGATACCTCGACCGTCCGCGTCTGACCGCCGAGATAGAGCGTTAGCGCGAATCCCAGCGCCAGAATCGCGAAGGCCGCCACCAGCGCTACGAGCAGGATGCCGCTGCCGCCGGCTCGCACGATCGGGTCGGTTCGGACCTCGGTGAGAATGGTCTCGCTGTCGATGATCTGGCTCGATGGGATACCGAAGCGATCGAGGAAGGACGACTTGACCTCCTGGCGCTTCTCCTCATCTGTGGTCAGACGCAGCCACGCTTCGGACGGGACCGTGCTGTGCGCCCGGTCGCTGGTCACGCCGGCATAGTAGAAGAGGTCATTCTGGTTGACGACCACGTAGCCGGCGCCGCTGTTGTACATCGTGGGGAAGTAGTCGACGACGCCCTGAATCGTGATCGGCACCAGCAGCTTGCCGTAGACGAGTTCGATCTGACCGCCGACAACGAGCCCGGTCTGCTCCATGAAATAGCGGCTTGCCAGCGCCGGCAACGGGATGCTGGGGTCGGCAACTGTCATACCGCGGATCTCGGCGCCGGTGCCGCTGAGGAAGGTGAAATGCGCCGCTCGCTGACCTTCGTGAACGTTCTGCGTCGTCTGTTCGACCTCGTCACGGTCGCGAGTGGCCGTGCGCACGACCTCCCACGGGAAGGCGTCCTCGAAGTCCTCGATAAGGGTCTCTTCACCGGAGGCGGACAGGATCGTCAGATCGTCGATGAAGACCTCCCTCGTGGGGTCGTTGAGGGAACGTTGCTGGGTCAGCATGATTGCGACGACCGAGACCGGATACTGGATGCCGTGAAACGCCGCGTCGAAGGTCGTCGTCAGCTGCGTGTAGCCCTCGAAGTCCAGGACGCCAAAGTCGTGATAACGGAAGATGCCATTGGCATCGACGGTACGCAACCAGAGTGTGGTGTTTGGCCGCGGGCCAATCGGGTTGACCCAGATCGAGGCGCTGACGGGCTCACCGGGCAGCGGGATGCCGTGGTTTTGCAGCGGCGCCCCCTGGATTCGGCGCAGCATCTGGTCCAAAGGGCGGGCCGCGAAATCGTCGCGCCACCACAGGACGTCGGCCGCGCCGTTGGGATCGATGCCGAGGACATCGACCTGCGCGCCGAAGTTCGGCAGCGGCCCGATCGACATCAGCTGCCGCGTGGCGGTGACGGCGTGATCGACGCCGTCGACCTCCTCGAGCAGACCCGCGGCTTCCGGGCTGAAACCTCTCTGCAGGCGCCCCAGACCGGTGAGGCGCACGTCGGAGCCCGCCGCGTACAACGCGCGCTCCTCCTGGCTACGGTCCGTGGTCTCGCCATACGTCGCGGCAAAAGTGCCGACGGCAGCGGCCATGACGACCAGTAATGCGAGCTGGGTATAGCGCCCCGGGCTGCGCGTTAACTGCCAGAGGCCGAGCGTGACGCCCGGGCCGGACGTTGTGGCCAGCACCTTCGTAACGACGCGCAGGATTAGCGGCAGGAAGCGGAACATCATCGCGCCGATGGCCAGGATCAGCAGCAAGGGTGACATCAGCAGCAGCGGATCCGCGGACCAGCCGCCAACGCTCTCGGGGTCGAAGACGCTGCCGCGCTGATTGAGCTGCCACAGCGCAAAGGCGGCAAGCCCGACGATGGCGAAGTCGAGGTAGTAGCGTTGCAACACGGGCTGTCCCGGGCGCGCGGCGGAGCGCAAGAACAGGACCATGCCCTTCCGCGCCGCGAAGAAGGCCGGTATAACCACCGCGATCGCCGCGAGCGCCGCGCCACCCAGCGCGAAGACGAACGCCATCGGCACGATGGTGAACGGCAGGAAGGCGCCGCCGGAGATCGACTCGAAGGTGCCGGTCTTACCCAATGCCGCGATGGCTGCGCTGGCGACGAACGGCGCGACAAACGCCGCAACAAGCCCCAACGCAAACGCCTCTGCCACCGACATGGCGACAAGCTGGCTCACGGTCGCCCCGCGGCTGCGCAGCATGGCGATTTCCTCGGTACGACGCTCGGCCAGTAGGGTCGAGACCAGCATCACGTAGTAGACGGCGATACCAACGACCTGGATTAGCAGCAGTAGTAATGTCACCTGGTTGAACGAGGCGCGGGTCTGGAAGCTGCTCAGCGGGCTGGCGGTGGAAATGTCGGGGATGGCGCCCACGGCCTGGATTTGCTCCCGCAGACGGGCGAGGGAGTCCTGCGCTTCGTCCAGGTTGGCGGAATCGAGGCGCGACGTGTCGATCAGGCCCAGGAGGCGGAATTCGGACGGGAACGAGGGCAGCAGCTTGGGAAGCGCCTGGAAGAAGGTGTCTTCCGGCATGACCACGGGTACCGTGGCTAACTCCTCTTCGGTCGCCCGCGGGCGGTCGAACCGAACCGAACCGGTCGTCCAGTACGGGTCGTCGACATCGCTACGCTCGATGAAGCCGACGATCGTCGCCGTCAGATGGACGTCGACGAAGGTCTGCGGTGTGCAGGCGAAGCGCCGGTTCTCCGCCGCCTGCTCCGGGTCGGCGGTCGGCGGCGGACGATTGCAGTCGTCGTAGACGAAGATCGACTCAACCGTGTCCCCAATCGACGCGTCCATGAACGCCGCCGCCTCAGCCGGCACGACAACCTCAATCCGCGTCGGGTCGTCTGTTGGGTTAGCGGCGCGACCTTCCACGATCCGGGAGTGATCCTCGATGCGCGTGATGCCCATGAACTTGACGAGCACGGGTTCGGCGGATGTCGGGACCAGCTTGCCACCCTTCAGGAGGTTCATGTTGGGCAGCGAGCCGAAACGGACCTCGTCCTGGCTAAACCAGCCGATCTCCTCCGACATCACCCTCGCCAGCTCTTGCTGCTGGCGGATGGCCGCCGCGTCGCCGAGCGGCGTCGGCACCATGACGAAGCCGTTGCGGCTGTAGCCCTGCAGGCGGTCTTCCAGCGACTCCTGCAGGCCGAGATCGTTCATAACGCGGGTATAGACGGGCGAGATTGCCATCAACGTCGAAGCAACCAGGATGCCGAAGGCCAGAACAAGAAGAAGCCGCCAGTTGGCGACCAGTCGCTGCCACATCAGCGGCCCAATGCTGAGCAGTCCGTTCATGAACCTGAGGAGTCTAGCACGCGGCCGGACTCGCGATTGTTAAGCGGAGGCGGGCCGCCGCGTGTCGACTGTCGACAGCTGCGCCTCGATTGCCTTGAGCAGCGAATCGAGGTTCCAGCCCTTGCCTGCCGAGATCAAGACGGCCTCCGGGTGCTCCCGCCGCAGCACGCCCTCGATGTCACGCACCGCGCCGGGCTCGCCCTCGGCGGCCGCAAGCATATCGACCTTGTTGAAGGCGACGATGCGCGGCTTATCGGCCAGGCCCAGCTCATCGACCGTGCGTTCGACGGTGGCAAACTGCTCGTCGGCCTCCGGGTGTGTTATGTCGACTATATGCACCAGCACGTCCGCGTCCGCCAGCTCTTCCAGCGTGGCGCGGAAGGCGGCAACCAGTTGGGTCGGCAGCTTCTGGATGAAACCTACCGTATCGGTCATCAGCACTTCATGACCTGAGGGCAGCCGCAGACGGCGCGTCACCGGGTCAAGCGTCGCAAACAGCAGATCCTCCGTGAACAGGTCGGACCCCGATAGCGCCTGGAGCAGCGTGCTCTTGCCGGCGTTGGTGTACCCCACGAGGGCCACAATCTGCATGCCCTGCCGTGCCCGGCGGCGGCGGCGCAACGCGCGCTGCTGGCGCACGTCGTCGATCTCGCGGCGCAGGCGTGTGATGCGGGTGCGGACGAGGCGGCGGTCGGTCTCGATCTGCGTCTCGCCGGGACCGCGCGTCCCGATACGGCCCTCGAGGCGCTCGAGGTGGCTCCACTGGCCCGCGAGGCGTGGCAGGAGATACTCGGTCTGGGCCAGCTCAACCTGCAAACGGGCCTCCTTGGTCTGGGCGCGACGCGCGAAGATGTCGATGATCAGCGCTGTGCGGTCCAGCACTTTGCAGCCCAGCGTGTCCTCCAGGTTGCGCTGCTGTGACGGGCTCAGCTCGTCGTCGAAGACGACCATGGTGTAGCCGGTCTCCTCACGCTGCGCCATGATCTCTTCCAGCTTGCCCTTGCCGATGTAAAGCGCCGGGTGCGGCGATTCGAGCCGCTGAACAGTACGACCAACGACTTCCGCGCCGGCCGTGTGCGCTAACAGCGACAACTCCTCCAGCGACGCCGCGGTGCTCAGGCCGTCGTGCCGCTTTCGCCGCTGGACGGCGACGAGGAAGGCGCGTTCTTGAACCGGAGCCGTGGTGTGCATGCCGTTGCTGTGACGGCCGTTTTCGTGACGGTTTGACCTTTGTCGTGGCATTCGCCGCAATTGTAACCCGTCAGGCAGGCTCCGGGGCCTTGCGCGAGGCGTGGCGTGCGGGCCGCACGATGACCATGAGTCCGGCGCAGCCCAACCACGTCACCACCAGCAACCAGAGCGCCGACGCGTAGCTGCCCGTCTCGTCGTAGACCACGCCCGCGATCACCGGGCCGATGGCGCCCGCAAGCGTCACGAAGAACTGCGTCAGCCCCACGATGCTGCCGATGTGCGTGCGCCCAAAGAACTCCGGCCAGAGCAGGATCTGCAACGGCGGGTAGCCGCTGAGCATCATGCCCTGGTAGGCCATCGCGATGTAGAGGCTGGTCGCGCCACCGACACGCAGCAGGATCAGCGCGCCTATCGCCGTCAGCACCGCTTGAACCATGATGGCCTTGCGCACCGTGAAGCGGTCCGCCAGCCAGCCCCAGACGAAGCGCAGACCTATCGAGAAGCCGCCGTAGACCGAGAGGCCGGCAGCTGCCTGGCCGGACGAGAAGCCAAGCTCCTTGAAGTACGGCACCATCACCACCGTGTGCGTCTGCAGCGAATACATGCCGAACAGCGCCGCCAGCATGAGCAGCCAGAACTGCCACGTGTAAATCACCTCGGAGAGCCGGTAGCTGCGCTCGTCCGCCGCTGAAATCCCGCCCTTGCGTGTTGGCTCCATGCCGTTGTCGGGGAGCAATCCCACGTCTTCTGGCGCCCGCAGGGCTAATGGGACCAGTGGCAACAACGACAGCGCCATGATCGCGCCCAGCGCGCCCCAGGCGTCTCGCCAGCCCAGCTGATCGATGAGGAAGGCGGTGATCGGGACCATGATCAGCGCGGAGACTCCGCCGCCGTTGGCCGCGAAACCCACTGCTGTGCCGCGGCGGCCGACGAACCATTTCGCGATCAGTGTGGACTGCACCAGCCGCATACCCGTGTTGCCGATGCCGCCGATGACGCCGTAGACGAGGATGAACTGCGCCGGGCTCTCCACCCAGCGCAACGAAAACAGCGCCAGGGAGTCGATCGATACACCAATCAGCAGCAGCCTCGCGGCGCCCCAGCGCCGGTCCGTGATGTGCCCCACGATAAGCCCGGCGCCAGCGCCGACGACCATCCGGGCGGCAAGACCAAGGAAAATACCACCATGCGACCAGCCCGTGTCGTCGCTCATCGGCACGACGAAGACGGGGATGCCCCAGAACGTTGTCGCGCCCATCATGAAGACGCTGACGAAACAGATGTAGACGATGACCCAGCCGTAGAAGAACGGCAGGCGCGTAGCCAGCCGTCCTGCAAGCGAATTAGCGTCTGGTGGAGTGTTCACTGAGCCGAGTCCGCTAAAGCATTAACCAATCGTCGTCCCGACGCATGGTAGCCGACACCCTTGTTTCCGGGACACAGGTAAGGCGGGTTCAGGCCGGCGCCATCGGCTGTCGGACCGGAATGCGCGGGCGCGCAGCATAGACGGCGAGCGAGCAGCCAAGCCAGGTGCCCACGAGCAGCCAGAGCGCCGGGGAATACGACCCCGTCTGGTCGAGGATGAGGCCCGCGATCAACGGACCTGCTGAGCCGATGACCGTGGAGAAGAACTGGACGACGCCGACGATGCTGCCGATATGCGTGCGGCCGAAGAACTCGGGCCAGATCAGTTGCCCCAACGTCGGGAAGCCGCCCAGCATAACGCCCATGTAGGCGGAGATGACGTAAAGGCTGAACTGGCCACCGATTTGCACCATGAAGAATGCACCGATTGCTGTCAGGAAGGCCTGCATAACCAGCGCCCGCCGCACCGAGAGCCGGTCGGCGGCGAAACCCCAGATAAAGCGCGCGGCGATTGAGAAGAAGCCGTAAACGGAGACGGCGCTGGCGGCAACTCCCGGCGAAAAGCCGATGTCTTTGAAGTACGGGACCATGATGATCGTGCCCGTCTGCAGTGAATAGGAGCCGAAGACGATGGACGCGAGCAGGATCCAGAACACCCAGCTATGCATCGCCTCAGAGAGCGAATAGCTGCGCTCCGCAATGACCGGCCGTGCCGCTGTCGAGACCACAGGCGCTCGCCCGTCCGGGTGCAGTCCCATATCCTCGGGGGCGCGGACGGCGAACGGCACGCAGGGAACGACGGTCACGAGCATCAGGGCGGCAAGCGCGACCCAGGCCTCACGCCAGCCCAGCTCACCGACCAGCACGGCGATGAGCGGCACCATGATGAACGCGGACGCGCCACCGCCCATCGACGAGTAGCCGACGGCGGAGCCCCGGCGCTGAATGAACCACTTTGGGATCAACGTCGCCATCGTGAGGCGCATGCCGGTGTTGCCTGCGCCGCCGATGACGCCGTAGACCAGGATGAACTGAAGCGGACTCTGCACCCAGTACAGAGACGCCATGGACGCCGCGTCGATCAGGACCCCGATTAGCAGCAGCCGTCCGGGGCCGCCTTTGCGATCCGCCAGGCCACCGAGGAGCAGTCCACCGAAGGCGCCGACGATGAACCGGGCCGTCAGCGCGCCAAAGATCGCCGTCCGCGACCACCCCGTGTCGTCGATCATCGGCGTGACGAATACGGGCAGGCCCCAGAACGTGGTGGCGCCCATCATAAAGACGCCGAGGAACCCGATGTAGACGATGACCCAGCCGTAGAAGAACGGCAGCCGTGCGGCTAAAGCAGCCGCGGTACCCGGCTCCCTGGCGGTTTCCTGCCTCAACTGCGGGTTCTAGCCGCGGCTGACGTTCATGGCAAGTCCATGGACCGGAACCAGCCTTTGTCGTATGGGGTCGGGCGCGAGAAGGAACTCCTCTAGCGTGACAGCGCCGAGCAACGGCTGCACATCATCCTCGCCGAATACCACCAGCGTCATCTCCTGGCTGCCGTTGAGTTTCACCCATGTGCGAGCCATTTGCCACTCTCGTTGGGATCCGTCAGCCAGCTCAAACGTCGAAGTTCGATGGGGCTCGACGCCGAGGCGGCGCAGCATAGCGCCTGGCAGCACCGTGTAGGTTGAGCCGGTATCGACCAGCGCATCGACGGCTTCAAAACGGTCACCCTGCTGGTCGCCGACCTGAATCTCGACGTTGAAAGTGCCCATCGCCGTCTATTCTAGCCTGCTACGTGTTCTTCTTGGCCCATTCGAGCATGCGGCGCGCGCCTTCCTCGACGCGCTCCGTCGGTGTCGTGATCGAGAGGCGCACGAAGCCCTCTCCCGACGGACCGAAGGCGTTGCCGGGCGTGACAACCACGCCGATATCGTCGATCAGCCGCGCCGCGAGCTCAGTCGCAGTGAAGTTCGCCGGCACTTTTGCCCAAACGTACAGGCTCGCCTTTGGGTCGTTCACCCGCAGGCCGCAGGCTCTGAGCGCCTTGACCAGGACGTCGCGCCGGTGCTGATAGATGGCGTTGTGCTCCTCAATGCAGTCCTGGGGGCCGTCCAGCGCCGTTATCGCCATGCGCTGCACCGCCTGATTGATACCCGAGTCCACGTTGCTCTTGATCCGGAACAGGGCGTCGATCAGCGTCGGGTTTCCCACCGCCATGCCGATGCGCCAGCCGGTCATGTTAAAGCTCTTCGACAGCGAGTGGAACTCGATACCGACGTCGCGAGCGCCTTCGGCCTGCATGAAGCTGATCGGCTTGTAGCCGTCGTAAGCCACCTCGGTGTACGGCGCGTCGTGGCAGATGGCGATGTCGTACTGCTTCGCAAAACGCGCCGCTTCCTCGAAGAAGGTGATGTCGGCGACGGCGGCGGTCGGCGCGTTCGGGTAGTTCAGCCACAGTACTTTGGCCCTGCGCGCGACGTCCTCTGGGATGGCAGAGAAGTCGGGCAGGAAGTCGTTCTCTTCCTTGAGCGGCATGTAGTGCGTTTCACCGCCGGCGAACATGGTCCCCATGCTGTAGACCGGGTAACCGGGGTCCGGCACGAGACCGACGTCCCCTGGGTCGATCAAGCAGTATGCGATGTTCGCGATGCCTTCCTTCGACCCGATCAGTGGCAGGACCTCCTTGTCGGGGTCCAGCGTTACGCCAAACCGCCGCTGGTACCACCCGGCGATCGACTTTCTGAGCTCTGGGAGCCCGTCCGACTCCGGGTAGCGATGGTTCGCCGGGTCGTCTGCCGCATCATGCATCGTCCGCATGATGTGCTCCGGAGTTGGGATATCGGGGTCGCCAATGGCGAATGTGATGACGTCAACGCCCTCTGAGCGCTTCTGATTGATCTTGCGGGTGATCTCGACAAACGGGTACGGCGGTATGTTGGCGATTCGCTTCGACAGGCGCATTCTATGGTCTCCGAATTCTCACGCTCGACATGTCCACAATCGCGAGACTGCCGTCCAACGACCCAGCCAGATTGTCCGTGACTGCATTGAGGACGCGATCTACGGCTGTCTTGTAGCCAACACCTTCGGGTATTCGCAGCACAACAATGCCAGAATGCGAGCCTAGCGGGAAGGCGAGCGTATTGGCGAAGTCAAGGTCGGCCGAAATCAGGATTGCCTTACGGGAACGCGCGAAGTCGAGTATGTCTCTGTCAGCGGCCCCGGCCAGCCCGACGTCGCGGACTCGCAGCGCTTCATGCCCTTGTTGTCCAAGTCTTTCAGCGAGCAGGCGTGGCAGGTTCTCGTCAAGGACGAAGGACGCCATTTACCCGGCGCGAATCGTCTCTTTACCGAGAGCCTCGGCGGCGTAATTGAGCGCGGCAAGAATGCCGTCCTTGGTGACTCCGTATTGTTCGATGATCTCGTCGTACGTGGCTCCGGCCGCCAGTTGACCGAGCACGAGGGCGACGTCTACGCGAGTCCCCTTGAGTACCGGCTTGCCAAAGCGAACGCCCTTGTCCACCGTGATGCCCGGCGCGATCTCCTCAACCTTGCTCATGCTGTCGATTCTAGCCCAAAGCTCGTATTCGATGCTGCCTCATGCCACGTTGGCCTGCTGCTCCCAGCGCAGCTCGTAGAGACGGACCGGGTCGTCGAAACCGCGCAGCGCTATCTCGCCGCGATCCGCGAAGAGGAAGCCCTTGCCCGCCGCCAGCTCTCGCACGACGTTGGCGATCAGTATCTCTCCGCCCTTGGCCTGGTCGGCGATGCGAGCGGCCTGGATCACGGCGGCGCCGAAGAGGTCGTCGTCTTCGGCGATCGGCTCGCCGGCGCTGAGGCCGACCCGGACACGCAGCATTTCATCGGAGGTGGCGTTGCGGTCGGCGAACGCCTTCTGCAGCGCCGTGGCGCATTCCAGCGCCCGCGTGGCGGAACCGAACGAGGCCATAAAGCTATCGCCCATCGTCTTGACTTCGGTGCCGCCGTACGCCGCGAGGGCTTCGCGTGTGATGATTTCGTGCTCGCGCAGCAAGACGCGGCCGCCTTCGTCGCCGAGACGCTGCATCATCGCGCTGTGCTTCTCGAGGTCGGAAAACAGGATGACGCGCAGATCGCTGTGCTCGTGCTCGTGGTCGTGTTCGGGCCCTGACGCTTCTTGGCGCGCCGGACGTGCCGGGTCGATGAAGTCAAGCATGGCGTTGACGCCGTCTTCGTTCGGGTACGGGCCGATCGCCTGCTCGCGGACGGTCTGCAGACGCGCGTTGGCGATGCGTGAGGCGAAGCGCCGCGCGTTGTCCTCGCGGGCCCGGATGCCGCCGCGGTAAAGCACCAGCGTGGGCGCCTGGATCGCGTCGAGGTAGAGTTCGGGGTCGGACGCCATCAGCGCCTGGTTCATCGCCTTCATCGACTCCGGTGAATGCGTCTCACGCAGGATGGCCTCGAGGATTGGCGCGTTGGAACCGTCCCAGCCGGCGATGATCCGCGCTCGAATGCGGACGTAAAGCTCCCAGTCCTCGTCCATGACGGGATCGATCGCCATAAGCTGCCCGCGGCGTGGAATGTCGAGGTCGTCCTGAACGGAGTGGCCTTCCCAGATCACGACGTGCGAGACGCGCTCCGGGTGCTGCGCGGCGTAAGCGAAGGGCACATCGCCGCTGCTCGGCAGGCGCAACAAGGCAAACTTCTCGATGCCCAGCCTGTCGACGACGGCTTCGAGGTCCCGGCAGGCAGCCTCGGTCGAGAAGTCGATGGCGTCGCGCTGCGACATGCCTATGCCGCGGCAGTCGTAGCGCACGACGCGGGCGTCGCGGGCAAGCGCCTCGTAAACGGCGCGACGCGAGACGATCTGCCACTCCATCTCGAGATGGCTGGTCGAGAGCACGGGCGGGATGACCAGCGGCACGCCGGAGCCCATGGCCCAGTAAGCGATGCTGACCCCGTCTGATGTATTGGCGTATCGGACGCTGTACGGCATAGCCAAGTTTACCGCAAGCCGCGGCAGGGTCTGGATTCAAGCTGTCATTTGTTCGACGCGACGCCTGTCAGCCTGCCCAGCGCCGCCCTCAAGAAGGCATCCTGACGCGCAACTGCCTGGTGGCCCAGGGCCGTCGGGAAACCCGTCAGGCCGTGTACGCCACCCGGGTATACCTCAAGCTCGGCTTCGTTACCCGCCGCCAGCCAGCGGGCGTGCATGAACATCGAGTCATCAAGCAGACAATCGTGCGTCCCAACCGTGAAGAGCGCGGGAGGCAGGTCGTGCAGGTCGGCGTAGAGCGGGCTCACATCGGGGTCGCGCTGAAGCTCCTGCGGCGCGTAGTGGTCGCCGAACCACTTCATCACGGCTGAGCTCAGGATGATCGCTTCGTTGCCCCAGTTCTTTGAGCTCGGCGTCTGGCTAACGTCGAAGACGCCGTAGCCGAGGTTGGCGGCGCGATAAGGCGTTATGCCATGGCGGTCTCGCAGACGCAAAAGCGCCACAACGGCAAGATGCGCGCCAGCCGAGTCGCCGCCGATTAGCAGCTTGTCGGTGCCGAATTCCGACCGCGCGTTCTGGGCCAGCCACAATGCCGCGGTCTCGCAGTCATCCGGTCCGGCGGGATACGGGAACTCCGGCGCCAGACGGTACTCAACGCTCAGCACCGCAAGGTTGAGGTCGTTCGATATGGATTCCAGCCGCGGGTCGTTGCCATCGGCGCTACCGAGTACCCAACCACCGCCGTGAATGTAGAGATACGCGCCGTCGATCTTCGGCGGAATGAAGCAACGCAGCTCGATCTCGCCCGAGACGCTGGGGATTGTCCTCACGATCGCGTTCTCAGAGTAAACAATCGGCAGGCCACCAGGGCCTCGTCCGCCGGCGCGGGCGGCACGAATTTCAGCTGGAGGCAGCTTGGTCATGTCCGGCATACTCGCCGCCATTGCGCGTAGCTGATCAATCAATTGCTTCGACTCAGTGTTGATCGCGTCAGGCTTGAAGACGGCCGGGTCCAGCGACATAGGCGTACCTCCCTCGTGCGTGGCGGCATTATCGGGCCGCTTGCGACGTAGGGTCAACGCGCCGCTGCCCGCACTTGTGATGCGATGTACAATATAGTTCGGAATCGAGATGCTGTACGAATTCTATCTGCTGCTGTGGGATCGCCTGTTCGGGACGCTGTCGCCGGAATACGCCGCTGACTTCGCCCGCAGCACTCGCACCGCTGTAACCACCTGACGCGGAACTAAAGACTCGCCTCCGTCGTCTTCTCTGGTAACCGGGATATCCGGTGAGGAGGCAGTGCGATGCGAAGATTCATGATGGCTGTGTTGGCTGTGATGCTGGTGACGTTCGGCTCGCCGGCGCTGGTCCACGCGTGCGCCGGGCTGATCGGCTCCAATGGCGCGGTCAACCTGGGACGCACGACAACGCTCGCGGCGTACCACGACGGCGTGGAGCACTACGTCACGTCCTTCGAGTTCCTCGGCGGCGGTGGTGAGTTCGGGACGCTGATCCCGCTGCCCGGCGTGCCGTCCAACGTTGAACGCGGCGGCGCCTGGACACTGCAGCGGCTGGTCCTGGAGACGGAACCGCAGCCGGCCTTCCTTTCAGCCGCGGGCGCGGCCAGAGAGGCCGAGGACGCCGAAGTGCTGCTCGAAGTACGCATCGACGCGCTCGACGTCACCGTCCTCAAGGGGGGCGCGGAGAGTGTGGCGGCATGGGCTATTGAGCACGGCTTCCGGCTCTCGCCCGACGCGCCCGAGGTGCTCGACTTCTACGCGCAGCGCAGCCCGATCTTTCTCGCCGCCATCTTCGACGGCGACGCGGCGCTGGAGCGAGGCCAGGCCGTCGGCGACGGCACGCCCGTACACGTGACGATCCCGACCACGAACCCCTGGGTGCCGCTACGCATCCTCGGCCTCGGCAAGCAGGCGGATGACCGCGTGGAGGCGGACGTGTACCTGCTGACGGATCGCCGTCCCAGCCTGCTGCCTGCCCCGAAGGACGGCATGGCGCTGACCTACGACGAGCCCGCCAGCAGCGGCCTGCTGGACGACCTGCGATCGGACGACGGCATGGCGTGGGTGCCCCAGTCAGCGTGGCTGACGAAGCTCAACATCGATGCGTCGGCGGCAGACCTGAGCTACGACCTCGCCGTCGATGCGAGCGGCCAGAACCAGCCATCGCGCCTCGCGGCCGGACTCGAAATCGCCACAGCGGACTCTAACGCCACGCTGGAGTGGGCGCTTGGCGGCGTCGCTGCGACGATGCTGGGTTTCGGCGTCTTCGTCGGCGCCGTGACGCGAAAGCGGTCATGAAGCGCTGGCACTTCGGCCTAGTGCCCCTCGCGATTGTCGCGGCGTTGATGTTGGGGTGGTCCGGTTCGCCGGGCCGCCCCAGCGAAAACCGGACGATCTCGATCCACTTCTCGCATTTCGAGACGGAAGAGGTCACCGTCCGGGCCGGCGTGCCGATCAGGTTCGAGTTGCGTAACGAGGACCCTATTGAGCACGAATGGATCGTCGGTGACGAGCTGACGCACGGGGCGCATCGTTTCGGGACGGAGCCGTATCACGACGAGGTCCCCACCGAGGTGACGATCCCGGCGTTCGAGACGAAGACCACCGTCGTTACGTTTGACAAGCCGGGCGAGTACGCCTTCATCTGCCACCTGCCCGGCCACGAGGCCTACGGCATGCGGGGCGTTGTCAGGGTCGTTGATTAGGTCCGCGCTACTCCAGGACGTTGAAGGTGGCGAACAGCTGGTCCAGCGCGTCGAAGTCCGCTTCGTTGGTTAGCTGCACGAGCATCACCGCGGTATACGAACCGTCATCAGGCACGGCAGCCAGCGATACGTAGACAGTTCCCACGCCCCCGCAGTCGTCCCAGACGTGGTACAGCCCCGTGAACACCGGGTCCGAGTAGTCGAAGTAGCCGAAATCGACGCAGTCGCCTTCGTCCGGAGCGAAAACGTCGACCGTTTCTGTTAGATCGTCTACCGGCCCGAAAAGCGCGAACTCCATGCCAGACGTCCCATACGTATCGAACATGCTAACAAGGTCGGGCGCCGCGCCAATGTAGGGAATGGCTTCGCCGTCAAGGTCGAGCGGCTCGGTCGCGATGTCCGCCCACTCATTCGGGACCTCGACGATGATCGATCCAGTGTCGTCCGTAATCGACATGTAGCCGGAGTAGCCGGTGGTCGTGTCGCCGGTCGCGTCGTTTCCTACCTGGTCCTGAACCTGGCCCGCAATCGAGAGCGCCTTCTCAATAGGCTTGTTGCCGTTGATCTCCCCGCGGAGCAGTTCACCGGTGTCGTAGCGCAGCACCTCGATTGCGATGGCGTTGCTGCCGGCGGTACGAATCACGTCGCAGTAGTCTTTGAACGTCCCGTCCGTCCCGACCGGCAGGCCGTTCATTGAGGTAATAATGTCGCCCGGAAGCAGCTTGGCGGCCGAAGCGGGGGACCCGGCTTTCACCCCCGCCACCCAGATGCCTGTGAGTCCGCTGGCTTCGTCGTAGATCGACCAGCCGTTGATACCCAGCGATTCAAAGTCGCCATTCCTCAGCTTCTCGATGACCGGCTTCGCAAGGTCCCAAGCGATGGCATAGAACTGTGCCGTGGTCGTGGCAACAGCGCCGCCGGCATAGTTAATCGCGACCACTCTGCCGTCCGCGGAAACCAGTGGCCCGCCGGAGTTGCCGGGCTGAATGTTCGCGTCGTGCTCGATCGTGTGGTCGATCGACGACGTGCCCGTCAGGTCACCCCCCGCGCTGGCCTTCGAGACGATACCGCGCGTCAGCGTGAACTCCGGGTCGCCGAGCGGAAAGCCCGCGGCGTAGACGTCGATGCCGGGCTTGACAGGGTCTTCGTACCAGGCAAGGAACGGCAGTGGCTCCGACTCGTTGATGTCGATCAGTGCCAGGTCATTGCACTCTGAGACCCCGAGGATCGATGCGTTATAGCTCCTGCTACGGTCACCGCCGATGAACACTTCGAGCGTCGCCGCCCCGGCGACAACGTGGTTGTTGGTTACAGCCAGGCCCTCGGGGCTGATGATGAAGCCGCTACCTGCCCCTGATCCGTCCGAAAACCCAACCTCGGGGTCCCGGAAGGTGCCTTGCGCCACGATCTGGATAACCGACTGCTGTACGGCATCGAAGCCAGCTCCGCCGCCGGCTTCGGTAAGCTCCGCGGGCGTAGCAGTGGGCGCCGGCTTATCGTCGTCACCGCCGCAGGCCAGAGCCGCGAATGAAAGCAGCATGACGGCGCAAAGCAGGGAAGTGCGGCTGCCGGTCATGTGGTCTTCCTCTCTTCGACCCGAGGGCTGCACGGACGAGGGCAGGTGCTTACGCCTGGCCTTGAAGCTGGGGGCACCCCGAACCCCACTGAAACTCGACCGACCGTTCTCATCAGCCTAGCGCCAGTCTCCGAACTTGATCATCGTGCCGTGCTGCTTGCGGTCCTCGATCTGCTGCTCGACGTCCGCCTGCTCCACGGGGCGCGCGTAGTCAACGCCCGTCTCACCGGGAGTGAACTCGAGATTGCGCATCAGCGCGACGTCCTGCTCCTGGTCGAGGTAGACGCGGCGCCTCTGGCGGCGGCCGCCGTTGTTGCGCAGGAAGGCGATCGCCCAGCGCGTCACCGGCTCGTTGAGCTGTTCACGGACGGCCTGCAGCAAGAAGACGTGGTCGATGATGCCCCAGCCGCCGGGCTCGCGGCGCAAGACGACGCAGCCGACTGGCACGCCTGAGGATGTGGTCACCAGCTTGATCCAGTCCGAGTTCTCGTACAGGGAGTCGACGCCACTCGACGACAGCGGCGGCAGGCCGAGAACCTCGGCTTCGAGCTTCGAAACGATATCGCGGTCGGCCTCGGTAGCGTCGCGCACCTGGTAACCGTCTTCGATGGCGTCGCCGGGATCGTCCTGCTCCGGCACCGAGAGGTGGTCCATCTCGACCCAGTGACCGCCCTCGAGCAGGACGCACTCCCAGAAAATCGTCGCGGCGCGGGCGCGGTTGGGCCGGTCGCGGAAGCTGAGGATCACGCCGCGCGGCGCCTCCTGCTTGCTGGAAGCGAAGGTGCAGCGGTCGAACATCTGCTTGAAGTGGTCGCTGAACTCGGGAACCTCGGGGAAGGCGTAGTGCATGACGAGGAAGTCGCGCACGGGCTGACCGACGACGGCGCGGTCGTACTCCATGACGATCAGCTCAGGGCGCTTCTCTTCGATGCGGCTGTACTGCGCCTGCGTCAGCGTGAAACTCTTGACGGCCCGCTTGACGTGCCGCTGCCAGGGACCGGCATTCGCCAGGGGATCTAGTCTGCGAAACTGAACCATGTTTGACTGCCTCGTCTCTACTTATCGGGCCACTCGCCGTTGTAGATGAGGGCCACGGGGCCTGTCAGAAGAACGCTGCCTGAGCCACTCCATCGCAATGTGAGCACGCCACCCGGCTCGTTGACTTCCACCTCATCATCGACCCAGCCGTGAAGCCGCGCCGCGACCATGATCGCCGAAGCGCCGGTGCCGCACGCCCGCGTCTCACCCACGCCCCGTTCCCAGGTACGTGAAACGATGTGGCCGCGATCTAACACCTGCGCCACCTCGAAATTAACGCGCGCCGGGAATAACACGTGATGTTCCACCTTCGGCCCTACCTCACGCAATGGGAAGGCGGCAACAGCAGTGTCGATGAAGTGTACCGCGTGGGGGTTGCCCATCGAGACGCAGCTGACGGCGTAGTCGCGACCGTCCACCGGCACAGGCAGGTCGAGCACTGGCGGCGTCCGCTCCACCGCGACCGGTATCTCGTCGGGCTTGAAGCGTGGCGGACCCATGTCGACGGTCGCGCCTATCACCTCGCCGCCGTGGCGCTGCAGATTGACGACGATGTCGCCCGCGCCGGTATCGACGCGCAGGTCATCGCCGTCGGGCTGCGCCAGGCCGGTCTCGACGACGTACTTCGCGAAGCAGCGCACGCCGTTGCCGCTCATCTCCGCCTCGGAGCCATCCGCATTGAATAACCGCATACGGACGTGCGCGTTGTTCACCGCAGGCAGGGCGATGATCAGCCCGTCCGCCCCGGCGCCGACATTGCGTTCGCAGATCGCCAGCGACAGCGCGCCCCAGTCCCTATCGGGGCCGTTGCCGTCGACCAGGATGAAGTCATTGCCTGCGCCGTGGTACTTCGCGAACTTCACTTACGTCTCCCGGGCCGCCAGCGTCAGGTCGAGGTACGACGCGCGAATGCAGTCGCTCCATTCGAAGCCCATCTCACGGATGAGCCCGTCGATGCGCTGCTTCGCCACGTCGCCGTCAACGATCACTTCGAACTCGAGGAAGTGACCCAGCCCTTCAACATTATCGAGATGGATTCGCGAAGCGTCCAGCGAGAGCAGCGTGCGGCGCTTCTTGACGACGGCCAGCACGCCCATTGCATCGCTGAGCAACACCCGCAGCGCGTCTGGTTCCGCCGAGTGCGCGATCTCGTAGTCGCTGGCCCGGTTCGAACCCTCCTCGTCACGGTGGTAGAAGATTAGCTCCGCCTGGTGGCCGGCCGTCTCGCGCAGCTTGAGGCGACCGCTCGGCACCCGGAAATAGGTGTCGTTCTGCCGCAGGTCACCGTAGAGGTCGGCACCCAGCTTGCGAGCGCGGGCCATCGCGGCCTTCGGGTCGTCCAGGCGCCCCTTGAACTCGAAGTTATGCATCGCGGCGCTCCAGCCACTTGCGCGTCAGCTCAACGCAGCGTGCTCCCGCCTCCGGTCCGGCGTCGACCCAGGTGATGCGCGGGTCGGCCGGCTTGAACCACGCGTTCTGGCTGCGCACGAGGCGATGGTTGGCGTTCTTGTGCCGCCGCACCGCCTCGTCCAGGTCGAACTCGCCATCGAGGTGTTTCGAGGCCTCTTTGTAGCCGACGGCGCCGCGCACGGCCGGCGTACCGCCGTGGCCTGTCTCTCTTAAATGACGCACCTCGTCCAGGAACCCCGCGGCATACATCGCGTCGGTGCGAGCATCGAGGCGAGCGTGTAACTCGTCGCGCGGCAGCCGCAGGCCGAGGACCAGCACGTCGGCGTCGATCGGGCTGCGAGTCTGGCATTCCGCAAGCGGCCTCCCTTCGCGCAGGACAACCTCGATGGCCCGAATCAGGCGCCGCGGATTGGCGGCGTCAAGCCGCGAGGCTGCCTCGGGGTCAACGGCAGTCAGCCGCGCGACGAGCGCGGCGTTTCCTTCCCGCGCCACAAGCGTCTCTAGCTCGGCCCGTAGCGCTTCGTCGGGCGGGACGCGCGGGACGTTCCAGCCCTCCAGCAGCGCCCAGACGTACTGACCGCTGCCGCCCGCCAGCACCGGCAGCTTGCCACGCGCCCAGACGTCCTCCAGCGCGGCGTGCGCGGCGTCGAGGAAGCGCGCCAGCGTCAGCTGGTCGTCCGGATCGACGATGTCGAGGAGGTGATGCGGCACGCGAGCGCGCAGCTCCGGATTCGTCTTAGCGGTGCCGATGTCGAGACCGCGGTAGACCTGGTACGCGTCGGCGCTGACGACTTCGCCATCGAGCGCATCAGCCAGCGCGACGGCGGCGTCCGACTTGCCGGTCGCGGTGGCGCCGACGACGGCGACAAGGGGGCGTTTCGGCACGTTAATTGGCGGCGACGGCCTGCACCATCTGCGCGAACGACTCGGCGACCAGCGATGCGCCACCGACGAGCCCACCGTCGATCTCGGGCTGCCCTACCAGCTCGGCGACGTTGGCGGGCGTGACGCTGCCGCCGTAGAGGATGCGCACCGCCTGCGCCGTGGCGTCGCCCTGGGACGCCGCGACCTCACCGCGGATGAAGGCGATGGCGTCGTTGGCGTCCTGCGCTGTGGCCGCGACGCCGGTGCCGATGGCCCAGACGGGCTCGTAAGCGATGACCGCGCTCTCTGGCAACGTTATGTCAGATAGAGCGCCGATGACCTGCCTCCGCAGCACGTCCTGCATCTTGCCGGCGTTGCGTTCCGGCCCCGTCTCACCGACGCAGACGATCGGCGTCAGGCCGTGCTCAAGGGCGGCGCGCAGCTTTTTGTTGACGCTCTCGTCCGTCTCACCGAAGTACTGACGGCGCTCCGAGTGCCCGATGATCACGTGCGTCGCGAAGTCCTTCAGCATCGTCGCGCTGACCTGCCCCGTAAAGGCGCCCTTCTCCTCCCAGTACAGGTCCTGCGCCCCGACCGAAAGCGTCGTCCCCCTCGCGACGTCCGCGACGAGCGGCAGATAGACAAACGGCGGGCAGAGCACCTTCTCGACCCCCTTTGCGTCGCTGACGCCGGCGGCCTTGATACCTTCGACCAGCGCCCGCGCCGCCGCGGCGTCCGTGTTCATCTTCCAGTTCCCGGCGATGATCGGCGTTCTTGGCATCTCTCAGGCTCCGTATTTCATCAAGCGTCCCGCGTGGGCCATCGCCAGCGATAGCACATGACGCGCCGGGAAGATCCCCAGGGCACCCGTCAAGCAGGCGGCCTCGTGAAACTGGTCGACACGGTCGATGATGCCGTGCTTCGAGTACAGCAAGATCGGCACGGGGTGCCAGCTGTGCCCGGCAAACTGCGAAGGCGTCGAGTGGTCGCCGGCGACGATCAGCACGTCGGCATCAAGATCGCGCAACATCGGGATCAGCTTGTCGTATTCCTCCAACGCCAGCACCTTGGCGTGGAAGTCGCCGTCCTCGCCCGCCGCGTCGGCGCGTTTGAAGTGGTAGAAGAAAAAATCGAAGTCATCCCAGCGCGATTTGAGCGCTTCGAGCTGAGACCCCTGGGTGCCGCCGCCGGGAGACACCTCCATGCCGGCCAGCTTCGCCAGGCCGCGGTACATGGGATAGACCGCGAAGGCCCCGGCGCGCATCTGCGTTACCTCCGGCATCGAAGGCAGGTCGGGGTGCTTGGCGAAGCCGCGCAGCAGCAGCCCGTTCGCCTGCTCCTGGTCCGAGAGCACCTCGCGCGCTTGCTTGACGAACTCGTTGGCCAGGTCCGCCGTGGCTTGCGCTTTCTCAGACGTGGCACGCACCGGCAGGGGCTCGACGCCCTCGCGCTCCGGGTCCGTCTGGGCCAGGCCGTCCTCCAGCCCCTCGCCCCGCAGCACCAGGACGAAGCGGTGCTCGCGGACGGGCTCGACGATCAGCTCGACGCCGGGCAGCTTGATCTGGTTGAGGCGCTCGCAAAGCTCAACCGTCAACGTCGTCGGTATGCGTCCGGCGCGCCGGTCGGTGATCTTGCCCTGCGCGTCCAGGGTGCAGAAGTTGCCGCGCGCCGCGACATCGCTGCGCTGCAGATCGAAGTCGATGCCCAGCGCTTCGAGCACGCCACGCCCCACCTCGTGCTGCAGCGGATCGTAGCCAAACAGCGCCATGTGGCCGGGGCCGGAGCCCGGCGTCACGCCGTAATCGACGGGAATCGTCAGGCCGCAGACGGAATCGCCGGCCAGGTTATCGAGATGCGGGAGGTTGGCGGTCTCCAGCTCGCTACGGTGAGTTCGAGTGTCGGCCAGCCCGCCGAGGCCGTCGACCACACTGAGCACGATCTTCGTCGTGTTTGGCGTGGCGAGTCTGCGCAGTAATTCGGTATCCATGAATCGATTCTAGACCCGCGCGCCGCGGCGCTCCAGACGTCAGGCTTCAGCGGCGAAGAAACGCACCTCAACCTGACGCTCGGCCGGCCCCTGAAATTCGAGCAAAACGACGCTCTGAAAGTCACCCAGACTGAGCCTGCCGTCCTGCACTGGGATCGTGAGGCTGGCGCCGATAACGGCGCTCAGGACATGCGCCGGGACGTGTTCAACAGGCGTGTGCTGGAAGTCGAACGCAGGCACCAGCTTCGGCAGAACGGCCAGGAGGTCCCCGCGGCGCCGTCCGGCATCGCGGCGAGGGTCAGCGCCGCCGTCGTATGCCGCATGAAGACATTGCAAAGTCCATCACGGCGCGACGCTGCAAGCTGGTTCAGCCGAGACGTCAGATCCATGAGCTGGCGGCGTTCGGTGGTCGGAATGTCGAGGACGTCCACGCGAGCATCTACTTGTCGAGCAGCGCTTCGACACCGGGGAGTGCCTTGCCCTCGATGAACTCGAGCGACGCGCCGCCGCCGGTCGAGACGTGAGTGTAGCGGTCGTGCAGGCCCATCTGCTCCACCAGCGCAGCGGTCTCGCCGCCGCCGATCACGACCCGCGCATCGAGGTCCGCGAGCGCCTGCGCCATGGCCTCCGAGCCTTTCGCGAAGGTAGGAAACTCGGCGACACCCAACGGTCCGTTCCAGAACACGGTCCTGCAGTCCTCCAAGGCGTCGCGAAACGTGGCCACCGAGTCCGGCCCCACGTCCATGACGCGCCAGCCGATCGGAATCGAGCTGACCGGCACGGTCTGGTACGCCGCGTCGGCGTCGAAGGCGTCCGCTATGACGGCGTCGGTCGGCAGCAGCAGCGGTACGCCGCGACGCTCGGCCTGATACATCAGGTCTCGCGCCGTGCTCAGCATGTCTTCCTCGATCAGGGAATCGCCGACCTCCATGCCGCGCGCCTTGATGAACGTCGACGCCATGCCGCCACCGAGCATCAGGCAGTCGACGCGCTGCAGCAGGTTGGTCACGACGCCGAGCTTCGAGCTGATCTTGGCGCCGCCGATGATCGCCGCCATGGGGCGCTCCGGATTACTGAGGACGCTTCCCAGCTCCTCGACCTCCCTGAGCATGAGGAAGCCCGCAACCGCCGGCAGATACGCCGCTACACCCGCGGTGGACGCATGGGCGCGATGCGCCGTGCCGAAGGCGTCGTTGACATAGACATCGGCCAGGGACGCGAGCGATCGCGCGAAGGCCGAGTCGTTCTCCTCCTCCTCGGGGTGGAAGCGCAGATTTTCGAGTAGCAGCACTTCGCCGGGCGATAGCGCGCTCGCCGCGGCCTGCGCCTGGGGTCCGACGCAGTCCGGCGCCGTCTGCACGTCCTTACCCAGCAGCTTCGCAAGGCGGTCCGCCACGGGCGTCAGGCGGAGCGACTCCACAACCTTGCCGTCGGGCCGGCCGAGGTGGCTGCAGAGGATCACCGAGGCGCCATGCTCGAGCAGGTAGTTGACGGTCGGCAGCGCCGCACTGATGCGGCTGTCGTCGGCGATCTTGCCGTCGCGGCCGAACGGGACGTTGAAATCGACGCGCATCAGCACGCGCTTACCGGCAACGTCGACATCACGCACAGACTGCTTCATCGATATGCTCCCCGCCTATCTAAGACAACGCATCATGGCTTGCGCAAGGGCAAGGCGGCGGCTCTGACAAGCGCCGCCTCAACAGAACCGGCCGTGGCTGCCGCTTCGAACTCCGCCTTAACGTCATCGCCGAGGCCGCCACACAGCGCGGCGAATGCCGCCGCCGCGGGAAACAACGAACGCGACGCCTTCGGAAGCGCTGCGTCGCCTTCCGACGCGTAGGCGTGCAGCGCCTCGCTGAAAGCACGCGCCGCGTCCGTATGAATCGACAGCGCTCGCAGCCGCGTTGTCGCGTCCAGCGCTTCGTGGGAGAGCAAGAGATGGCGCCCAAGTGTGTAGAGGCCGTCCGCCGCGTTGAGCGTCCGCGGCATGCCCCACGCGCCGATGACGCTGGACCCGTCTTCGAGGCCGAGGAAGACGCGACCCATCTCTTCCAGTAAGCCCAGCGTCAGAGCGCATGGTAGCGTCTTTGTTTCCTGGCCGGCGATGCGGCCGAGACCGAGACAGAGCGTCGCGGCATCGAAGTCGTCGGTTTCGGTGCGCAGCTGGCGCCGCAACGGCGCGGCGTAGCCGCCCGGGAGTCCGTCCACGGCACGCTGCAGGCCATCGATGATGCTGTGGCGCAGCTCGTCGATCTGGAGGTCAGGGTGAGCAGTCATGCTCCGCGATCTTCTCGATGCGGCGGACGTGTCGTCCGCCCTCGAAGGCCGTCGTCAGGAATACGGCGACGAGATCCTTCGCTGCCTCCAACGAGACGACACGCTGCCCCAGCGAGACGACGTTGGCGTCATTGTGCTGCCGTGCCAGACGAGCCGTGGTGACGTCCCAGCACAGCGCGCAGCGGATGCCTTTCACCTTGTTGGCGACGATGGCTTCGCCGTTGCCCGAGCCGCCGAGTACGACGCCGCGATCGTACTCACCCCGCGCCACGGCCTGCGCCACCGGGCGTATGTAGTCGGGATAGTCGACCGACTCCTCCGAGTGTGTGCCGAAATCCTTCACCTCGTGTCCCATGTCCTGCATGACCTCGGTCAGCAGTGCCTTGAACTGAAACCCCGCGTGGTCCGAGCCGATCGCGATTCGCAATCCGCGCTCCCCTTCTAGTCTCGCAGCGCCGCGAAGACGCGCTCGCTGGATATAGCGCCTTCGCGCAGGATGACCGGCTCATCGCCACTGCAGTCGACGATTGTCGAGCCGATGCCGCGAGCACATGGCCCCGCATCCAGTATGAGGTCAACCCGGTCACCGAGCTGACTCCGCACGTCAGCCGCGGTGACGGGATCCGGCCCGCCGCTGAGGTTGGCGCTGGTGCCGGTGACCGGCGCGCCGAGCGCCTCGATAACAGCACGCGCGATCTGGTTGTCCGGTACGCGCAATCCCACCGTGGCGCTGCCGGCGAGCGCCTCCGACTCATACGTTTGTCGCTTCGATACGACGATCGTGAGCTGGCCGGGCCAGAATTGGGATGCAAGCCTGCGGGCGGTCTCATTGAGTTCGGCGATGCGCTCGGCGCTCTCTAAACCGCTGACGAAAAGCGGCAGCGGCCGGCCCTGCTGGCGCCCCTTGATTTCGAACACGCGGCGCACGGCGGTCGCGTCATCGGCCGCGGCGGTCAGCGCGTACAATGTATCTGTCGGCATCGAGATTACGCCGCCATTCCGGAGGAGGCTTACCGCCTTCCCGACCTGGTCAAGCGCGGCAGGGATTGTCATCAAAAGAGTCGCCTCGTCAGCCGCCGTATAGTAGCATGGCGTATGCGCGGACATAGAGCCAAGAGCTTAAGCAATTGAGCGAGAGCACAACTACCCGAGAGGACCTCCGGCCCGACCCCGGTGAGGACTCCTGGCGTGCCGCGGCCGCCGCCCGCAGAGCCGCCGACCGCAGCCGCGTTAAAGAGTCCGTCGTCATCCTCGACTTCGGTTCGCAGTACAGCCTGCTGATCGCGCGGCGGGTGCGCGAATGCGGCGTCTACTGTGAGTTGCTGCCGCACGACGCGCCCCTGGATACGGTGGCTGACCTCAACCCCAAAGGCTTCATCCTCTCCGGTGGCCCGGCCGGCGTCTACGAAGAGGGCGCGCCGATGGCGCCGGCGTACGTCTTCGAGTCCGAGCTGCCGATCCTCGGCATCTGCTACGGCATGCAGCTCATGGCGTATCAGCTCGGCGGCACCGTCGATGCCTCACATCAGCGCGAGTACGGTAACGCGGTGCTTGAAATCGACGAGCCGTGCACGCTTTTCGAAGGACTGCCGTCGTCGCTGCAGGTCTGGATGAGCCACGGTGACCGCATCTCGCAGCCGCCGCCCGGCTTCCGCACCCTGGGCCACTCCTCGAACTCACCGCACGCCGTGATTTCGGACGGTCGCACGCGCTTCGGCATCCAGTTCCACCCGGAGGTCGTCCACACGCCTCAGGGCGTGGAGGTGCTACGCAACTTCCTGTTCAACGTCTGCAGCTGCGAGGGTGGCTGGACGGCGCAGTCGATCCTCGACCTCGCGGTTGGGGACGTGCGCAGGCAGATCGGCGACGGCAAGGCGATCTGTGCGCTCTCCGGCGGCGTCGATTCGGCGGTCGCGGCCGCGGTTACTCACGCCGCGATCGGTGACAACCTGACGTGCGTCTTCGTCAACAACGGCGTCATGCGCCAGGGCGAGCCGGAGCAGGTGCAAGAGACGTTCCGCAAGCACCTCGGCATCAAGCTGCATTACGTCGACGCGTCAGACCGCTTCCTCGAGCAGCTCAAGGGCGTCACAGATCCAGAGACTAAGCGCAAGCGCATCGGCGAGACGTTCATCCGCGTCTTTGAAGAGACCGCCGCCGAGTTCGGCCACATTGACGTGATGGTGCAGGGCACGACGTACCCGGACGTCGTCGAGAGCGGCCAGACGGCCTCCAAGGGCTCCGAGGCGAAGGTGATCAAGTCGCATCACAACGTCGGCGGACTGCCGGACGACATGGTCCTGAGCGTCGTCGAACCACTGCGATACCTGTTCAAGGACGAGGTGCGCGAAGTCGGCCGCCAGGTTGGCCTGCCGGACGAGATGGTTGACCGCCAGCCGTTCCCCGGCCCCGGCCTCGCGATCCGCATCATCGGCGAGGTCACGCCGGACAAGGTCGCCACGCTGCAGGCCGCAGACGCCATCGTCATGCACGAGATCGAGGCCGCAGGGCTATACAACGACCTGTGGCAGTCGTTCGCGGTGCTAACGGACACGAAGACGGTGGGCGTCATGGGCGACTACCGTACGTACGGCTACGCCGTCGCGCTGCGGGCCGTCACCGCCAACGACGCCATGACCGCGGACTGGGCCCGCCTGCCCTACGATCTGCTGGGCCGGATCTCCAGCCGAATCGTCAATGAGGTGCGCGACGTCAACCGCGTGGTCTACGACATCACGTCGAAGCCACCCGGCACCATCGAGTGGGAGTAGACATCCTCTGCTAAGCTGGGCGCTTCTGGAGCACCCTCGGACGAGAGCCATGGAATCGGAGGAGAGATATGGCGAAGTACATGGTGAAGGTGAAGTACACACAGGACGGCCTCAAGGGGCTGCTCAAGGATGGCGGCACGGCGAGAGTCGAGGCTGTCAACCAACTCCTTAAGTCCGTGGGCGGCACAGTCGAATCGTTCTACTTTGCCTTCGGCGCCGAAGACGGCTTCGTCGTCCTCGACGTCCCGGACGTCGTATCAGCCGCGGCACTCTCGCTGACGGTTGGCGCGGCAGGTGGCGCGAGCGTCGAGGTCATCCAGCTCCTCACGCCTGCTGAGATCGACGCCGCGAGCAAGAAATCGCCGGCTTACCGCGCCCCCGGCCAGTAAGCGCCATACGAAGCAACCCCGCATTTGGACCTCGAGCCGTATCGCAGCTTCGTCGCAGAGCTCGCTGAGCGCAGCGGTGACCTGATCCGTCCCTTTTTTGGCGCCTCGCCGGACGAGCTCGGCATCGAGATCAAGGCGGACGAGACTATCGTCACGCGTGCCGACCGGGGCGCCGAAGAGCTCATGCGCCGGATGATCCGCGCCCGCTTCCCGGAGCACGGCATCGCCGGTGAAGAGTACGGCGAGGAGCGCCCCGACGCGGAGTTCGTCTGGTCGCTCGACCCCATCGACGGCACGATCTCGTTCGCCTCGGCAAGTCCGCTGTTCGGCACCCTGATCGCGCTGCTGCAGCACGGCCAGCCCATCCTCGGGGCGATCAATCAGCCCGTCCTGCGCCAGCTCTGCATCGGCGACGGCGAAACAACGACGCTCAACAGCAAAACGATTCGAGTGCGCCAGACGCCACGCGTCGCCGACGCAACCCTCTTGATCACGGACCTGCTCCACGTGGCGAAATACCAGGACGGCCCCGCCTTCGAGGCGCTGATGCGCGACGTCAAGCTGGTGCGCACCTGGGGTGACTGCTACGGGTACCTACTGGTCGCCAGCGGCCACGCCGACATCATGTGCGACCCGGCCATGAACGCCTGGGATATCGCGCCGCTGATCCCGATCATCCGCGGCGCCGGCGGCGTGATCAGCGACTGGCAAGGCGCAGACGCAAATGGTGCGAAGTCCACTATCGCCACGACGTCACAGGCGCTCCATGACGAGGTGATTCGCCGCCTGAACCCGTGACATGTTGTTGAGGACGACAACATGGCCTATAATCGAGGCATGATCGACACGGAAGGAATGCTCACGGTCGCCGAGGCAGCGAGGAGGCTGAACCTGTCCATCGAGCAGGTGCGCCGCAAGCTGCGTGAAGGCAAGCTCAAGGGCCAGCGGGTCGGTAACCAGTGGTTCGTGGACGGGACGGAAATTCGCGGCAAGGAGCGCGAGGCTCAACCCCTCATCCCACGCGAAGTCATGGCTGACGTACGGAGAGTCGCCCAGCGAATCGCGGAGCGCAATCCAGGCTACGTGTTCGACCCGGTCGACATGGTGCGCCGCGCGCGAGAAGACCACTAAATTAGCCTTGTCGCGATATGTGCCAGACGCAAACGTCCTCATCGGCTGGTTGTTTGATCGTTCAGCGCCTTACGAATTCGTCGATAGACTGACAACGGCTGACGACGTTCTCGCGGCTCAAGTTCTGCTTCCCGAGTGCACCTCGACTTTGCGGGCAGCCGTCTTCGATGGCCGCCTCGAAGCGCGCGAAGCACGGGAGATGCTCGCCAGGCTAGTCGACTTCCCGGCGCAGCGGGTTGATTCGCCGCAGCAGTTCGCGCTGGCGTTCGATTTCGCCGCCCGCTTCCGGCATCGCCGGGCGTACGACATGCAGTATCTCGCGGTTGCGGCGCGGCAGGATGCTGAGCTCGTGACGATGGACGGGGGCATGCGCCACGCCGCCGAAAATGCCGGCGTG
>DASTLN010000270.1:0-2484 GCA_035714925.1 Dehalococcoidia bacterium | reverse complement strand
TTGATCAGCGCGAAGGCGACGTCGCGGTCGAGCCGTGCGTCGTGCGCCAGGTAGACCTTCTTCTTGCCGCCCTCGCCCAGGAAGCGCTTGACCTCGTAGCGGCCGTTGGCGAAGGATGTCGGCTGCTGCGACGCGTCTGCTGCCCTTGCCGGCGCCGTCGTTGGCTGTGAAGGCTCGCCCGTGGAGGCTGTCAGGTTGCGCTCGGCGGCCGCCAGGTACGTGGCGGCTTCGCCGTTGGCGGCGTCGAGGCTAAGGACGTCGTTGGCGGCGTTTCGCAAGCCCTCCCAATCGCGGCTGCTGAACGCCTCATCAGCCTGGTCGAGGAGCCGCTCGATCTGGCGCTGGATTCGGTCGCTGGTCACGGTGCAGCGATTCTGTCGTCAGAGAGAGGGCATGTCAAACACATGGAGTTGGGGAGTTGGCCAGGGGAGGGGTCAGCGGGGCGGGCCCTGGAGGGTGGCACCGCCATCGACAACGAGGACCTGGCCCGTGATCCAGCGCGCCTCCGGGCTGGCGAGGAAGAGCGCGGCGTAGCCAATATCCCACGCCGTGCCCTCAATGCCGAGGGGAGAAGCTTTGGCGCGCTGGGCGCGGCGCTCCGGCGTCATGTGCTCTGCCACCATGGGCGTGTAGACGGGACCAGGCGCGATGCAGTTGACTCGCACCAACTGCGCGGCGTGGTCGACGGCCATCGCCTTTGTCAGGGCGATGACGGCGCCCTTCGACACCGAGTACGGCGTTAGGCCACGAGGGCGCAGGGTTGAGATCGACGAGATGTTGATGATAGCGCCGCCGCCGTTGGCCGCCATGACCGGGATCGCGTGTTTCGACGTCAGCATCATGCTCTTGACGTTGACGTCCATCGTCTCGTCCCAGGTCGGTTCATCGACGTCTACGACGCTGACGATGCCGGGATCGATACCGACGTTGTTGTGCAGGATATCGAGGCGTCCGTAGCGGCGTACGGTCTCGTCGACGATGGCCTTGCAGTCTTCGCCGGAGGTGACGTTTGCCTCCATCGCGAAGCACTCGCCGCCCTCGTCGCGGATCATCGCCTGCGTCTCCTCCGCGCGCGCGAGGACGCTATCGACGAGCGTCACTTTCGCGCCTTCACGGGCGAAGAGGACGGCGGCCGCTTTGCCATTGCCAACGCCGGGTCCCCGCGATCCGGCGCCGGTAACAATCGAGACCATGCCTTCCAGCCGTGGCTTGCGAGTTGCTTCGGCCATAGGCGTAGTTGTAGTGCTGATGCCATCGAGTGTCCAGTCACCATGCTGTAGGCTGGCGCTGCTCGACCGACCAGACGCGAAGGAGGACCAACATGAACTACGCACACCTCTACACCGGCGACGACGGACTGTCGTATTTCAGGGACGTCGAGGTGCCGATGACGGACCGGGGTGAGGGGACCGAGCTATCGGGGCTTTTCGCGGCGAAGGGCATGCTGATGCGGCGCAACACGGCCGATTACCAGCTCGATTATCACCCTGCGCCGAGGCGGCAGTTCATTTTCAACCTGACGGGTACGGTGGAAATCGTCGCCAGCGGCGGTGAGACGCGGCAGTTCGGGCCGGGGAGCATCATGCTGGCGGACGACACGACGGGCAAAGGGCATATCAGCAAGGCGTTGACGGCGGAGCGCGTCTCGATCTTCGTACACGTGGACGAGGTCTAGGCGGCGCGCCTGTCGGCGCTTACGTCGAGCGGCGTCTCGTCCTGGTCGACGCTCGGCGTCACCCAGGCGAACATCCGGTGATGGGAGACGAGCTTCCAGACGCCAACGGCGAGCGCGATGCCAGCGATCTCATCGATAACGTAGTGCTCGCCGAGGTAAACGAGCGCAGTCCCCATTAGCGCGACGTAGGTGAGACCGACCCAGCGCCAGCGGCGGCCGTAGCTTGCCATTATCAACGCAACCATTGTGGTCAATGCCGTGTGCAGCGAGGGCATCGCGGCCACGTCGTTATCGCCGACGGCTCGCGAGGCTTGGTCGTAGGTGTCGCCGGCAACCTGGGCGCTAATTGCCGGCAGGATGCGGACAACTTCGGCGTCGATGTCGCCCGTGTCGCTGGCCAGCCAGGGCGGCGCGGTCGGCACGGCGAAATAGAAGAAGAGCCCGATCATGAAGGTCAGCGAGATGGCGACGATGGCCTTTGGAAAGAGATGAGGCCGCGTGCGCCAGACCACCAGCGCAATCAAATGTGGCGCGAAGAAGTAAGTGATGTAGACGCCTGAGAGAAAGAGGTCGAGGACGCCGACACGCCCGTGGACGTAGAACAGGTCCTGCATCCAGACCATCGGCAGCGCTCCGAGGAACAGGATGCGGTCCATAAGGATGGGGAGCTCGTAATGGACCGGGATGAAGGTCTCGTCGGCGACGGGGCGCAGAAGAAGAAAGACGAGGAACGTAAGGACGTAGCCCACGGCGAGGAGCGTTGAAGTGCCTCGGCGCGCGAACGCGGCGACCAGGAGCATGGCGGCAAT
>DASTLN010000269.1:0-6693 GCA_035714925.1 Dehalococcoidia bacterium | reverse complement strand
GCGGCGCTCTTGCTGGCGAAGCTCATCGTGTTCAAGGACCCGGCGCGCGCTGAAGCGCTTTCACACACGCCGGACGCCGAGTTCGCCGACGCGGAGGCGGTAGAGACGGTGGTCCGGCTGCTGCAGAAGGGCGCCGAACCGAACCTGCCGGAGTCGCCGGGGCGTGATTCCTACGTCAACGCCGTCGCGGCGCTGGGGAAGGGCGACGTCGATGCCGCTCTCGGCGGCCTCGTCGATTCAGTTCGGCGCGACCGTCACTTCCATGACGACGTGGCGCGCCGCACGTTGCTGCACCTGTTCAACGTCCTAGGCGCCCGGCATGAGCTGACGTTGAAGCACCGACGCGCACTGGAGATGGCGCTGTTCTAGGAACAGCGAACGAGGAACAGGGAACAAGGAACAAGGAAGAGGGAACCGGGAACAGGACTCCGGGGCAAGCCATTAGTTCTTGCAGCGCCTAGGTCTGCGCCGCGGGCGGCGCTACGCCTAGCCCTACGTGCAGGCAGGCGAGCATCGTGTAGTAGCCGATGTTGCCGATGAGGTCGACGACACCCTGGTCGCCGAGGAGGTTGCGCGCTTCCTCAAATGTCGCGTTTGACAGCTCATGGACGCGTAGCAGCTCCCGCGCGGCGTGGACGGGCAGCGCGTCCTCCGCCGGCACGTCGGCGCCCAGTGGCAGTTGATGGACGATCGCGTCGATCGTCGACTGCGGGACGTCTAGCTTCTGACAGTCGCCGGTGTGAATGGTGCGTTCGTATGCGTTGCCCATCTCCGATGACGCTGTGAGCGCAGCCAATTCGCGCAGGCGGTCGGGCAGGCTTGATTCGAATCGGACGTAGGAGCCGGTGTGGGCGATGCGGCCGGCGAGGTCCGGGCTGTTGAGCAGCACGGAGAAGCCGTTGGAAACGGCGCCGCGCGTCTGCACCAGGTAGTCGATGACGGCGTGATGCTGCTCGGGGAGTGATTCCTTCTCGGTTATCTGGGGAAGTCTTGGCATGTCGCAGTCCTTTCGGCCGCGTACGGCCGGTGTGCTATCGATGATACGCGGGTTGGTCAGCCCTTGGTGACGCTGGACGCCGCCTCGGCCTCGAGACCGATATCGCTACGGGCGTGATACGGGCCGGTGATCGCGTTTAGCGCGGCGCTGACGTGTTGGCGGGCTTCGCTCACGCTCTCCGCCACGGCCAACAGCCCGATGGCTCTCGACCGGGTGGTCAGGATACGCCCGTCGACCTCGTCCACCTTGGCGTAGAAGGGGATGACGCCCTGTGCGGCGATGGCGGCCTCGTCGATGTGAAGCTCGGCGCCTGCCTCCGCGTCTTCGCCGTAGCCGCGCGGTGTGACGTAGACACAAACGGTGGCCGCGTCCTTGAACCGCACGTCGGCCTCAGCCAGGCGGCCCTCGACCATGGCGAGGCAGATGCTGTAGAGATCGCTGTCGAGCAGGGCGAGGACGTTGATCGCCTCGGGATCACCGAAGCGCGCGTTGATTTCGATCAGCCGGACACCGTTTTCAGTCAGCATGAACTGGCCGTACATGATGCCGCGGTAACGGTCGCCTTCACTCTGCATCGCGGCGGCGATGTCGCGCAGGACGGCGAGCGCCTCGTCGCGGTCTGCTTGGCCGACGTATGGGAGCAGGCCGCCGGCGATGCTGTAGGAGCCCATGCTGCCCGTGTTCGGTCCCTTGTCGCCGTCGAAGGCGCGCTTGTAATCGCGGGCCATCGGCATCGGCCGCAGCGTCGTGCCGTCGACGAAGCATTGCAGCGTGAACTCGTGGCCGACGAGCAATTCCTCGATGACGAGGCCGCCGTCGCCACCGATTCGGTCGGAAAGTACTCGCCTCGCGTAGTCCACGGCGTCCTCGCGCGTGGCAAAGTGCTCGCCCATGATGCGGACGCCGGTGCCTCCCGTAAGGCCATCGGGTTTGAGGGCGAAGTTCTCAGTCGTGCTGCGCAGGTACTCAGTCGCCATGCCGGCGTCAGTGAAGTAGGCGTAGCCCGCCTGGGCCGCGATGTTGTGACGCTGCATCAGCCCGCGCATATAGGACTTCGAGGTTTCGATGCGGGCGGCGCTCTTGCGGGGGCCAACCGTGGGGATGCCTTCCGCCTCGAGAGCGTCGACCAGACCGGCCTCGAGTGGCGACTCCATGCCCATGACGGCGAGGTCGATGTGCTGCTGCTTCGCCCAGGTGAGTATCCCCGCGACGTCTGTTTCCGGAGTCTGCAGATAACCGGCGGAGAGGCGGTAGAGGCCGGGGTTATGGTTCAGCGCCGCGGCGAACAGCATGACGCTCGGGTTCTTAACCAGCGCCCAACCGATCGCGTGTTCGCGGGCGCCGCCCCCAACCAGCAAAACGTTTGGCACGATGTGGCCTCGTTCCCAGTTCTTGATGAGGCCAGTTTAGGGGGCTGCGATCCAGCGGTCGAGGTCTGGCGTGGCAGCGGGATTCCTCAGGCTGCCGCGTCGCCGCGGGCGTGCTCTTCGAGCACTTCGTTAATCGGGCGTGGTCTGCCGAGGTAGAAGCCCTGACCGTTGAGCACACCGAGGCTGATCAGGATGTCGACCGCCTCGGCGTCCTCGATGGACTCAGCAACGGCGCCGATTCCGAGGCCGCTGGCCAGGTCAGCGATGGCGCGGATGAAGTGCCTGTCTTCCGGGCTGCGGCTCACGTTCTCTACGAAGCTGCCGTCGATTTTGAGGTAATCGGCGGGGATTTCCTTGAGGCGGGACAGGCTGGAGAATCCGGCGCCAAAGTCGTCGAGCGCAAGGAGGAAGCCCAGATCTTTGAGGCTGTGGAGGAAGGTGCGAGCCACCGACAAGTCCGAGATCAGGGCGGTTTCCGTCACCTCGATGCTGACGCTGTCAGTTTCGAGTTTGAGGCGGGCAGACTCGCGTCGTATCAGGTCGAGCAGGACCGGGTTGCCGACCGCGCTTGCGGAGAGGTTGAAGGCGATCTTAGCGGGACGGGGCATCATGGACAGTTGCTTCGCGATATCGAGACTGCGCTTGATGACCCAGGCGTCGATTTGCTGCATCAGGCCGCTGCGCTCGGCGACGGGGAGGAACCTGGCCGGCAAGATTAGCTTGCCGTTAGGTTCTTTGAGACGCAGCAGGAGCTCGTAGCAGCCGAGCCTGCCGGTGCTCAATTCATAGATCGGCTGGGCGTGAAGCTCGAAGCTATTCGTGTCGAGCGCATCGAGGATCTTCTGCTTCCAGACGACGCGGCTGATGCTGTTTTCCTTGACGCGATGGGTCGCTTGGAAGAAGTGCAGCGAGTTGCGACCCTCACGCTTGACCTGGTACATCGCCAGGTCGGCGTGGCCCAGGAGCTCGTCGACCGATGTGCCATGGGCCGGGAAGAGCGCAGCACCGATGCTGATCGTGGAGGTAAACGGCTGGTCTGCTGATATCGACTTCATTTCGCGGACGGATCGCAAGAGGCGCTCGGCTACCAGTTTTGCCTGCGCCCGGCTTGCACCCCGCAGCAGCACGGCAAACTCGTCGCCGCCCAGCCGGGCCAGGAGGTCGTTCTGGCGCAATTCTTTCGAGAGGCACGATGCGAGGCTGCGCAGGAGCTCGTCGCCGGCGGAATGACCGAGGCTGTCGTTGATCGCCTTGAAGTCGTCGACGTCCATAAAGAGGACGGCCCCGTGCTCGCCGCGCGAGATCGATAGGTTCACTTCATCCTGGAAGTAACTGCGGCCCGGCAGTCCGGTGAGGCTGTCGAGGTTGGCCACTTCGAGGAGCGCGGATTGCATGCGATCACGCTCGGTGACGTCGCGGAAGCTCCAGACCTGCCCAGCGATGTCGCCGTTGATGATCTGAGGCTTGGTGTGCACCTCGAGTACGCGGCCGTCTACGAGCTTCATCGAGCCGTCCACTTCCTCTTCGCTGAGGAAGACGCGATGGCCCAGGGCTGCGAAGGCATCGAGATCCTCGATCAGTGGCTTCATCTTCGCCAGAAGGACATCACCGGTCTTGTCGAGGTGGTCTGCGGGATCGTCGATTCCCCACATCTCGGCAAATTTGCGGTTGAACTGCCTCACGATTCGGTTGGTGTCGATGACTACGATGGCGTCGGTGGTCGACTCGAGCGTCGCCGCGTAGGCGGTCAGAGCATACTCAAGCTGCTCCTGCGCGGCCTTATGGTCTGTGATGTCGATAATGGTGCTGGCCGAGAAGCGATTTCGCTTTGTCTCGAGACCGAGGAAGTCTATAGCCTCGAGGCTCTCGAGAACCCATTTTTCGGCACCCTGCCGATCGATGAGCCGGTATTCGTATGGGCGGCTGCCAGCGGCGCCACGGCTGCTCTTTACGGACTCGCGGTCGTCCGGGTGAATAAGTTGCAGTGGGTCGAGTTTTATGAGCTCACGTTCTCGGTATCCGGTGATGCGTTTGAAGTAACCGTTGGCGAATAGAATCCGGCTGTTCTGGTAGAGCGCCACGCCAGCCGGCGCACTGTTTACGAGTTTTCTGAACAGGTCAATCGTGGTTTTTCGCTCGGCCGGCCGGCCAATCCAGATGGTATGTGTGACCGTGCCACGCGAATCCCTGACCAGGGAAATGGAGGTGTCTTCGTCGTACGCCCGGCCTTCTCTGGTCAGGTGTCTGAAGGTGGAGCGCCGGGGGACGCCTTTCAGGAGGCCGCGCCAGACGTCGTCGTAGACGTAGTCAGGCATCGTGGTCGCCGACTCTGACGCTGATAGGATGCGTGGCGTTTTGCCGATGACATCGCCGCTCGCGTAACCATAGACGCGTTCGAATGCGGCGTTGACGTACTCGATGTTGCCTTTGCGGTCCGTGATCAGCACCGAGTGCTCAAGCTGATCGAACGCGGCCCGGAAACTGTCAGGCGCGGTCATGCACTTCTCCTATAGGAGTATCGGCTAAGTTGGTCGTCTTGTAATAAAGATTTCTTGTAAATCACGAGGAATTGGGCTGGGTCAGAAATGCCGGTATTCTCTACACACTGCTCCCAGATACCAGACGTCAGTCGGTATTTCGAAGGGGGGAAGACGTTGCGAGTGACTCGCACACGTCCCGCGAGTTTCGGTTATGGGAGCCGGATCAGTGCTAAGGTGAAGAGGTCGCCCAAGCTGCGGATCGTCCCTGAAACTCGACGCCCGCAGGAAATCCCACAGTTTCACAGATCGTTAGCTTGCCTCGAACAGCTTGATGCCAAGGCTGGAGTTGCTTGAGGCGCGGTCCGACTTGACTCGGGCAGGAAGAGCGTGACTTTCGCATGACCGGAACCGTGAAGCTGTCGTTTGAGGGTGCTTATGAAGAGCCGTCGCCGCACGTCATTGTCCACAACCCGGAGGTGCTTTCGCCTCCGCTGCTAAGCCAGATACTGAGATTTGGCCTCATTGCCGCTACAGCCAAGCGGCCCGTCGTCTCGGGCAGGCTGAAGGGCAACCGGAAGGCCTTCATGGAGATGATCCAGTCCTACGGCATCGCCGTAGAGGTGGTCCCCGTGCCCTGACAGGTGCGGTTTCAGTAGATCGCCAGGTCGGCCTCGAGCAAGAGCTGCCAGGAAGCGTGATCAACACGTTCATCTGAGAGAATGCGGGTGTCAGCAAAACGGAGCGAAAGTCTCCTCCGGAGGGCACCTTCTATGAGAATCGGCGTCGTCGGCACCGGGAACATGGGCCTGCCAATTGCTCGAAACCTTGTCGGCAAGGGGCACGAGCTGTCCTTCTACGCGAGGCGTCCTGAGGTCGTGAGCGGGCTCGTCTCACTCGGCGCCGCGTCCGCGGCCAACCCGGCCGCCGTGGCGCGGGCCAGCGACGTTACTTTCACCTGTCTACCGGGACCGGATGAGGTGCGCCAGGTCGTCCTCGGGCCGGGAGGCATCGCCGAGGGCGCTTCGGCGGGCATGACCCTGATCGACATGACGACCAACTCCCCCTCGTTGCTGCGCGAGCTTCACGCAACGCTGGGCGAGCGAGGCGTAGAGGTGCTGGACGCGCCGATCAGCGGCGGCACATATGGTGCAGCGTCCGGTGAGCTGGCCGTGATGGCCGGCGGAAACCGCGCAACCTTCGACAGGCTGCAGCCCCTCCTACGCGACATCGGCGACAAGGTGGTCTACTGCGGCGAAATCGGCTCGGGCATGGTCTGCAAGCTGACGAACAACCTGATCAACCTTTCATTCGCCGTTGTCCTGGGTGAGGCGCTAACCAGCGGCGTGCGCGCAGGCGTCGACCTTCACACTCTGTTCAACGCCATTTCGGCCAGCTCGGGAAACTCGCGTCGCATGCAGGCCCACATGACTCGCCACCTCTTCGCCGGCGATTTCGAAGCCGGGTTTGCGCTGGGCCTGGCGACCAAGGACGTCCGCCTCGCGCTGGAGATGGCGCGGGAAACCGGCAACCCGATGAAGCTGACCCGCCAGGTCTACGATGAGCTGCTCACGGCCATCGGACGCGGCTGGGAGGACGAGGACTGCGACGCGGTGGTCAAGCTCCAGGAGGAAGCGGCCGGCCTCGAACTGCGCTTCTGACTACGGACGGCGCAGCCAGGCGCGGAGCATTAGCCTCCGGCGTTCCGGGTCTGCGTCGTCCTCGAAGGGCCAGCGGTCGTGCACGACGAAGTGGTTGTTCAGGATCTGGATGTCGCCCGGCGCCATCGCCTCAGTGAGCACGAGGTCTTCTTCCTGCAAAACTGCGTCCAGCGCGTCGAGCGCTCGTG
>DASTLN010000268.1:0-3729 GCA_035714925.1 Dehalococcoidia bacterium | reverse complement strand
GGGCGCGTCAAGGCGAAGGCGTAGCCGTGGGCGCGCTGCGTTCCGGGATCGGCGCGCTGGGGCTGGCGCTGGACGTGTCGGGCGCCGCGGCCTGGGGGCTGGCCGCATTCCTCATCGCGAACAACCTGGCTTCGACCACGGCGGGCGGGCTGCTCGGTGTCGCCATCTTCTTCTCGATGCTGGCTTACATGCTGGGAGGGCGGCTACAGGATGCGCGTGCGAAGGCGTTATCGGCTGACGCTTGCCCGAACTGCCGGGCGCATCTGCGCCGCGAGCACGAACACCGGCGCTGGGATACCGAAGGCGAGCGCTGGCTGGCGCCGTTGACGACGTGGGAGTGTGCGGCGTGCGGCTACGGACACGCGGAGCCGGTGCCCTGCGAGCGGTGCCCGGACGGGTAGCAGATATCAGATAGCAGATAACAGGCTTTGCGCTGAGACTTCGGGCTGGCACGCCGATGGGTAGATAGGGGCCTGTTATCTGCGCGAAGCCCTGCTATCTGTTATTCGTCGCCGTGTATTCTGTAGACGGTCCCGGGGTGTAGCTCAGTCAGGTCAGAGCGCTTGGTTTGGGACCAAGAGGCCCCCAGTTCGAATCTGGGCACCCCGACCAGTTAGCCGGAACCCCTTGCTTCAGTTCAGCCGCGGCAGGATGAGCCGCGCAGCGCGCTCCTGCTGCGCCTCGCTGTCGAAGGCGACGCGCAGGTAGTTGGCGCCACCGGCCTCGAGCTCGGCGATTCGGCGCAGGCAGTCGTCCGGCGTGCCGACGATCTCGCGCTGGATGAACTCGTCGAGAGTGGCTGCGGTGCCACCCTTCCCAACCGGGTCCCTTTCGAATGAGGCTTTTGCATCCGCAACCGCCGAGTCACCGTCTTCGGCCACAAACATGCGGATCATCCGCACAATCGTCATCGGGCGCGTCGGCCAATCGGGTCGCGCCAGCACTTGCGACAAGCGGTCGGCGCTCCCGCGTGTGAGCATCACCCAACCGTCAGCAAGATCGATGACGTTCTGAATCGTTGCGTCAGATTCGCCGCCGAGCCAGATCGGAGGGTGCGGCTTCTGGTAGGGCTCCGGAGCGAACGCGATATCGTGGGTTTTCACGTGCTTCCCATCGAACGAGACGGTTTCGGGCGCAGGGTGCGTCCAGAGCTCGCGCAGCAGTTGCACGACCTCGCGGGCATAAGCAACTCGACCGTCGTGGTCGTCGATAACCGGGATGTCGTAGGCCTTGTACTCGGCCGGGACGGAGCCCGCGCCGAGCGCGCAGATCACGCGGCCTTTGGTGATCTGGTCCAGCGTCGCCAAGACCTTGGCAAGCATCGCAGGATAGCGAAATCCGGGGTTCAGCATGCTCCATGCAAGACGTGTCCGGGTGGTGATGCCGCCCAGCGCCGTCATCAAAGTGAACGAGTCGAGCGGGCCATCCGGCCCGGTGTAGCCGTGGCCCATAATGTGGTCGCCCAGCCAGATCGAATCGAAGCCTTGCTGGTCCGCCTGACGCGCCTCCTCGAACACAGCGTCAACGCCACGTTCAGGGTGTAAAAGCATGCCGATTTTCACCACCTGGGAGCCTCCTCGACTCAACGCACGACCGTGCAACCGTAACAATCAACGACTCCTTGAGAGCCTACGCCATGTCGGGATACTCGACCACCAGATCGCGCCAAGTATCGCCACTGGCGGCCTCGCTTTGGCCAGTCTCTCCTATTCAACTAAGATTCTCGGGAGCCAAGTGCTCCAGGAGAGAAGGCGAATGACTCAGCAACGCAATGAAAATATCCGGTTCCTGCGCAACCTTCGGGCGGTACGCGATTACACGTCTGACCCCATACCTGACGAAGTAATCCGGGACCTGATCGAAGTCGGGCGCTGGTCGGGCAGCGCCAGCAACGTGCAGGCGACCGAGCTTGTCGTGGTGCGCGACTCCGCGATCAAGCAGAGGATGTCTGAGCTTGGCGCCAGGCCGGCGGCGAGCGCGGCCGTAGTGCTCGTCATCGTGACGCCGGGGAATACGGAAAGGCACGATCTGGAGGTCTTCGACAACGGCCGGCTGGTCGAGCGTCTGCTGCTTGCGGCCAAGGCCGTGGGCCTCGGTAGCAACATCGCAACGCTGAAGGAAGAAGGGCCCGAGGTCATCAAAGAGGCCCTCGGGATTCCCGCCGAACGCCGCATCTGGACGGTCGTCACTCTCGGCTACCCGGACGAGGCTGCCCACAAAGCGCGGCCCAAGAGCCCAACGGCAGGCCGGAAGCCGAGCGAGGCCTTTGTGCACTGGGATCGCTACGGCTAGCCTCTTGCTGCCACCTTCTTGAGGCGACGCAGCCCCTTGTAAATCTTCGGCGGGTCCTCACGGCGTCCCCGCATCGTGTAGGAGACCTCGGCGACATAGAGGTTGCCCTGCGAATCGGTGGCGCAGCCATGGATCGCGTTGAACTCCCCGGGGCCGTCACCCTGCACCGGCGATCCGATACGCGCCAGCCGGTTGCCGAACTTACTCAGGATCGTGATGCGGTGGCCCAACGCGTTCGTGTCGTGCATACCGACGAGCTCGCCGACGTAGAAGATGCCATTTGCGTCTCGGCACATGCCGTCCGCTTTGAACACCTGGTTCCAGATTGACTCCAGTTTCCCGGTGCCGTCGAAGACTTGCACCCGGTTATTCTCGCGGTCGGCCACGTAGACGTATTCGTCCTGGTCGACCACGACATTGTGCGGGTTCATGAACTCGCCTGGGTCCGTCCCCACTTCGCCCCATGACAGCAGTAGCTTGCCGTCCGGCGAGTAGCGGTGCACCCGCGAGTTGCCGTAGCCGTCAGTCACGAAGATGTCGCCGCTCTTGGGCGAAACCGCCATGTGCGTCGGGCGGTTGAACGGCTGGCCGCTCCACTTCGGCGCCTCCTTGCCGGACTCGCCCAGCGTCCAGAGCAGCTTGCCCTGCAGGTCGAACTTGTGAATCGCGTGATGCGCGTCGGCGACCAGGTAGCAGAAGCCGTCCGGGCTGATGTGGATGCCGTGTTCCCGCTCGGTAAAGGTATCTTCACCAAAGGACCGCAGGAAGTTGCCGTCCTTGTCGAAGACGATGACCGGGTGCGGCCCGCGGTTGAACACGTAGACGTTGTCGTCCTCGTCCACGTCGACACCCGCCGCCTCGGGGAATTCGTAGCCGGGTGGGATCTTCGCCCAGTCGTCGTCCTGCTCGAAAGCGAAGTCGCCGGACGTGAGGTAAGGCGTGGCGGTCGTGGTCATCGGTGCGCTCCAGTGGCTAAGCGAAGGTCAGTCGCGGGGGACGCCCGCAGCATAACTCAGATCGAAACGTCAGGAAGCAGGCGCGGGCTGCTCGAGCGGCGCGCTCCAGGCGTCGTAGCCGTACAGCCACTCGGGGTCGCTCGGATTCGGCGACCGCATCCAAGTGTTGGCGCTTGATATCGCCTGTATGCGCGACGTGCGCGGCTTGCGGTGATCCTCGTACAGCCTGAAGGCGCTCTCGAAGTCGTCGCTCGCCTCAAGGCAGCGGGTCAGCACCGCGGCGTCCTCCATCGACGTCGCGGCGCCCTGCGCCATATAAGGCGTCATCGGGTGGCAGGCATCGCCCAGCAGCACGACGCGGCCGTCGCTCCAGCGCGGCAATGGGTCGCGCTCCAGGATCGCCCATTTGTGGCACTCCGGGCACGCCTCCAGCACCGACCGTACCTCCGCATGGAAGCCCGAAAACGCTTCGCGCAGCTCG
>DASTLN010000267.1:0-13776 GCA_035714925.1 Dehalococcoidia bacterium | reverse complement strand
GCCAACGCTGTTCTGCAGCGCCGCCTCCGCCAGCGTGACCGCCAGCCCGCCGTGCGAGCAGTCATGCGCCGAGCTCAGCATCGACGCCGCCGCGGCTTCGATCAGGATGCGCTGCACCCGCGCCTCCAGCGCCAGCTCGATTCGTACCGAACCGGCGACGAGGCCATGGAACTGGCGCAGGTACTCGCTGCCCGCCAGCTGCAAGGGCTCGCCGACCAGCGTGTCGCCGTCCTCCCGCGCCTCGCAGGACGCGCCGATCAGGTAGACCACCTCGTCCTCACCCTGGAAGCCGGAAGGTACCGCCATCGAAACGTCGTCCAGCACACCCAGCGCGCCGACGACCGGCGTCGGGTAAATCGCGGCGCCGTTCGATTCGTTGTAGAGCGAGACGTTGCCCGAAATCACGGGCACGCCCAGCGTCTCGCACGCCGCCGCCATTCCCCGGACACACTCTTCGAGCTGAAAATAGACATCGGGCCGCTCCGGGTTGCCGAAGTTGAGGCAGTCTGTAATCGCCACCGGGCGGGCGCCGCTACAGGCAACGTTGCGCGTCGCCTCCGCCACGGCCATCGCACCGCCCGCGAACGGGTCGAGGAACGCTTTGACGCCGTCGCCGTCCGTCGCCACCGCGATGCCGCGCGGCGCTGCTTCCTTGATCCGCATCACGGCGGCATCGGAGCCGGGGCCGGTGACCGTGTTGGTCAGCACCTGGTGGTCGTACTGACGCCAGATCCAGCGCTTATGCGTGATCTCCGGCGAGGCCAGCAGTTGCAGCAGCGCCGCGTTCGCATCCGCCGGGCCCTCTTCCCACGCAACGATGTCAGGCAGGAACGCCAGGTCGTAGGTCTGCAGCTCGTCAAGGCCGCGTGGCTTGACGCCCTGGCGCCGGTACTCGGGGGCGTCGGTGAACGTCGTCGCCGGCACGCGCACGACCTCCTCGTCGCCGTCGAAGATGCGCACGATGCCGTCTTCCGTGACGTGGCCGATGACGTCGCAATGAATCTCCCAACGCTGGAACAGCGTGATGACATCCGCCTCGTGCTCTTTCTTGGCGACGATCAGCATGCGCTCCTGCGATTCGCTGAGCATGACCTCCGTCGCCGTCATGCCGGTCTCGCGCCGCGGCACCCGCGCTACGTCGATGCGTATGCCGGCGTTGCCGCGCGCCGCGCACTCGACGAGCGAGCTGGTCAGCCCGGCGGCGCCGCAGTCCTGTAGCCCGACGATCCAGTCGCCGTGCTGCTCCGCCAGTTCGACGCACGCCTCCATCAGCAGCTTCTCGAGGAAGGGGTTGCCGACCTGCACCGTCGGCCGCAGCTCCTCTTGGCCCGCCTCGAACGTGCGCGAGGCCAGCACGTTGGCGCCGCCGATGCCGTCACGGCCCGTATCGGCGCCAACCAGGATGATCGGGTTGCCCACCCCCGTCGCGATGGCGCGCAGCAGCTTGTCGCTACGAGCTACGCCGACGCACATCGCGTTAACCAGGGGGTTCCCGTCGTAGGACTCAGAGAACGAGACCTCGCCGCCGACGGTCGGCACGCCGAGGCAGTTGCCGTAGCCACCGATGCCGGAGACGACGGCCCGGAACAGCGACCGGTTGCGCGCCAGCGTCGCTTCGGGAGACGTGCCCTTGTGACCGCGCGTCAGCGGCCCGAAGCGCAGCGAGTCGAACAGCGCGATCGGCCGCGCCCCCATCGCGAAGATGTCGCGCACGATACCGCCAACTCCGGTCGCCGCGCCCTGATACGGCTCCACCGCCGACGGGTGGTTGTGCGACTCGATCTTGAACACCACGCAGTAGCCATCGCCGATATCGACCGCGCCCGCGTTCTCACCGCCGCGTGTCGTGAGCACCTTCGGGCCCGTGCTCGGGAAGAGGCGCAGCAGCGGCTTGCTGTTCTTGTAGCCGCAGTGCTCGCTCCACATCGCGCCCAACATGCCCAGCTCGGTATCGTTCGGCTCGCGGTCCAGCAACCCGACGATCTGCTCGTATTCGTCGACCGACAGCGCGATCAGGGCTAATGTCTCGGCGTCTCGGGCCACGTCTCATTCCTTGGGGGGCGTTCAGCGCCCGGCGCTACTTCGCACCCTCTTCAGTGGGGTCCGGGGCATCCCCGGCTTCACTTATCCGGTGTCTCGGGGCACATCCCCATCTTAGGGGCGCTGCCTTGTTAGTTGCTAGCTGTGCGGCTTGTGAACTCAGACTCGCGGCCCGATGATACCGCCATGAAGTTCGGCGCCAGCCTGCCGGTAGGCGACTGGGGTAGCCCAATCGCCCTGCGGGACTTCGCCCGGGCGATGGACGAAGCCGGCTTCGACTATGTCTCCCTCTCGACCCACCTGCTCAGCATGCCCGCCGGCAGCCTGCCGGACGAGCCACCGCACCACTACATCGGCCCCTACCGCGAGCCGTTGGTGCTGTTCTCCTACCTTGCCGGGCTGACACAACGCATCCGCTTCCGCACCGCCGTATTGATTTTGCCGCTCTACCCCACGGCGCTGATCGCCAGGCTGGCCGCGGACGTGGCGATCATCAGCGGCGGCCGCCTCGACCTCGGCGTCGGCATCAGCTGGAACCCGCGCGAGTACGAGGCACTGGGGCAGGACGTGCATCTCCGCGGCAAACGCATCGAGGAGCAGATCGCGCTGCTGCGCCGCATGTGGACCGAACCTCACGTCGAGTTCGACGGCGATTTTCACCGCCTCGACGGCATCGGCCTCGGCCAGTTGCCTCCGCCGATCCCGATTCTCATCGGCGCCGGGACGGAGGACTACCTGCTGCGACGCGTCGCGCGCCTCGGTGACGGCTGGATACCCCTGGCGGACCCCGTCGAACCGCTGACCCGCCTGCGCCGCTTCGTCGAGGCGGAGGGCAAGGACCCGGCCGCGTTCCAGGTCAGCGGCCGTCTCATGGCAGGCCGCGGCGGTCCCAGGGAATGGGTCGAACACACCCGCCGGCTGCACGAGGCCGGGATCAATGACATGGAACTGTTCGCAGGGCCGGGGCTGACCGGCAACGAAGCCGCCAAGCTGCTATTGGAGGCGCGCGACGTGCTGAGAGAAGAATTCGGCCAGATGCGGTGAGGCCCCGCGCGGAGGGCTGAGATCCGCGCGGGGCCGAAGCCACCGTAGGAGATAAGGCCGGGCTATTCGGCCTTGATGTTGACGTTCTGCGAGAACACGTTCTCCGGGTCGTAGCGGCGCTTCACCTCGGCCAGGCGTCGGTACGTCGCCTCCGGGTAGGCCTCGCCGATGCGTTCCGGCTCGTCCTGCAGGAAGTTCACGTAGGCGCCGCAGCTCTCTGCCGCGATCATCTCGTAGACCGCCTGAGCCCAGGCGACCTCCGAGTCGCCGGGTGTGCCGTTCTCCCAAACACCGATGGCGGCGAGCATGTAGCCCGCGTCGCGGTGGGCGAAGGCGGTAGCATCGGCGGGGACGTCAGCGAACTTACCACCCAACGGCCGCACTTGCAGCACACTCCCCGGGGAGACAGGCAGCTGCATCGCGTCGACAAAGGTGTCCACAACGTTGTCAGACAGGTCCTTCGTGAACAGCGTGCGAGAGAAGAACGACAGCGGCTGCGCCAGCTCTTCCGTGAAGGCGTAGATCGCCGGGTAAGGCATCGGTGCAACGAATTCGAACACCGGAGTCGCGATATCTCGAATCGGCTGCATGGCCTTTTCGCCTTCCGTCGGGTCGCCGGCGTAGCAGACGATGGCGATGACAACCGGCTTACCGACGAGGTCCTCGGGCACGAAGGGCGCCGGGGGTGCTGCCATAATGTTAATGATCATCGTGAGGTCGTTAGGAGCGCGGCGTCCGTATTCCGCCACGCCTCGCAGTGCGTCCGAAGTCAGCGGCAGGGCGATGAGCCCGGCGTAAACGGTGCCTACCGGCTGCAACTGGTACTCGAACTCAGTCACGATGCCGAAGTTGCCGCCGCCACCCCGAAGGGCCCAGAACAGGTCGGGGTTTTCCTCTTGGCTGGCGCGGACGATCTGCCCGTAGGCCGTCACCATTTCGACGGAGCGCAGGTTGTCGATAGTCAGACCCTGCTTGCGCACCATGTAGCCAATGCCACCGCCGAGCGTTAGCCCGCCGAGGGCGACCGTCGGCGTGTCGCCGGTGGAGAGAGCCATGCCGTGCTCCTGCGCCGCTGCGCCCAGCTCGCTGGACTTGACGGCCGGCTGCGCCCGGGCGAGGCCCGTCTCGGGGTCGATGCTGACCTTGTTGAGCAGGCGCAGGTCGATGACCATGCCACCATCATTGGAGCTCTGAGCGGTGAAGCTGTGGCCGCCGCTGCGGACCGAGAGCGTCAGGCCGCGGCTGCGGGCGAAGCGGACGGCCAGCGCGACGTCCTCGGCGTTGACGGCCTGGACGATGACGGCAGGGAAGCGGCTGTAGGCCCGGTTCTGGGTCAGGCGAGCCTCCTCGTAGTCCTCGTCGCCCGGCAGCAGGACCCAGCCTGCCATCTGGGCTTCGAGCTCGAGCACCGCGGCCTCAAACGGGTCGGACTGCTCGACGACTGTCTGGTTGTTGCTGAAGATTGTTGTCACTGTGGTACTCCTTAAGCTTTTTGGACCTCGGCGATGGCTCACCGTTCGGTCACAAGTAGCGTAGGAGCGCCACAAGAGGCGCGTTCCTAAAACATCCCTCTCGCTTGCTTACCGGATCACTAAGAGCTTCGTAACTTTTCCCTAACCGGCGAAATTCGCGGACCAAATCGCCACGATCCATCGATCTCCGGGCTGAATTGCCGGGAGATCACCTCGCCGCCGAGCCACCCTCCTTCAGGCCTGAGCGGGACGGGTTAGGACCGCTTAGGTCAGCTGCTGCCGCGCGCTGCCGCCGTCTCGCGATTTGGCGCCCACAGCTTGCACCACCACGGACCGCCAACCACCATGTCAACCTCCCGGTGCGCGCAGTAGCCTATGCCTTCCCTCAGCTCCTGGTAGTAGCGGCAGTTGTCGCAGCGGTCGTCGTTCGTGCTCTCCGGCCACAGGTCCGCCGCTTCGACGCGTGTCTTTAGCTCACTCGCTGACTGTGCCATGGCGTTCTCCCTCCTCGGGCCGATTCTCGGCTCGGCACCTTCCATGTTATTCCGCTGCCGGGCCGCTCGTTGACTTGCGTCTGGGGCGAACCTAGACTCGTCTCAGCCTGACCAGGGGGTATCCCATGACCATCACTTACCGTCAACTCCACCCGCACTTCATCGGTGAGGTCACCAGCCCTATCCAGCTCCGCAGCCTCGACGACGAGGAGACGCTGGCCGAGATCCGCGCCGGCATGGACCAATTTGGCATCCTCGTCTTCCACAACCAGGCTTTCACGGACGAAGAACAGCTCGCCTTCGCGCAGCGCCTCGATGGCGAACTCAACCGCAATCGCGTCCTCGACAAGAAGCGCTGGAACAACGATGCCCTGGTCGACATCTCCAATGTCGACGAGAGCGGCGAGATCCTGGACACGTACGCCCGCCGCCGTATGTACAGCCTCGGCAACATGCTCTGGCACACCGACGCGTCCTTTAATCAGACACGCGGCCGCTACTCGATGCTGCACGCCCGCGTCGTGCCCGAGGTCGGCGGTGATACCGAGTTCTGCGACCTGCGCGCCGCCTACGACAGCCTGCCCGACGCCCTGAAAGACCAGATCGAGGGTCTCGAAGCGCATCACTCTGTCATGCACTCGCGCGCCTTCCTCGGCTTCGACGACTTCACGCCCGAGGAGGCGGCCCGCCTCGAGGGCGCCGTCCACCCCCTCGTGCACACCATCCCCGGCTCCGGCCGCAAGTCGCTCTACATCGCTTCGCACGCCTCGAAGATCATCGACTGGCCCGTACCGGACGGCCGCCTCCTCCTTCTCGAACTGCGCGACCACGCCGTGCAGAAGGAGAACCGCTACAAGCACGAGTGGACCGTCGGCGACCTCGTGATCTGGGACAACCGCTGCACGATGCACCGCGGCCTGCCTTACGAGGACACCAAGTACCGCCGCGAGCTGCGCCGCGTCACGACGCTTGACCTGCCCCGCGCCGTCCCGGAGGACCGCCCCGCCATCGCCATCGAAGCCCGCTAGGACCTCTCCCCAACCCCTCTCCTTGCGAGGAGAGGGGCGTTCAGCGGACGTTTCGCTGTCATCAAGGGCAGCCGCTGCACTATCTCTACAGCTCCGGGTCACTTGGAATGGGTCCTGTCGTCAACAGCCCCTCTCCTCGCAAGGAGAGGGGCACGCGGCAGCGGGGGAGAGGTAACCCCGAGCGTCGCTGTGCTAGGCTTCCGACGCAGCCCCCGCGTAACGCCCAGGAGGTTAGCCATGCCCTCGAAGCCACCGATCGCCCGCGCCGACGTCGTCGGTAGCCTGCTGCGCCCTCCGGTGCTACAGGAGTCTCGTGAGAAGCTTCGCGACGGCAAGATCACCGAAGCCGAGATGAAGGCCGTCGAGGACGCCGTCATCGCCGACCACATCGCGCTTCAAGAAGCCGCCGGCGTGGACGTCGTCTCGGACGGCGAGGCGCGCCGCACCAACTGGATCGCCTCGCTGTCCATGATGGATAGCACTTACCGCGCGCCGATGGGTGGCTTCCACATCCGTCCCGAAGTCAAACCGCCGGCCTGGTTCGACTACTGGCGCAACAACGAGGGCGCTCGCTCCCGTATACCGCTCGGCGGCTGGATGGTCCAGGACGGGCCGCTGACATTCGATCGTGACCTGACGGGCGACGAGTACGGTCACCTCAAGCAGCACACCGGCAAGCGCACCAAATACACTTTCCCGTCTCCCAGCTACCACCGTATCTTCTGGGACCCGGTGCTCTCAAAGCAGTTCTACGCCACCGTCGACGAATTCCTCCTTGCGATCCGTGACTTCATTCGCGAGCACGTCATCGAGCGCGCCATGGCCCTGGGCTGCGACTACATCCAGATGGACGCGCCCAACTACGGCCAGAGCTACACCGACCCCGAGGTCCTGGAAGCCATGGAGAAGGACGGCCACGACCTCGCCGCCGAGCTCATCGGCGACTCCGAGATCGACAACTCCGTTTTCGAAGGGATCAGCGGCGTGACGCGCGCGATCCACATCTGCCGCGGCAACGGCCCCGGCGGCAGCTGGAGCGCCACCGGCGGTTACGACCGCTTCGCGGCGGAATGCTTCCCACGCCTGACCAACTACGACGCCTTGCTCCTGGAGTACGACACGCCGCGCTCCGGCGACTTCTCACCCCTGCAGCACGTCCTGCCCACCTCAGACGTCGTCCTCGGCCTCCTGACGACGAAGGAAGGTGACCTCGAAGACGCGGCGCAGATCGAGCAGCGCATCCGCGAAGCGGCGCAGTACGTCCCGCTTGAGCGCCTCTCGCTGAGCACGCAGTGCGGCTTCGCCTCCGCCGGCGCCGGCAACCCGCTAAGCACGGAGCAGCAGTCGGCCAAGCTCCGCCGCGTCGTCGAGGTTGCGCGAAAGGTCTGGGGTTAATCGACGGCCTATGCAACACAGCGTGGACCGCATCCTCACGACGCACGCCGGCAGCCTGATCCGGCCCCCTGAGGTCGCCGCCTTTGATACCGCCCGCCAGGCCGGAGAAGTCGTCGAGAAATCTGCCTACGACGATACGTTGCGTGTCGCCGTCGCCGCGGTCGTGCGCCACCAGGTCGAGGCCGGAATCGACGTCGTCGACGACGGCGAGTTCTCAAAGTCGAGCTGGGGCACTTACATCAACCAGCGCGTCTCCGGCTTCAAGCCCGATCCCGAGCGCGATATGGCGATCAACTACACGGGACGCGACTCGGAGCGTTTCGCTGAGTTCTTCGAGTCGCAGGGCGGCGGTGGCGCTCGAAGGCGCTGGCGTGGCGCCGATGTCTGCGTCGAGCCCATCGTCTACATCGATACGCACAGCATCCAACGCGATATCGCCCACCTCCAGGAAGCCGCCGCCGCGGCCGGCGCGATGGAGGCGTTCCTACCCGTGGTGGCCCCTGCCAGCGCCGCCTTCAATGGCGTCAACGACTACTACAAGACGGACGAGGAATACGTCTACGCGCTGGCGGACGCGCTGCGGCACGAGTACCTCGCTATCTACGAGTCCGGGCTCCTCCTGCAGGTCGATGATGCCGTGCTGGCAAACGCATACGACGATCTCATGGCGCGGGGCCCAGATGTCTACCGCCGCTGGGCTGAGCTACGAATCGAAGCGCTGAACCACGCCCTACGCGGCATCCCCGAGGAGAGAATTCGCTACCACCTCTGCTACGGCAGCTGGCACGCGCCTCACGTCGCCGACGCCCCTCTTGAAGCCATCGTCGATCTCATCCTCAAGGTCAACGCGGGCGCCTACTCGATCGAGGCGGCCAACGTGCGACACGAGCACGAATGGCGCGTCTGGGAACAGACGCGGTTGCCGGACGGCAAGTTCCTCATTCCCGGCGTCGTCTCGCACCACACGCTGTCGGTAGAGCACCCGCGCCTTGTTGCCGATCGCATCGTCCGTTACGCCGGAATCGTCGGCCGCGAAAACGTCATCGCCGGCACGGACTGCGGGTTCCAGCAAGGCGCCCGCATCGAGCGTGTCCACCCCACGATCATGTGGGCCAAGCTCGAATCGCTGGGCGAAGGCGCCCGCATCGCCAGCCGGGAGCTCTGGACTTAGGCGATATCGGGCTCGGCGCCTGAAGAGGGCGATCTGGGCCTCGACAACGGGCTCAACTCGGCGCAACCTTTAAACAGCGACGATGGGCAAGATCGACGACTACCGTGAGAAGATCCGGTCGCTTCCGCTGAGCGATTGGGACGCCTATCTGCGCGCCAACTCCAACCTTCCAGGCCCGCGCGGCAATCTCGAGCTTGCGGCGGCCGTCGCTGAAGAAGCCCCGGCAGAGTGGCTCGTCGCCCACGGCTACTGCGACGCTGAAGACGCGGCAGAGGGCACGCCGGAGTGCTTCGTCGCCTGCTGTGCCATCCAGGGTCTCGGCCGCCTCGCTGGTCAGGGAGACATCAGGGCAGTCGCCATCATCAAGCGCCAGGCCTCCGACGCGCGCTGGCGCATCCGCGAGTCCGTCGCGATGGCCCTGCAGCGCATCGGCGATGCCAACATGGGTTGCCTGTTCGATGTCGCGAGCGACCTGGCAGCAGGCGGGCCCTTAGAGCAGCGCGCCGCCGCGGCCGGCCTCGCTGAGCCGCGCCTGCTTAAGGACCCGGCCGACGCGCCGCGAGTCATCGCCGTTCTAGACTCGATCACCAGGTCGATCGCGGAAAACCCGGAACGCAAGACAGACGCCTTCCACGCGCTGCGTCAGGGCATGGGTTACTGCTGGAGCGTCGTCATTGCCGCCTACCCGGACGCCGCTCGTCCTACATTCGAACGCTGGCTCGTATCGAACGACACGGATGTCCGTTGGATGCTCAAGGAAAACCTCAAGAAGAAGCGCCTGGAGCGCCTCGACTCCGCCTGGGTCGCCTCCTGCCTCAGCAAACTGGAATAGGCAGGACGGGTCCCAGCAAAACCTAACCGCGCTCCCGCGCCCGCCTTGAGCGCTCCGCCTCGATTCGTCCCAGCGCCTCGAACGCCTCCTCCATCGTCTCGCGCTTCTTGGCCTCGGAAACGTGGGTGTATATCTGTGTCGTATTTGGGCTCTCATGGCCCAGTAGCTCCTGCACCACGCGAAGGTCGGCGCCACCGTCGAGCAGGTGCGTCGCGAAGCTGTGGCGCAACAGGTGAGGATGCACGGCCAGCGGCAACCCGGCCTTCGTCGCGTACTTGCGCACGATCGTCTGCACCGACCGCACCGTGAGCCGTCCTCCGAATCGATTGAGGAACAGCGCCGCCTCCTTGCCTGAGGCCAGCCCCGGACGACCGTCGTGCAAATAGCGGTTGAGCGCCGTCGCGGCGGGCTCGCCGAAGACGCCGATGCGCTCCTTCTTGCCCTTGCCCTGCACCCGCACGCTACGGTCGCGCACGTCGAGTTCCGTAACGTTCAACGACGACGCCTCGCTAACACGCAGGCCGGCCGCGTACAGCAGCTCGAGCAGCGCGCGGTCGCGAAGGTCGGCCGGTTCTCTGCCATTCGCCGCCGCCGTCATCCGGTCGATGTCCTCTGAGGTCAGTATGTCTGGCAGTCGTCTCGCAGCCTTGGGGCCCGTGACGCCAAAGAACGGGTCGTTCTCCAGCTTGCCCTCCTGGCGCAGCCATTTGTAGAAAGAGCGGATCGTGCTCACCTTGCGTCGCACGCTCGCGTTGGCGAGGCCGTCGCCGAGCAAGACCGACAGGTAGCGTCGCAGGTCGGTGCGCTTCACCTCCAGCGCGTCGACCTCCCACGCGGCGAGCGCGTACAGGAAGTGCTCCAGGTCTGTGCGGTAGTTACGCAGCGTGTAATTGGAGAGGTTGCGCGCCTTGCCGCGCTCCTCCAGATAGCTCTCCAGCAGCCGGGCCGTCTCCGCGCCGAGCCGCGGTTCGGCGGCCTCGGAGCCGTCTTGGGCGGGTTTGACGGCCCGTGCGGTCATGATTCGCTACCTCAGGCCGCTCCCGCCGGAGCGCGCGGTCCTTCTAGGGAAGGATCCCGCTCCAGCGCTTCAGCCACGGGACCCTTCCAGTCGCAGTTCGTGCACTTCGCGTTTTGCCCACGATCCGCCACGATGAGTCCCTTGCACTGCGGGCACACCTGCGGCAGCGGCCGCGACCAGCTCGTGAACTCGCATTTCGGGTAGTTGGCGCAGCCGAAGAAGGTACGCTTCTTGCGTGTCACGCGCTCGACGATCTCTCCGCCGTCGATCGGGCACAGTACGCCGGTCTTCTGCAGGATCGGCTTCGTGCCTTTGCAGTCCGGGTACTTCGTGCAGGCGTAGAAGGCGCCGAAGCGTCCCCGCTTCGTCACCATGGGCGACGCGCAAATGTCGCACGTTTCGTTGGTCGGCTCCGGCTCCGCCGGCTCGCCGTCCTGGCGCGTGTAGCGGCACTCCGGGAACCCGGAACAGGCAAAGAATGGCCCGAAGCGGCCAAACCGCCGGATCAGCGGCCGCTCGCACTCGGGGCATAATTCGCCCGTCTCCTGGACCACCTTTGGCGCGTTCTCTGCCTCGATGAGCGCCTCGCTGAGCGGGTTGTAAAGCTCACGCACGGTCGGCTGCCAGAGGCGCGAACCGGACGCAATCTCGTCCAGCTCCTCCTCCATCCCGGCCGTATAGCCGAGGTCGACCACGTTCGGGAACTGCTCGCTCATGAAGTCGTTGACCACGAAGCCGAGTTCCGTGGGCTTGAGCTGTCGCTGCTCCCGCTCGACGTAGCCGCGGTCCTGGATGGTCGACATGATCGGCGCGTAGGTGCTGGGCCGGCCGATGCCGTTCTCCTCCAGCGCCTTGACCAGTGTCGCCTCCGTGTAGCGCGGCGGTGGCTCGGTGAAGTGCTGGTCCGGTTTCAGGTCGCGCAGCGTCAGGGCGTCGCCGGCGTCCATCGCCGGTAGCGGCGATGCCAGCTGCTGCTCGGCGTCCTCTGCCTTGTCGTCGTCGCGAGCTTCCTCGTAGAGCTGGCGGTAACCCGCGAACTTCACGGCCGAGGCCGAGGCGCGCAGGTGGTAAACGTCCCCATTCGGCGCGGCGGCATCGATGTCGACCGAAATGCTGTCGAGGATGGCGTCCGCCATCTGGCACGCAACGGTGCGCTGCCAGATCAGGCCATAGAGCCTGCGCTGGTCGTTCGTCAGGCCGGACAGCTCCGGAGCGTTCGGCTCGCGCAGGCACGACGTTGGCCGGATCGCCTCGTGAGCTTCCTGCGCACCTTTGCGCGAGCGGTACACCCGCGGCTGCGGCGGCACGTGGTCCGCCCCGAAGCGGTCGGCGATGAAGCCACGCAGCTCCTCGATCGCAACGTCCGCGAGGTTCGTCGAGTCGGTTCGCATATAAGTGATGAGGCCGACACGCCCGGCGCTCTCGATGCCCTCGTAGAGCTGCTGCGCCACGGCCATGGTGCGGCGGGCCGTGAAGCCAAAGCGCCGCGAGGCCTCCTGCTGCAGCGTGCTGGTCGTGAACGGTGGCGCCGGCCGCCGGTGCTGATCGCGGCGCCGGACCGACTTCACGGTGAAGGCGGCTTCCTTCAGCTGAGCGGTGACGGCCTCTGTCTCTCGCTGACTGCCCAGCTCGAACGTGCGTTGACCCGCCTTGCCGCGCAGACGGGCGATAAACTCGGCCTGCTCGCGGGCCAGCTGGGCGTCAACCGTCCAGTACTCCCTGGCTGTGAAGTCGAGAATCTCGCGCTCGCGGTCGACCACCATCTTCAACGCGGCGGACTGCACACGTCCGGCCGAGAGGCCACGGCGCACCTTGCGCCAAAGCAGAGGGCTGATCTTGTAACCGACAAGGCGGTCCAGCACCCGGCGCGCTTGCTGTGCGTTGACGAGCGCCGAATCGATGTCGCGCGGGTTCTCGAACGCCTCTTGAATCGCGCGCGGTGTGATCTCGTGGAATACGACACGGTGCAGCTGTCGGCTGGCGTCCTGGTCAAGGCCTGCCGCCTGCACCAGGTGCCATGAGATCGCCTCACCCTCGCGGTCAGGGTCTGTCGCGAGGTACACCGTCGACGCGCGTGCCGCGGCATCCTTGATCTTCTGGACGACTTCCTTCTTCTCGCGCGGCACGATGTAATGCGGCTCGAACTCGTTGTCCACATCGACGCCGAGCTTTGACTTCGGCAGGTCGCGCACGTGGCCGACCGACGCCGTGACTTCGTAGCCGGAGCCGAGGATGCCCGCGAGCGTACGGGCCTTCGCCGGAGACTCGACGATGACGAGCTCACGGCCGCGTCCGTTGCGGCGAGGCGCCGTCACGGCGTCTGCTTTGGTTGCGCTGGTCGTCCTGCGGCTGGCCGCAGGCCTGGTTGTGGCCTTGGTTGTTTTCTTTGTTGGCATATCGCGGGGTTAGTTCCTCAAGCGTTGGCGCTGTACTTCCGGATTGCGACCTCACGCGCTCTGACAAAGCTCATGGGGCCTACCTGGCGCACTATACCCTTCAGCTCCAGCACCGCCAGTGCGCTGGAGACCGATGCGATCGGCAGACCGCTGGCTCTCTGAACTTCATCAATATGCGACGGTTGGTTGGAGAGCACGCTGAGGAGCTTTGCTTCCGTGGGGTCGGCAGGCGCGACTTCGCGCAGCTCCAGCTGCTGGGTCACCGTCGTCAGGTTCAACTCCTCCAGTATATGCTCGGCTGTCGAGACCAACTTTGCCTCCCCGTCACGGATCAGCTTGTTGGCCCCCTTGTGCGTGGGAGAGTAGATGCTCCCCGGCACCGCAAAGACCTCTCGATTCTGCTCCAGGGCGTACCGCGCCGTGAGCAGGGCGCCACTGTCCTCGCTGCCTTCTACTACTAACACACCCAGGCTCACAGCGCTAAGAATCCGGTTGCGCCGCGGGAAGAATTCGCTGCGCGGCTGCGTACCCAGCGCGTAGTCAGAAATCAGCGCGCCGTGCTCCGCGATCTCCTGCGCCAGCTTGGCGTGCTCCGGCGGGTAGACCATGTCCAGCCCGCAGGCCAGCACCGCGATCGTCCGGCCGCCGGCCGCCAGCGCCGCGCGGTGCGCCACGGCGTCGATGCCACGCGCCAGGCCGCTGACGATCGTGATGCGCTGCGCTGCCAGCTCGGTCGCGAAGTGCTCGGCTGCCTGGCGACCGTAAGGCGTCGCCCGCCGTGTCCCGACAATCGCGACGGACCATTCGTCTTCGTCCGTCAGCTCGCCGCGGACGTAGAGCACCGGCGGTTTGTCCTCTACTTCCCTTAGTAGCCGCGGGTACTGCG
>DASTLN010000266.1:0-41830 GCA_035714925.1 Dehalococcoidia bacterium | reverse complement strand
GGCCAGCTGATCGATGCGCGGTCGTTCCTGCGCGCGTCGAAGGACGCCTTCGGGCTGGAGTATCTCAAGGGCGGCGGTGACGGCTGCGACTATCCCGGCCCGGCGAAGTCGAATGCGCGGCGCTGGCTGCACCATGCGCTGGTCTGGGGCGTGCTGCTCGACCTCGTGTCGACGACGGTAGCGGCGGTGTATCACAACTTCCTCGGCGATGACGCGCCGTATGCGTACCTGAGCATCCCGGTGGTCACGGGGACGGCCGGCGGTGTGCTCATCGTGGTTGGCGGGCTGGGGCTGCTGTGGCTGAAGCGGGTGCAGGATATGGACCCGGCGAACCGGCGAATGCTGGCGCTGGACTATGCCTTCCTGCTGCTGCTGCTGTTGACGAGCGCGACCGGGCTGGTGCTGCTGGCGGGCCGGGAGACCGTGGCGGCGGGGACGTTGCTGACGGTGCACCTCGGTATCGTGGCGGCGCTGTATCTGGCGTTGCCGTACGGGAAGTTCGCGCACGTTGTGTACCGATACGCGGCGCTGATCCGGCACCATATTGAGATGGAGCGCGAGGCCGGGAAGATGCTGGGGTAGACGCCGGGTTTGCCTGACGCTATCCCGTTAGTTTGACGCACTGCCCCTCACCCTCACCCTCACCCTCTCCCTCCAGGGAGAGGGAACATCTGGTCTTGCCACGGGAGGCTTGGGCGAGATGTTCACTCTGCAGGTTGAACCCGCAGCTTCGCTGTGGGCCCCAGCAGGTTAGGAGGAGCGCCTGGAAGACGGGACGACGAGATTGCTTCGCCTCGGCCTGCGGGCCGATGGGTCGCAATGGGTTTGGGGATTCTCGGTTCGAGTCCTGGGGCTGTTGGTCTTGCGACGGGAGACTTGGGCGAGATGTGCACTCTGCGGGTTGAACCTGCAGCTTCGCTGTGGCCCTAGCAGGTTGGGAGGAGCGCCTGGGAGAGACGGGACGACGAGATTGCTTCGCCTCGGCCTGCGGGCCGCTGGGTCGCAATGGGTTTGGGGATTCTCGGTTCGAGGTTTTGGGGCTAGAGCCAGCCGCGGTCGGGCTCGAGGCCGAGGAGGTAGCGGCCGACGCGCTCGTAGTGGTCGTCGCGGGCCTGGATGTGTTGCGTGACGGCGTGCATGTCGCGGAAGCGGCGCTCGAAGGCTCCCTCGTTGAAGATGGCGCTGGAACCGGCGAGCTGGTAGGCGTTGTCGACCACCTCTGCGCAGCGCTGGATCGTGTGGGTGGTCGCGAGGCGCAGGTCGATGCGGGCCTCGAGGTCGAATTCGCCTCCGGCCTCTACGTTTTGCCAGATGCGGTCGACCTCCTCGAGCAGGAAGTGGCGCGTCGAGCGCAGCGTGCCCTCCGCTTCGGCGAAGCGCATCTGGGCGTACTGCTGGCCGGCGAGCGCGCCTTCGATGCCGCGCGGCGACTTCGTGGTTGCCAGGTCGTGCAGCGCCTGCTGGGCGCCGCGGGCGAGGCCGAGACCGACGGCTGCGAATCCGATCGAGAAGATGTTGGTGGTGCCGAAGCGGTAGAGGGCGCCGGGCTCCTGCGGTTCGTCGAAGGCCACGCGGTGGTCCGGGACGAAGAGATCGGTCACGGTGTAAGAGTCGCTGCCGGTGCCGCGCAGGCCGCTGACCTGCCAGACGTCGGTGATCTCGATGTCTTCGACCGGGAAGAACATAGTGACTTTGCGCTGCTCACCAGACGGGCCGAACACCGGCTCGCCGCGCTCGTCGACGACGGGAGTGTTGTGGGCGCCGGACCAAACGGCGTTGTGGATGCCGCTGGAGAAGGACCAGCGTCCGTTGAGGCGATAGCCTCCCGGCACCTTGAGGGCGGTCTGCGGGCCGTTGCCCCAGGAGACGATCATGTTGCGGTCGCCGAAAATCTCGCGCATGCCCTCGGGCGGCATGTAGCCGGAGACGCCGCAGATTCCGGAGTTCTGCGACATGCACCAGGCGGCGCTGGCGTCGGACTTCGCGACTTCTTCGATGACTTCGGCGAACTCGCGGAGGGTTAACTCCGCCCCGCCGACGGTGCGCGGTACCAGCATGCGGTAGAGACCGGCGCCTCGCAGCGCCGCGAGAAGTGAGGCGGGTACGTGGCGCAGGCGCTCGATCTCGTCGGCGGCAGCGCTAACCTGTGGCGCCAGCGACCGCGCGGCCTCAAGCAAGGCACTGCCGGAGTAGGGGCCGGAATCCAAACGCGCCTCCTTCAGGGGTCTGCGGGCCATACTCCGCTTTCGGGGCGAAAGGCGTCAATCCCGCCGGGGCTTGCAGATGAGGGACGAAGGTCGATAATGCAGACGCGAGAGAAATGACGAACACGAGTCTTCCATACGAGACGCTCGAAGAAGCAGTCGAAATCGCGCGGGGACTGGCGCCGAAGCTTCGCGAGCGTGTGGGTCAGGCTGACGAGCAACGGCGGTTGCCTGAAGAGAACGTGCGCGACCTGCTGGATAGCGGGTTGATCGCGTTGGAGGTGCCGAAGCGCTTTGGCGGCGGCGAGCTGAACCTCGACGCGCTGATCGAGGTGACGGGGGCGATCGCGGAGGGCTGCCCGGCAACGGGTTGGGTGTACTCGCTGTGGGCGGCGCATATGTGGCTGATCGGCCAGTACCCGGAGCCGATCCAGGCGATGGTGTTCGAAGACCGCAATTCTCTGGTCTCATCCGTGGTCAACACGGTTGGGACGCCGGTGGCGGTTGAGGGCGGCTTCCTCTGGACGGGCCGAGGTTTTTTCTCCAGCGGCGTAGACCACTGTAACTGGCTGACGGCAGCTGTTGACCTGAAGCCTGAGGAGCCGCCGGGCGACCGGCGCTGGTTCCTGCTCAAGCGCGAGGACTTCGAGATTGTCGACGACTGGAACACGGTGGGCCTTCGCGGCACCGGCAGCAAGACGATCGAGTTCGAGGACGTGTTCATTCCGGAGGAGCGTGCCGTCCTGCAGAAAGACCTCTCTGAGGGCAAGGGCCAGGGCGCGACGATGTATGGTTCACCGCTGTATTGCGCGGCGATGGACTTCACCTTCAGCCTGCCGATCGCGGCGCCGGTTGTCGGCGTGGCGCGGGCGGCGGTGCGGGAGCTAGAGGCGCGCATTCGCAAGCGCCTGGAGTCGACGAACTACCGCATCGCGGCGGAGCAGACGGGGACGCTCTTACGCATCGCCGAGGCGAGCGCGCAGATCGATGCGGCGCGGGCGTTGCTGCTGGAGTCGGCGCGGCGCTTCTGCGTCATTCCGGCAGCCGAGGCGACGGCGCTGGACAAGGCGGAGTGCCGGCGCAACGTGGCCTACGCGTCGCAACTCTGCCGCCACGCGGCGAACAGCGTGTTCGAGGCGGCGGGGGCCAGCAACCTGTATGAGGGCAGCGACCTGCAGCGGCTGTGGCGTGACAGCAACGTGGCAGCGATGCATCACGGGTCGATGTGGGACGTGCACGGGCTGGCGTACGGGCGCGAGGTCGTCGGGCTGCCGCCGGCGTGGATGTCGGGGATCAGGAGCAGCGAGGCTTAAGGGCACCGAGCGTGAAACCCGTGGGCTCGCGGATTGCGCAGGCCTCAAGGCCTGCAGCTACGAGATGGCGGGCTCCAGCGAGCGGCCTCCTAGGATGAAACGCAGGCCCTTACCCTACCTCTCTCCCAGGGGGAGAGGGGACTCTCACTCGGGGAAACAAAGCGTTTAGCCTGATGCGGGATCACGGTCCTTCGCGTAGACGGTGCGGTGAGAGATGGCGCGCCACGTATCACCTTCGAGGCGCCAGATGCGGACGTAGCGGAAGTAGAGAGTGGGGCGCTCGTCGTAGTAGACGACGTCGAGGTTGCCGCGCGTGACGGCGATGTCGCCGTGGACCTCGGCCTCGACCTCGGTGAGGTCGCGCCGAGGCCGGTTCTCGCGCTTGACGATGGCTGCGATGAACTCCGGCTTCACCTGATGGTTGTTGTTCGAGTGCGTGTAGATGAAATCGGGGGCGAGGAGGGTGTCGAGCGCCGCTCCGTCACCGAGGGCCATCGCGGTGTCTACCTGGGGATCGAGGCTGGTTAGTAGCGACGCGGCGTCAGTCATGGTGGCCTCCGGTGGCGACATTCTAGCGTTCCAGTTCGCGTAAAGTGCAGCCCGTAAGCTGGAACTGCGCTAGACTGGCAAACGCCAGCGCAAACCCGCCTGCTGTGCCACTTCCGCCTTGCTCTGAAATCATCGATTAGAAGGGGTATCAAGCTGTGAAACGCAGTACCAATCGGATCCTGGTCTCGCATGCCGGCGTGTTGCCGCGCCCGCAAGACCTGCGCGACATGATGGCGCCGGGGCGCGAGGACGAGTTCCACAAGCGCCTGCCCAGCGCGGTCAAAGCCGTCGTCGACCAGCAGATCGAGACCGGCTTCGACGTGGTCAACGACGGCGAGTTCGGCAAGCTGGGCGGCTTCTCCGGCTACCCACGCCAGAGGCTAAGCGGCCTTGAGGTACGCGAGCTGAAGCCGGGCGAGGGCCCGCCGCGGCACGACGTCCAGGGCCGTGACAAACGCGACTTCCCGGAGTTTGGCAAGCAGGGTTTCCCGGCGCGCGCGGGCGGCACACCCACCACGGGGGGCTTCACGCAGGGAATGGGTGCGGTGGCCGGCGGCGGCGGTGTCCTTGCGGGTAGCACAGACGGACTACAGCGCCTGGTGTTCTGCGTCGGGCCGGTCAAATACATCGGGCAGGAGCAGTATCAGGAGGACATCGCCAACTTGAAGGCGGCGCTCCAGGGTAACTCCAGTATCGAAGGCTACTTGCCAGCGGTGGCTCCCGGGACGATGGAGCACTGGATGTACAACGAGTACTACAAGACGGACGAAGAGTTCCTCTTCGCTATCGCGGAAGCGATGGCGGAGGAGTACAAGGCGATCACCGACGCGGGCTTCATCCTGCAGATTGACGACCCGGACCTGCCGGACGGATGGCAAATGTACCCGAACATGACGGTGGCGGAGTACCGCAAGTACGCCGACCTGCGCGTCGAGGCGTTGAACCACGCGCTGAAGGACGTGCCGCGGGAGCTGATCCGGTTCCACACCTGCTGGGGTAGCCAGCACGGGCCGCACATGGACGACATCCCGCTGAAGGACTACGTCGACATCATGTTCAAGATCAAGGCGGAGTGCTACTCAGTGGAGGCGGCGAACCCGCAGCACGACGCGGACTTCCACGTCTTCGAGACGGTGAAGCTGCCGGACGGCGCGTCGTATATGCCGGGCGTGGTGAGCCACGTCTCGAACACGATCGAGCACCCGCAGGTGGTGGCCGACCGCCTGATCCGCTACGCGAACCTGATGGGCAAAGAGCAGGTCATCGCGGGGACAGACTGCGGCATGGGCTCGCGCGTCGGCCACCCCGAGGTGTGCTGGGCGAAGTTCAACGCGATGGTCGAGGGCTCGAAGATCGCGACGAAGACGCTCTGGGGTAAGTAACTCCGTCGAGGGGGAGACAACGAAAAGGCCCCGTAAGGGGCCTTTTGCCTTGGCGTGACGCGGAATCCGCTATGAAGCGCCGGAGCTATAATCGCGCCGTCATGGACATGCCCGCGGTCGAGTACTACCGGACCAACGACGGATACAGCCTCGCCTACTGGGACATCGGCGAAGGCCGGCCCGTCGTGCTTGTACCCTCACGGCTGAACTCGCTGCGCCAGGTCTGGACGAGCTTCGGGCCGTGGTTCCGGCCGCTCATGGAGGGGAACCGGTTTATCAGCTTCGATGCCCGCGGTCAGGGTCTCTCCACTCGCGGCCTCAGGTCGGACATATCGGTCCAGCACTACGTCGACGACCTGGCTGCCGTATTGGACCACATTGGCCTCGACAAGATCATTCTGTTCGGGCAGGGCTTCGGCGGCCACGTTGCCACCCTGTACGCGGCGGCTCATCCCGAACGAACCCAGGCAATGGTGCTAGCGACGGTTACGGTGGAAATACGCGCCTGGAACCTGCCGTTCTGGTCAGGCGTGGCCGGCGAGAACTGGGAGCTCTTCTTGCGCAGCCTCGCGCCCCGCTCGCTCTCAGAGGATGGCCTACGTGAGTGGCTCGACAACGTCAAGCAGATCGAGACGCACGAGGACTACATGCTGGCAGCGCGCGCCTCCGGCTCCTCGAGCATTGCCGACGTCCTGCCGTTGCTACGGGCACCGACGCTGGTGATGCATCCGCGCAACTACGTCATGGTGGCGGAGGAGGAAGGGACAAGGCTGGCCGCTGCTATCCCCAACGCGCGCCTGGTCGTGCTGAACAGCAACGAGAACTTCCTCGGCGACCCTGGTGAATTTGTCGCCACGGCAACTGCGTTCATCAACTCAGTCCAGGCAGACGAAACGGCGGCGCCCGCTGAAGTCGCTATGCTGCCTGTAGGGCTTTCGCCCAGGGAGCGTGAAGTGCTCCGCCTAATCGCGCAGGGCCTGAGCAATCAGCAGCTGGCCGATGAGCTGGTGATCAGCGTGCGCACGGTGGAGCGCCACATCAACCACATCTACGAGAAGCTCGGCATACACAATCGGGCGCAGGCGGCTGCTTACGCGCTGCGTGCGCGTTTGGACTAGGCAGCTATAATCGCGGTTGCGATGGAGCCACCGCCCGTCCAGTACGTCACGACCGCCAAAGGTGTACGCATCGCCTACTCGGTAAGGGGCGCCGGCCGGCCGCTGGTCTTCCTCGGCCCCGCGCTGGGCGGCATGGCTCACCCGTGGCGCTTCTATCCTGACTGGATGGCGGGCCTGACCGAGCGTTTCAGTCTGATTCAGCACGACATGTATGGGCACGGCCTATCGGAACGCGGCCTGCCTGCCGACTACGCTGTAGGTGACGACGATCAGGCCATTGACGCGATACTCGCCCGCCTTCGACTCGATCGTTTCCTGCTGTATGGACTCAGCGGCGTTGGACATGCCGCGGTCAGATACGCGGCAGCGCATCCCGAGCGTGTGGAAGCGCTCATCCTCAACGGGACCGTCGTCTCCCCAGGTGCGCCCAGCTTCTATCAGGGCGTAGCGGCGGAAAACTGGGAGTTCTTTCTGCGTAGCTTTGTGCCTGCGTCAGTGGGGCCGGAGGAGTCGCAGCGCTGGTTTGAGGGCGTACGCGACTCGACGACTTACGAGGACTGGCGAATCCGGGCCCGTGTCGCTTCCGAATCTAACGTCCTTGACCTCCTGCCGCGGTTGCGAGTACCAACGCTCGTGTTGCATGCTCGCGGACTGGCGCTTACGCCTCCGGGAGGCGCAAGCCGGATCGCGGCGCTGATCCCCGATGCCCGACTGATCCTTCTCAATGGTGACAACTATATGGGCGACGCCACTGAGGGTCTTGCCGCCATCGAAGCCTTGCTTGCCGGCATAACTGCCGAGACTGAAGCGGCGGCGAGAGGCGACGCGGAGCCCCAGGTAAGACTGTCTGCGCGGGAGAACGAAGTCCTGGGCTTGATCGCCCGAGGTCTCAGCAACCAGCTGATCGCGGACGAGTTGGTGATCAGCTTGCGGACGGTAGAGCGCCACATCAACCACATCTACGAGAAGATCGGCGTCCACAGCAAGGCCCAGGCCACCGCGTACGCGCTGCAGCATCGCCCTGCAACCAACGCCTAGTTCCAAGCTAAACATACGCACTTTCCGCCATTTCTTCGGCTCAGACCCAATTAAACGCCGCTGAGAATCCGCGTTCCCACGGATGTAGCGCCTGGCCGCGCTCTATAGCCTCACAAGTGGCCGGCCGCTTTGCCGGACGCGAGGCCCCGGCGTAGCACCCGGCTTTTCGGCCCGGCTACAGCATGGAGGTAGGGCGCATGGATAGATAGGCATATGCGCGACAGAAGTCGTCTACGAGACTCCGAGGTTCGAAAGAAAGGAAGCACGAGAATGAAGCTCAAACTATCCCTTTTGGCTGCCGTGGGCCTGGCATTCGCGGCGATGGGTCTCCTGGCGTTCAATGCTTCGGCAGAGCAGCAGGTCCTGAGCCCCGTCTACTGGTTCGAGGACACGGTGCAGACGCCGGGCACCGAGGTGCCGGGTGCCTACTCCACGCTGCTGCGCAGCAGTCAAGGTGTCACCGCCAATATGCACACGTCCGGATTGATACCCGGTCACGCTTACACGTTCTGGTGGGTTCTGTTCAACGAGCCGAGTGGCTGCAACGCCGATGGCTGCGGCGTCGATGACGTGGTCGCGGCGCTGGGGTCTGGGAGCAATCCGGCCAACATCGGCGTCATTCGCGGCGGCGGCGGAGTCGTTGGAGCGAGTGGCAAGTTCAACGTCGGCGCCTCGCTGGCGGAAGGCAGCACGGCGGGCTGTCAGAGCTCGATTCCCTTTGTCCTCATGTGTAACGCGCTGGTCGACGCCTCCAAGGCTGAGATTCACCTGGTCCTGCATGACCACGGGCCGGTGATTGCGGGCCAGCTCAGAGAGCAGATCGGCTCATTCGAAGGTGGCTGCAAGAACTTCATCCACGGACCGAGCGGCTCGGAGAACGTGGCTTACGGGCTTGGCACTTACGAGTGCTTCAGCCCACAGGCGTCTCCGCACCAGCCCTGAGCGGCGGTGAGGGAGGGGCTTGCCCCTCCCTCCGTCCCTCCTCCGGCGTTCGCCCTTTCGGCGTCGGAGCAGGGAACCACGGGGGACGAGCGACATGAAGCTCTACGAACTCATCAACGGACCCTGGCACGGACGGACGCTCCTGATCCTGTTCGCCGTGATCTTCTTTCACATGTTCGAGCACGTGGTACAGACAGTGCAGGTCTACGTCCTCGACGTCGACCGTGCAGACGCGCTGGGGCTGCTCGGGATCTGGATGCCGGAGCTGATCCGCAGCGAAGCAGTGCATTTCGGCTTTTCCGTTTACACCCTGAGTTCGATCCTGCTGACTGGCCGACCCGCCGTGGGGATGGCTCGAAGCTTCGGCCTCGTAGCGCTGGCGGTACAGTCGTGGCACCTGATTGAGCACTCACAGCTGATCTTCCAGCGCGCGACGGACAGTTTCTTCTTCGGAGCCAGCGAGCCGACAAGCCTGGCGCAGCTGCTGATACCCCGGGTCGAGCTGCACTTCATTTACAACGGCGTCGTGTTCTCTGCGCTCGTCATTGCGCTGCTGCTGCACGCTTACCCGCCGCGAGGCGAAGCGAGCAGGTCGCGCTGCGCCTGCGCGATGGTGACAGAGGACCAGCCCGAGGCGGTGCCGGCATGATGCTGCACATCACGGCGATGGACAGCGTGAGCCTGGCGATGTGGGTCGCGTTTGGCTTCGTGTTTTACTTCATGCCCTTTATCATCGCGATGCTGCGCGCGAACGGCCGCGAGACGTATGTCCTCCTGGTTAACGCTGCTCTGGGGTGGACGGTGGCGGGCTGGTTCGGCGCAATGTACCTAGCGTTGCATGATGAGCCGAGACTGCGGCGACCGGGACGGGCTGTGCAGGCACGGAGCGGACGACGCTCCCGCAGGCGATTGCTCTACTCGACCTCGAAGGCGTCGACCTTCTCGTCGTAGAAGCAGACGTAGCCGCCGGCGATCGGCATCGACTCCGGCAGGGCCTGCGGGTAGTACCAGACCATGTCTTCGTACAGCTTGCCGCCAACATCGACTGAGTAATAGGACGCGGTGCCCTTGTAGGGGCAGGCGGTATGCGTGTCGCTATCGCGCAGCAACTCCATGCGGACGTCGATCTTGGGGAGGTAGTCCTGCAGGGATAAGGAGTGAAAGAGGTTTCTTGAATGGTCCTATAATCCCTACATGGAACCGCCTGTCGTCCGCTACGCAACGACTGATGACGGTTACAGCCTCGCCTACTGCGAACGAGGCGACGGAGAGCCGCTCGTCTTCCTACCGCTTGGGCTGAATCACGTCCAGCTTGCGTGGGAGCATGATGGTCGTATTTCGTCGTGGCTGGAGCAGCTCGCGGCTTCTTTTCGCCTGATCCAGTACGACCATCGCGGCCAGGGCATGTCGCGTCGCGGCCTCAAACGCGGCCATGTGATGGCCGATTACGAGTGCGACCTCGAGGCGGTACTGGATAAGCTTCGCGTCGACCGCGCCGTACTGGTCGGTTACTTCTACTCGGGACATACAGCAATTCGGTTTGCCGCGCGCCATCCGGAGCGGGTCAAGGCGCTGGTCCTCATCTCGTGTTCGGTTGCGATTTCCGCGTGGCCTCTCGATAGCCTCTTGACTTTGGCCGAGCAGAACTGGGATGCGATGCTCTACAACTGGGTCCCGCCGACAGCAACGCCTCAGGAGCGGGCCGAGTACCTGGCCTTCTTCAAACAGACACGAACGCAGGAAGATTGGTTGATCAGCGCCCGAGCCTTCAGCACCTCGGACGTCGGTGACGTCCTCGATCGGGTTCGGACGCCCGCGCTAGTGATGCATCCGCGCGAGTTTCTGTGGCTTGCACCGCACGAATCGGCCGACCTTGCTTCGCGCATGCCGAATGCACTGTTCCGGCTGATTGATGGCGTATTGCCGTTAGGCGATGCAAGTCAGGGCGTGCAGGCGATCAGGTCATTTCTGAGTGAGTTACCGGCGAACTTCGAGGAGGTTTCGCCCGGCCGAGGTCCCAGTCTTTCGCCGCGAGAGGTTGAGGTGCTGCGTCTGGTGACGCAGGGGAAGACGAATCGCGAGATCGCGCGGGAGCTCGTCCTCAGCGAGCGCACCGTGATCAATCACCTCAGCCACATCTTCTCCAAGACGGGTGCCGAGAACCGGGCCGGCGCGACGGCCTACGCGATTCGCCACGGCCTGGTCTAGGCAGATTACCGGTAGATAACTACCAGTCCGAGCACGCCGTGCAGCGGATCGAAATGAGAAGTTGCGACGATGGCGGCTCCGCGTGGGAAGCCTAGCCTTTGATTGAGCACGGCGAGGGCCGCGCAAGAGACGAGGGAGGTTTCGATGAAAGGTTACGAGCGGAAGGACTTTGCCAACCCCGACGAGGTGCGCACCTTCGATAAGGGGCGGCTGGAGCTGGTCAACGTCGCCAATGGGACGGTGGGTCGACTGGTGCTGGAGCCGGGTTGGCGCTGGTCGGAGTCGGTGAAGCCGCTGGCCGGGACCGAATGGTGCGAGGCGCCGCACTTCCAGTATCACGCGGCGGGCCGCCTCAAGGTCATCACATCGGACGGCGAAGAGTTCGAGGTGGGGCCGGGCGAGATCTCCAGCCTCCCGTCAGGTCACGACGCGATCGTTGTGGGCGAGGACCCGGCGATCATCGTCGACTTCTACGGCGCGACGCACTACGCGGAGTAGATTCACGGCGCTGGAAAACGAGACGGCCCGTCGGTAGACGGACCGTCTTCTTGTCGTCCGGAGCGGGGGTCGGCCGGGCCGCTTTGATCCTCCGGCTAGCGCCATTAGGATGACAGTGGGCTACTCGACGAAGATGTCGACGGAGGGGCGGAGCTTGGCGCACTCGGCGAGGACGGTGTGGATCGGGTGGTTCTGCAACTTGTCGACGAGTGATTCGTCGAGCGGCTGGTTGTCATCCAGGGCGACGTAGGACTGCTCTGTCAGGACGTAGTCGAAGCGCGGGGCCCAGCGGCGCGAGCCGAGGCGCGCCGTGGTCGAGCAGTTGTCGACCATGTAGGCGACGCCGCGGGCGTGCATGTAGGGGTTGAGCGAGTCTACTGCCTCAATGACGGACTCGTTGGCGATCTCAGAGTAGGGGTGGCCGTGGTCGAGCAGGATGTCGACCTGGGCCATCATGGTGGCGACATAGACGCCGGCGGTGAAGGGGTCGAGCGGGATCTCGTCCTCGACGCGGCGGGCTCGGACCTTCTCGCCCACTTTCCAGGTCTCGGTGCCGTCGATCTTGCCCATCGGCGTCTGCTTGAGGCGGTCGCCAGCCAGGATGACGCCGCGAATCTCGTTGCCGGAGGAGACCTCGTCGTAGATCTCGCGCAGGAGCTCGTGGGCGGACGGGTAGGCGGCGGCGTACGCCTTTTCGAAGATTGGCCGCCCGTCGGCGTCGAGGGACTCGTAGAGTCCCTTGATGCCCTGGCGAGAAATGATGCGGGAAATGGGGCCGGTGATCGCCTCGGCGGAGTGCTGGAAGGCGTCTTCGCGGCTCATGCCCTGGCTGACGTAGCGCTGGTAAAGGCTCTCGATGATGCCGTGGACGGCGCCGAGCAGGATGCCGCGCTCGCCGTAGATATCGGACTTGAACTCGGACTCCAACGTGGTCTGGAAGGTGTAGGGCGAGCCGATGGCGACCGACCAGCCGAGTGCGATATCGGTGGCACGGCCGTCGATGTCCTGCTCGACGGCGAAGCTGCTATTGATGCCGGCGCCGTTGACGGAGGCGCCCTGTACGTAGAGCCGGCGCACGGAAGGCCCCATGCCCTTAGGGCAGACGCCGATCACGTTGATGTTGTCCGGGAACTTCGCGCCGACGTTCTTCATGTGGCCGATGAGGAAGCCGTGCGAGAGGCCCAACGTTGCGCCGGGCCTGATGGCTTTGAGGACGTCCTCGTAAAGCTCGGCCTGCGCGGCGTCGGAGATGAGCAGCAGGACGAGGTCCGATTCGCGGATCGTGTCAAACATCTCGCCCAGCGTGCCATCCGACTCGGAGAAACCGGCCTCGCGCGCCTGGGCCATAGAGCTCGAACCGGGACGCAGGCCGACCTTGACCTTGATATCGGTGCCGGTGAGTGAATCGCGCAGGTTCTGCGACTGCGCCGGACCCTGCGAGCCCCAGCCGATGACACCGATCTGTTTGATGCCTTCGAAGGCCCTGGGCAGTAGGGGGAAGAGGTGCCGTCCGCCTCTGACGATCTGCTCCTTGTGACCTTCGAGGTCGATGGTGTCGACCTGGAAGACCTTCGATGTGAAGCTGAGCGGAATTGGCGGCATTGGGGCTCCTTGGCGTGCTACTAACGGGGCCTCTGAATTCTACAACGGTGCGGGGCTAAAACCTCACCCCGTCAGACGGACTGCGTCGGGACTCGTCCCAGGCCTCCAGTGGGCTCCGGGTCCCCTTTTTTGCGATGGGATGTTTTCGTGAGACTGGGGCGGTTGGTGTCGGATGCGGCGTAGGGGCGATTCGCGAACCGCCCCTACGTGCCGGCCGAAGGACTGCGTTGGCCCCCGGTGCTAGCGGTTCGCGGTGACGGGCTCGTGCGACTTGAGGAAGCCGCGTACGTGCTCGACTGCTTGAGACTTCAGGTCGTCGGTCTCCTTCCAGGGGTAGATGGTCACCTCGGCGTTGGGGGCGAGCTCGACGACGTCCATTGAGGTCTGGTAGGGATGCGCCGACACGTCGTCCGGCATGACGAGGATCGGCGTTTGGCAGGAGCGGGCAAAGTCGCGCGAGACGCTGTAGACGAAGTCGGGCTGGACGCGGTAGAGGTTGTGGAAGTAGGCCTCGATGGTCTCCATCGTAACGTCGGGGCGGCGCGCCAGGAAGTCGGTAACCCAGCCGTCCATGCCGTGGCGGTACATGACGTCCGGGTCCTCAGGCCGATGCCCAACGGGCTGGCAAAGGACGCCTGCAACAACGCGGTCAGGCACCTTCTGCATCATCTTCATAACGAAGGGTCCGCCGATGCAGCAGCCGAGGAAGAAAAACTCGTGGATGCCGAGGTGGTCGATCAGGCCCAGCTGATCGGTGGCGAAGGCGTCCCAGGGGTCGTCGACCGGAACGGGTCCGGTCGATTCGCCGCCGTTGGCGTTGCGCTGGTCCATGGTAATGCAGCGGAAGTCGTCCTTGAACACGTCCATGAAGTTGACGACGGCGGTGTCCCACATGGCGATGCGGGAGTTCAGGCCGCCGCCGGGGGTGACGAGGATGGGAAAGCCACTACCAACCTCTTCGTAATGGATACGTACGTCTCCGTTTTCGTAGAACGGCATCTGATTCCTCCTGCAAATCGCTAGTTCGTCGATACTCTAGCCGATCCCGTACCCAGGCTGTCGGAAGGCGCGGCGGGGTCCGAGTCCGGCGGCTTGAGAAGACGGTTCGAGAGGCGCAACATTGCTTACACCTAAGCGAACGGGCCTGATGCCTGAGAGAGGACGGGACGCATTGGTAACGCAGATTCTATCGGCGGATTCTCATGTCCTGGAGCCGGCCGACCTTTGGACGACGCGGATGGAGGCGAAGTTCCGCGACAAAGCACCGCACGTCGAGAGAAACGTCGACGGGCGCGAAGGCGACTTCATCGTCTGTCCGCCGCTGCGGCCATTCAACCCGACGTCGCTGGGCAACGCCGGCATCCCGCCGGAAGAGCAGGAGAAGTTCGCCAAGGGCGGTTACGCGAGCTGCCGGCCCGGCAGCTGGGACCCGGTGGAGCGCCTCAAGGACATGGACCTGGACGGCCTGGGCGCAGAGGTCTTCTACTGCGGCTACGGCATGGGCATGTTCAGCCACCCGGACGAGGAGTTTCAGCGCGACGCTCACCGCGCCTACAACGACTGGGCCGCGGAGTACGCGTCTCACGCGCCGAAGCGGCTGTTCCCGATCGCCAACATCTCGATGACCAACCTTGAGGAGGACCTCAAGGAGCTGCACCGTGTGGCGAAGATGGGCTTCCGGGGCATCTTCATATCCAACGACCCGTTGCCCGAGCGGCGCTACGACAACGCGATTTGGGACCCGTTCTGGTCGGCGGTTGAGGAGTACGACCTGCCGGTCAACATCCACATCCTGACGGTGCAGCGGGGGTTCCAGGTTTCGGCCACGAACCCGTTGGTCGATGGCGTGCTGTTACCGGTCCCAGCGTTCCGGACGATCGCGGAGATGATCACGGGCGGCGTGTTCGACGGGCACCCGAACCTGAAGATCGTGTCGGTGGAGAACGACATCGGCTGGATCCCGAACTACCTGAAGCGCTTCGACTGGTACAGCTACCGTTTCAAGCCGCGATATCCCAACATGAAGATGGGCGGCGGTGACTACTGGCGCCACCACGTCTATTCGACGTTCCAGGACGACGAGCCCGGCATTCGCTGCCGCGACTTCATCGGCGTAGACCGGCTGATGTGGGGCTCCGACTACCCGCACTTCGACTCCACGTTCCCGAAGTCGCTGGAGGCCATCGAGCGCAACTTCCGGGGCGTGCCGGAGGACGAGATGGAGATGATCCTGGGCGGGAACATGATGCGCTTGTACAACCTCCAGGGGGTCATCGAGCCGGCGCCCGCGGCTGTTAGCTAAAAGCAGTCCGTTTTGATGAATGGCGGCCCGTCCCGATAAGGGCGGGCCGTTCGACCTCACCTCCGCTGCCGCGCCGCCCCTCTCCGTCGACGGAGAGGGGCTGTTTAATCATGATTCTGTGGTGGAGTGGTGAGGCGTCAGGCTTCGGGCCATCCCAGAACAGTCGCTGTTGTCTTGCCCAGGATCCAGTCTTTGTCGCCGGCGCTGAGGAAGTCGAGGCCTTCGGAGAAGTGGCGGACGCACTCTTCGTAAGTGCTTGTGAGGCGTGTGCGGTCGGCGCCCCACATGCAGCGCTGGGCGCCAAAGGCCTCGTAGATGCGCTTGAGGTAGGGGTAGATGTCGGCGAAGGGATACGGTTCGCCGGAGAAGCAGGGCGCTGAAGAAACCTTAACCATGATGCGGGGATGCTTCGCGATGCTCTCGAGCTGGTCAATGATGGCGAAGGAAGGCGCGCCCTTGCCGGCCGAGAGGTCGCAGCCCATGTGGTCGATGATCAGGGTCAGACCGGGGTGTTTCTCGGCGATGGGGCCGAGGATCTCGGGGAAGCCCGAGACGAGGCACATGACCGGGATGTTGTTTTCCTCGGCAGCGGCCCAGAAGGGCTCGTAATCACCGGCCGCGAGCCAGTCGCGGTAGGGCTGGGTGCGGAACGTGTGGCGGACGCCGAGCATGCCGGGCTGCTGCTTCCACGTCGCCATCGCGTCTTTGAGGTCGGGGCGTTTGATGTCGATGCGGCCCATGATGGCGAAGCGGTTGGGGTGCTCGCGGGCGACGTCGAGGGCGGTCTCGTTGCCTTCGCCGACCCAGGTGGGCGGGACGATGACGGCGCGGTCGACACCGGCGCGGTCCATCTCAACCAGCATTTCGACGGCGGAGAAGCCATTGGGCAGTTGCGGCTCGTTGCGCGGCGGCTGCGGCCAAGGGCGGCCGGGGTGGTCAACCTCCCAGATGTGTACCTGCGAATCGGTTATCAGCATGTGCTCCTCGTTACCAGCTTTTGTCGACGACCTGCGTCTGCAGGAAGCCGGATACGGCTCCCGCGAGCCGCTTGAAGGTGGGGTTTTCGTCGTCCATGAACTCGGTGTGACCGGCGCCGCGCAGCCAGAACAGCTGCTTCGGCCCGGGGTAGTTGTTGTAGAGGGACTCGGCCTCGATGGGTGGGTGCATGCGGTTGTTGTCGCCGTGGGCGATGAGGATGGGGACCGTGCTCAGGCCCTCGAGGTTTTCGTCGGCGGCGAAGCGCAGCAGGGAGTCGGCCAGCATCGGCGTGAAGTCGCCACCAAAGTCCTGAACCTTGTAGAGCACGTCGTCGACGTACTCGACTGACTGCGAATCGAGCGGGTAGATGGTGAACGGGTTGACCCTGGTGACGGTGCCGGTGCGCGCTGATTCGGCGCGGGCAGCGGCGATGCGCGCTATGAACTCGGCGTAACCGTCGTAACCACGCACCGTCTTCTGGACGCGGCGGCCGTTATAGAAGCCGTTCATGCAGACGAGGCCGGCGAGGTTCGGTACGAGGCGCGCGGCATCGACGACGAGGCCGCCCGCCATGCCCCATCCCATGAGTACGACGCGGCCTCCGCCGGCGTTGCGGTGCTGCGAGGCGAACGCGGCGGCGTGCGCGATGTCGGTGACCTGCTCCTCGAGGAGGACGCGGCCGGGGGCGCCCTCGCTGGCGGCGAAGCCGCGGTAATCGAAGCCGAAAGTGGTGTAGCCGAGCGGCGTCAACGCACGGGCAAAGCGCTCAGGATGGATGCGGTTGAGCCCCATGAAGCCGGAACAGACGACGATGATGGGACGCGAGGGGTCTTCCATGTCCTCGCCGGGTAGATAGAAGGACGCGTCGAGCTTGAGTCCTTCGCTGTAGAAGGCGGTGGCTTCGGTCCTCATATGTCCTGGGCCTCCACGGAAGAGTAGTTGGACTGGATTACACGGTCGAGTCGGTGGCTAAGAAAGCTGAGGTTCTCGTCGCGGACCGTGTGGAGGACGGTGCGCGCCTCGCGGACCTCTGAGAGCCTGACCTCAGCCTCAATGACCTCCTCGCCGTCGCCTTTGGCCTCGGCGATGACTTTGCCGAACGGGTCGATGATCTGGCTACCGCCCCAGAACGTGAGGTCGTTGTCGTCGCCGACGCGATTCACGAAGAGGACGTAGACGCCGTACATCGAGGCGTAAAACGAATTCATGCGGTGCCAGCTCTCCCTGGTGGAAAGCCGGCTGCCGAGGCCTTGAGTGGGGCTACAGGCGGAAAAGATGAAGATGTGGGCCAGGTCCGCCGCAGCCAGATGGACGAGGGCCGGGTTCCAGGCGTCGGCGCAGATGAACGGCGCGATGCGGAAGGCGCCGGCGTTGATCGTCTGGTGGCTGGGGCCGACGCTGAAGTGACGTCGCTCTTCGAAGACGCCGTAGTTCACGAGATAGATCTTGCGATGGATGCCCATGATGCGGCCGTCGGCGATGAAGGCAAGGCTGTCGTAGAAGTTGAACGCGCCGGTCTCCTCGATGAAGGAGATCGCGATCACGATGGCGTCGGTGAACTTGACCAGGCCCTGAAACAGCTCGTCGTCGGTGCGCAGGGCGTGGTCGTAGACGTCGGAGCCGGTGAGGAAACCGGTCACGAAGTACTCCGGGAAGACGAGGAGGTCTGTCTTGCCACGGTGCTCCGAGATCAGGCGCTTCGCCTTTTCGATATTGGCGGCGCATTGGCCGGGTTCTGCGTCAACCTGCGCGAGGGCGATGCGTAGATGGGCGCTGGAGGCGTGGATCGCTTCGCGGGTGCCGGCGCGTTGGCGGGGCGGGTGGTGGGACGTGGTCATGGCCTGATTCTAGCTTGGCATCGCTAATTCGCTAACCACGTTGTGATTCCGTAATTAAGTGACGATGACGGCGGTGGCCTCGATCTGGATGTCGAAGTTGAGGGTTTCGACGACGGTCTGGTGACGCGCGGGGCGCGTGTTCTCGTCCGGGAACATCTCGAGCCAGGCCGGGTTGACGATCTGGCGATTGTTGTTGCTCTTGATGAAGACTGTGACCCGCAGCACGTCGTCCTTGCCGGCGCCGGCCTTGGCGAGGACGTTCTCCAGGTTACGGAAGCAGTTCTTCGCCTGCTCTTCCAGCGAAGCCGGCATCTCGCCCGTCTGAGGGTCCGAACCGGGGATGCCCGAGGTCATGATCATGTTGCCGATGCGGGCGGCCATCGGGATCGGCGCGTTGTGGCCGACGGGTCGGATTTCGTAGCTCTGGCGTCCGGGCATTGTGAACTCCTTTGGGTTTCAGAAGGCGGAATCGCTTCGGCAGAATGCGGGGTGATTCAATACTGGTGTTGAGCTGCAGCCTGTGCGGCTAGTTGCGGTGGCATGGTAGGTTGCCAGCATGCTGGCAACCTACCATGCGAGTTGACGTCGCTGTGCAAAGCGTGATGAGACCAGTCAGAAGGCGCCCTGCTCCTGGAGCCAGGACCAGAACGCGTCCGGCACGGACATTGTGCTGAGGCGTCCCTGACGGACGAGCGCCATGTCATCGAACTTGTGCGATTCCTTGACTTCTTGCAGCGTGACGGGCTGCTTTGCGTGCTGGACGTACTTGATGTCCATCAGCCAACTGCGGTTGTCGTTTTCGTCCGGCCGCGGGTCCGAGACGACCTCTGCGAGGCCGACGACGGCGCGCTCCTTACCGGAGTGGTAGATGATGAGCTGGTCGCCGGGCTTCATCGACTTGATCGCCTGCACGGCGAAGGGATTGCGCACGCCGTCCCACTCCGTCTGCTGATCCCTCTTGAGATCGTCGATCGAATAGGTACCGGGTTCGGTCTTTGCCAGGAAGTACGCCATTGCCGCCTCCGTTGGGGTCGCGAGGAAAGCCGTCCTGCTGATTATCCATCCGCTGCCGGCGGGCGCAAATGAGCCCCGGATTCCCGGGGCTCATTCATTACGCGTAACTGACGGAGGCTAGTCGTGCCAGTGACCGACGGCGCAGCCGCAGCCGGTGCCTGCCGGGGTGCGGTAGCCGGCCTCGTAGGTCATGACTTCCATCTTGGTGCCGTGCATGGCGCCGGCGGTCGCGACCCAGTTCAGGGTCTCGGTCGTGGCCGACTGCAAGCGGTGCCGCGGCAGCGTGCTGAGTAGTTCGGCGTCGGCTTCCGCCATGCCCTTGAGTGCCAGGCGGTCGAGCTCCTCGTCGACCACGAAGTGGCTGAGGCCACCGGAGCAGGCGAAGGCAACCGTCTTGTCAGAGTCCCAGGCGTCGACGATCTTGCGGACGGCCTGACCGAGCGCGTAGGAGCGCTTTGGGCCGATCCAGTTCGGCGGGTAGCAGGTGTTGATCGTGATCGGCACGATTGGCACGTCCATGCCGTCGAACCAGCGGACGATGGGGAAGGAGAAGGCGTGCGGCAAGCCGAAGCGACGCGCCTTCGTGTTGCGGTGCATGTCCAGATACCACGTGGCCGGGCCGATGCTGCCGCCGTATTCTTCCTTCATGTACTGGGTGTGCGAGACGTCGAAATCCATCTCGCAGAGGTTCTCGATGATGTGCAGCCCCAGGTCGCGGTCGACGGGGTAGGGGCGGTCTTCTTCACCGTAGGCGCGGGCCGTGACCTGGCGCGCCGGGCTCATGTCCGCATTGACCGGGCGCGGCACGAGCTGCACCGTTTCACCCCAGTAGACGTTGATCATGGGCATGTTGTCGTCGAAGAAGAACTCCGCCTGGTCGTCACCAAACATGACGACGACGTCGGGCTTCGTCTGCGAGAAGCGCTTGTTGAGGTCGTCCAGACCTTCCTGGATGGACTCGATCTTTTGCTCGAAGACCTCGCGGTTGACGACCTTGGCGATCTCCGGGTCAGCGCCGGCGAGCAACTCGTCGTAGGTGACGCGCTTGCCTTCCGGCATCTTGACCAGTTCGCCGTTCTTCGGGTCGTTCTGGGCCTGGCTCTCCCAGAGTTCGGGAGTCGTCAGGCTCATGAGGGGCGTGTGAGAGGAGCCGAATCCGCCTACTACCTTGGCCACTTTTGTACCTCGATTCTTTCTACGAGATCACCGTGCTGGGAATATTAACGGGTTGCCAGGAAGCGCGCAGCTTCTCGTAGGCGTCCCACCAGTCTTCCGAGCGCTGGATGATCATCTCGCCGGAGCGTTGACGGTAGACGTTGGGGGTATCGACGCCGATTGGGACGGTGCCGTTTTCCTCGAGCGCTTTCGCCATTGCCATGAGCTTGCGACGGGTGCGGATGATGAAGGAGTCTGTCGTGCCGAGGTGCTCGACTGAGCGATCGTTGACGATGCCCATCGTCTCGGTGACGGCGCAGTCCTGGATGCGGATGCCGGCGATTCCGGTGAAGCTTTCGCCCTTACGCTGCGCCTCGCGGTCGATCATGAAGTCGTTCGCCAGGTTCTGGTCGCTGCGGAAGCGCTCGTACCAACCGGTGCCGTTGGGCAGGCGGCGCGAGCCTAGCGGCGCGTCCATGCCCGGGTTACCACGAGCGAGGGCGCGACCTTCCGCTGAGCCGTCCGGCTTGAAGGTACCGATCTCCCATTGCAGGTGGTGCTCGTCATCCATCGGCACGTAGGCGCCGATGCGAATGTTCTGCCCGAGTTCTCCGCCCGGGATCATGTGATAGAAGGGGAAGAGAATCTGGGTCACGCGCCAGTAGTTGGTGTCCTCTTCCGCGGGGCGGAAGGCGCCGTTGGCGGTGCCGTAATCGGTCTCCATCGTGTGGAACTTGGCGGCGCGCTGGCGGTAGTGGTAGTAGTCGAAGGCGCCCTTCTGGAATGCGTCGGGCTTCGACGAACCGAAGTGAAGGAAGGCGGCGTGGACGGTGTCCATTTCGCCTTCGAGGCCCTGCATCCAGTTGCACGGACGGTAGAGAATGCTGACCTGATGGGCACCCTGGGCCAGCATGTTGGCCTCAATGTCAGGCAGCGGCGGCGGCACTTCGCGGGGGCCCATGTAGGCCCAGATGATGCCGTTCCGCTCGTGCGTCTTGTAAGCCTTCGCGTGGACCTTGTTCTTGAAATTGCTTTCTGCCGGCTCGGATGGCATGTCGACGCAGTCGCCGGCGACGTCGAACTTCCAGCCGTGGTAGACGCAGCGCAGGCCCTCCTCCTCGTTGCGGCCGAAGAACAACGAGGCGCCGCGGTGCGGGCAGGCGTTCTGGATCAAGCCGACTTCACCTGAGGACGTACGGAAAGCGATCAACTCCTCGCCGAGCAACTTGATGCGCACAGGCGGGCTGTCCGGCGTGGGCACTTCGTCGCTGCGGGCGGCAGGAATCCAGTACTCGCGCATCAGGTTGCCCATTGGCGTTCCAGGGCCGATGCGGCAGAGGTAATCCGTGTCTTGCTTACTGAGCATTCGTTTCTCCTGAGTTACGGCGCAATTATGCGCTCTTAAGTAAGAATTCGAAAGAACGCGGAATCTATCACATTCTTAGTTTCGACCCAGTGCTGCGTAGTGAGGACTTTGAAGATGGGAACTCCCCCATGCCTCGTGACAGAAGGATGCGCTCGTGTCGTCGTGTCCTTAAGGCAAACATGTCTTAGTTCTTGCCCCACAACTGCTTAGTCCGGGCTTTGAAGCTGGGGGACTCCCCCATGCCCCCGAACTGAAGAGTGCGCTTGTGTCGTCGTGTTTTGAAGGCAAACATGTCTTAGTTCTTGCCCCACAACTGCTTAGTCCGGGCTTTGAAGCTGGGGGACTCCCCCATGCCTAACTGAAGGATGCGCTCGTGTCGTCGTGTCCTTAGGGCAAACATGCTTAGTTCTTGCCCCACAACTGCTTACTAACGATATCGGCGCCTTCTCTCATGGCGCGGAACTTGGCCCATTGAATCGACTCGTGGGCCACGCGCTGCAGGCCGCAGTCTGTGCCGCCGATGACGTTCTCCTTGCCGACGAGGTTGGCGTAGCGCGTGAGGCGCTGCGCGACCAGCTCTGGGTGCTCGACGAACTCGGGTGCGCAGTGGCCGAGGACGCCGGGCATGAGAATCTTGCCGTCCGGCAGCGGGTGATCCTTGAAGACCTCCCATTCGTGTTCGTGCTGCGGGTTGGCGGCCTCGATGCTATAGCACTGCGCCTTGACCTTGTAGACGAGGTCGATGATGTCTTTGAGGGGGATGTCCTGGGTGTGCGGGTGATGGGTGCTGCCCCAGCAGATGTGCAGCCGCACCAGCTCCTCGGGGCAGTCGCGGACGGCGTGGTTGATCGCCTCGACGCGGACCTCGGCGAACTTGCGGTACTCGGCGATGCTCATACCGGACTGGACGTGGTAGCCGTCCGGGAGGTCGGGGTCGTCGAGTTGGAGGATGATACCGGCGTCGGTAATCGCCTTGTATTCCTCATGCATCGCGTCGGCGATGGCGAAGAGCATCTCTTCCTGTGTCTTGTAGTACGTGTTGCGCATCCAGTGCTCGATGGTCGCGGGCGCGAGGGCGGTTAAACAGAGCTCCTCGACCTGAACACCCTTCGCGGCTTCCTTGATCCAGTCGATGTCGCGCTTGTACTCCTCCTGGCCGATGTAGGTCAGGGGGCCGGTGCAGAAGACGCCTTGTGGCGTTGTGGGAGGCGGTGGGACCGAGGGTTGGCGGCGGCCGCCGAAGGCTGAGAGTCCGAGGGCGAAGAACTCCGGGAAGTACTTCGATTCGCGGTTGGTGATGGAGCCGTGGGTGGGGTCTTCGCCGTCCTTGAGGGGGCGGAACTCGAGGCCGCTTAGGCGCCCGCGGGAGTAGGTCTGCCAGCTTCGTTTCGTGTACTCGCCGTCGTTGACGACATCGAGGCCGTTCTCAGCTTGCAGCCGCACGACGTCCTTCACGGCGCCTTCGATGCGCGCCGATAGCGCGTCGTCGAAGGGGTCGCCGTCGCGGCGGGCAGCCATCGTCTGGCGCAGATCTTCGGGGCGATGCAGGCTGCCGGCGTGGCTGGTGAGGATGCGGTCTGTGCTTCGTTTCATGATTATTGATGGGGCTTCGCCCCAAACCCCCTAAAGGCGCGCCGGTGGCGCTTACTTCCCGATGCAGCCGGGGCTTCGCCCCAACCCCCTGAACGTGCGCTGGTGGTGCTTACTTCCCGACGGAGCCGGGGCTTCACCCCGGGCCCCTGAGGTGTGCACCCCAGGCGATCCTGTCTGATGTCAGCGGAGCCCGGCCCCGCGCCCATGTGCGTTGACGAACCCTAACCCATACGAGAGGGTTAGTGTCCGGTTAAGAGTATCACGCCTGCAGATTCAGTCAAGCTGTTTGCAGTGGCATTCGCGGGTGGAAATGTGGGCGTATAATCGCGCGGTTGGAAGTCGGAACCAGGTTCTAGGCGGGAGCAACAACGTGATTTACGAGATGAGGACTTACACGCTCAAGGCGGGGGCGGTTGCCGAGTACGAGCGCATCTTCGGCGAGGCGTACAAAGTGCGCCAACAGTACTCGAAGCTGGGCGCGTTCTGGCACACGGAAATCGGGCCGATCAACCAGGTAATCCACATCTGGCCTTACGAAAGCCTGCAGCAGCGCGCGGACATTCGCGCCGCGTCGGTCAAGGACGCCAGCGGCCTGTGGCCGCCGCGCGCCGCCGAGTTGATGCTGACCCAGGACGTTGACATCCTGGACGCGGTGCCGAATATGAAGCCCTGGGGCGAGCCGCAGCAGTGGGGCAGCGTCTACGAGATGCGCGTCTACACTTACGCGCCGGGCGACTTCCAGAAGGCCGTGACGGCGTTCAACGAGGCGTTGCCCGGCCGCGACGGCGTCTACCCGGTTGCCGGCATGTTCGCGGCGGCGCAGGGGAACCTCAACCGTCTGTACCAGATCTTCCCGTACAAGAGCTGGGACCACCGCGAAGAAGTGCGCGGCGAGTTTCGCAAGCAGGGCGTCTGGCCGCCGCACGCCGAAGTGCGGCCCGCGAATCAGCTGGTGCGCTACATGTTCCCAGCCGACTTCTCGCCGATCCACTAGAGGGAACATACAAAGGGAACACGAGGAACAGCTCGCGAAATGTCCAGGCAACTCGAAATGTTCCGTCTGTTCCGCCTATTCCCGCTGTTCCCGGGCCGGCTTCTAAGGCGAAGGCGTCGGGTGGATGAACCTGTTTGACCTTACGGGCCGTGTTGCGGTTGTCACAGGTGGCAATGGCGGCATCGGTCTCGGCATGGCGAAGGGCCTGGCGTCCGCCGGGGCGTCGGTCGTCGTGGCGGCGCGCAACAAGGTGAAGGGCGCGAGCGCCGTCGCCGAGCTAGAGGCCCTGGGCGCGCGAGTGGCGTTCATCGAGGTCGACGTGTCAGACGAGGCGTCGGTCGAGGCGATGATCGACGCCTCCGCGAAGCTGTGGGGTCGCCTCGACATTCTGGTCAACAACGCGGGGACTTCGGTGCGCAAGCGGCCGGAGGAGATCACGCTGGAGGAATGGCACCGGATCATCGATACGAACCTGACCAGTGTCTTCACGGCGAGCAAGGCGGCGTTTCCACATTTCAAGGCGCAGGGTGGCGGCAAGATCATCAACATCGGTTCGATGATGTCGATCTTCGGGTCGCCGATCGCGGCGGCTTACGCCGCGTCGAAAGGCGGCGTCGTGCAGTTCACGAAGTCGCTGGCCGCGGCGTGGGCGGCAGACAACATTCAGGTCAACGCCGTTCTGCCCGGCTGGATCGAGACGGAGCTGACATCGCCGATCTGGAACCACGACTTGCCCGGCCTGCACGAGCGCATCTCGTCGCGCATACCGGCGGGTAAGTGGGGCACCGGCGATGATCACGCGGGCATCGCCGTGTTCCTTGCGAGCGCGGCGTCTGACTACATCACGGGCACGGCGATCCCGGTCGATGGGGGATACTCGAGCCAGGGTGTTTAAGCGCCAAAGGCGACGTCTGAAAGTCAGGAACAGCGGTACGAGGGAGGACCAGAAGGCCCGTGAATTTGGGCCGGCCTGACTATTCAGGATCCGCGGTGCAGGCCGATAAGGTAAGTAGATTTCCCGCAAATTCCGATCGTTTTCCCTAACCCCCGCCGTACATTTTCTTGGACCTGGAGAGGTGACAAGAATGGCGCAGCGTAGCGATTTCGGCACTCGAAGCAACGAGGAGCTGGCGAGACTTCTTTATCAGAATCCCACGCCCAGCAAGGCGACCCAGCCGGACGGGCTGAATGGGCAGATGCCGCCGCAACCCGTGGATCCTCACAGCGTCGGAGCAAAGGCTGCACCGGAGCCGCTCGCATCAAGACGCGTGGTGGAGATCGGCCGCCAGGAATGGCCGATGAATGAGGCGAGATCGGGACTGGACCCGCTTTCGGACCGCGAAGAGAGGGTCCTTTACGCAGCGCTGAGCAAGGGTTCGAAGGCGAACCTGGGACGTGAGCCTACCTTGCCCGAGCTCCTGCAACTGGTGGGGCGCGTGAATGACGCGCGTGCTTTCCTGCGCTCCGTCGAGCAGGTCCTCCAGAGCAACGACGGCGTTTACATCGACGGCGGCCGGATCATCTTCAGCGGGTCCGTCCAACGGCGCCTTCAGGCCAGGAGCAGCGACGCCGCGTAGCCGCTAGGGGCCGACCGGCGGCAAGCCCTCGTCGGCGCGGACGGCGTTGATGATCTCGAGGACGCGTTGCGGGTAGGGCGCGAGGTCATACTCGAACTCCTGCACCATGCGGGTGTTATCCATCATGTAGTTGCCAGAGAGCTCCCGGCCGCCGGTCTCCTTCTCGAAGGTGATCTGGGCGTCCGGCAGGTACTTCTGCACCAGCGCGGCGATGTCGCCCATGCTGATCGTCTCGCCACCGGAGTTGTAGACGCTGTACTGCGTCTTCGCGGCCAGCGTGACGCGGGTGAACATCTCCGAGATGTCGTCGACGTGGATCGGAAGGCGCATCGAGTCCTTGAAGGGGAACGTGACCGGCAGGCCACGCGCGGGCTCCGTGATGACGCGGACGTGGTCCATGGAGCCGCGCACCTTGTCGGGGCCGGTGACGTTGGAGGGACGGATGGCGACGATCTCCATGTCGTACGCCTTGTTGAACCACTCGGCCTGGTGCTCGTTGTAGATCTTTGACGCGGCGTAGACGCCCGAGCCCATGCGGACGTCGTCCTCGGTGAGGGGGCGTTCGCCGTAGAAGCTCTGGCGGCCGTAGACGGCAAGCGAGCTGGCGTAGACGACGCGCTTGACGCCGCACAGGCGGGCGGCCTCGAAGGCATTGTCCATGCCAAGGATGTTGATGCGGACCGCGTAGTGGGGATCCTGCGCGTCGGTGACGCCGTCGGGGCGGAAGCCGAGCAGGTAGGCGAGGTTGATGATGCGGTCCGGCTTCGTCTGGATCACGGCGTCGATCACATCGTCGAACAGGGTGACGTCGCCGCGAATCACTTCGACCTTGCCCTTGAGCGGCTCGAGCATGGGCGAGTTGGTGTTGATGTCCATCGTGGCGGCGTCGTGGCCGCGGTCGACGATGCGCTGCATGACGCGGGGGCCGATGAAACCGCCGCCGCCGAGAACGAGGACCTTCATGTGTGACTCCTAGCGCGGGGGTCGAGGCAGGGGCTACAGGACTATAGGAACGCGGACGACGGAGCGTCAACGGGGATCTCATAGCCCGAGAACGTATCTGGCTCGTCTGATGGAGGCCTCAGGAAGACGGTGATAAAGATGAGAATCACCAGAATCGTCCAGAGCCATTTGAGGACCGTCCGCCAGGGAGCGTATCGCCACATCAGGAACAAACCCAAGGGGAAGAACAGAACGATAACGGCCGCTATTACCACTTGGTTCTTCCAAATCGGATGCGCTTCTTCCATAACTAGCGAACTATAGCTGCCTTGCGAATGGACGGTCAACGCGGCTTGCTGCTGTTCAAACACGAACGTGGGCTATCGCTCGGACTCTGCAGGTTGAAACCTGCAGCTACCGCCGACGGGGCCGTTCCAGCCTGGAAGATTCAGCTAACGGGTATCATTCGTCGGCAAACGTCCCGCTGAGACTTAAGGAGACCGCACATGCTGCGAATTGACGTTCACGCGCACATGATCCCGGCGAAGTTCGTCGAAGGGCAGGAGGTCACGTTCCCGGTTGCAGGCGGTGAGCCGCACGTGATGCCGCTGCGGCCGATGAACAACTTCCCGGACGACAGCATCTACGGCATCGAACGACGGCTGCGCGACATGGACGAGCAGGGCATCGACATGCACGTGATCTCGCTGCAGCCGATGTTCACGGATGCGCTGCCGGTCGAGCGCGCGGTGCGGATCTGTAGCGCAATCAACGACGCGTTCGCGGAGGTCGTGGCGGCTAATCCGAAGCGCTTCGCGGCGATTGCTCACTTGCCGATGCGTTCGCCGGCAGACGCCGTGCGGGAGCTGGAGCGCGCCGTGCGAGACCTGGGGTTGCGCGGCGCTGAGATCTGCAGCCAGATCGCCGGGGAGAACCTGGACGAGCCGAAGTTCGCGCCGTTCTGGGCCAAGGCTCAGGAGCTGGACGTGCCGATCTTCATCCACCCGGCGGGCGTGCCGGGGCTGGGTGAGCGCCTGGGCAAGTACTACCTGACGAACCTGATCGGCAACCCGATGGACACGACGATCGCGGCGGCGTCGCTGATCTTCGGCGGCGTGCTGCGGGAGTACCCGCGCCTGAAGGTGTACCTGGCGCATGGCGGCGGCGCTTGTCCTTACATTCGCTATCGTTGGGACCACGGCTGGAAGGTGCGCGGCGAGGGCAAGGCGGTTATCGACCGGCCGCCGAGCGAGTACCTGAGCCAGCTCTACTTCGACTCGCTGACGCATGGCGGGCCGGCGCTGAGCTTCCTGGCGTCGACGGTGGGGCCCGAGCGCATCATGCTGGGCACCGACTACCCGTTCGACATGGGGGCGTACAACTCGGTGGCGGCGATCCAGAACGTCATCGGGATCACCGACGCGGAGCGTGACCTGATGCTGGGCGGCAACGCGATGCGGTTGTTCAAGATTGACGGGTAGGGCACTCAAGATCGTCCCGTTTCCAAGTTGAATGCCGGGGGACACCCCCGGAGCCCCCGTTGAAGGGCCGCACGAGGCGTGACTCTCTGCCCGTCTGCCGTTGTACTATCGCCTCGTTCTGAGGAGGACGAATGCTGAACGACTTTGACCTGACGGGTAAGCGGGTCTTGATTACGGGCGCCGGGAGGGGCATCGGCCACGGCATTGCGCTGGCGATGGCGGAGGCGGGCGCCGACGTGGGCGTGACGTCGCTGGGCGGCGACACGGCGGTGAAGGTGGCCGAGGAGGTCACGGCGCTGGGGCGCAAGGGCTTCGGATGGGCGGCCGACGCGACGAAGGTCGCGCCGATGGAAGCGCTGCGCGACCAGGCCTTCGAAGCGCTGGGGGGCGTCGACATCCTGGTCAACTGCCTCGGCGACGCGATCCGCGGCACGATCTCGGAGATGCCGGGTGGTGAGGGGCATGCACTGACGGAATCGGAGTGGCACCACGTGATCGACGTCAACCTGACTCAGGCGTACGTCGGTTGCCACGTCTTCGGGCCGCACCTGCTGGCGAAAGGCGCGGCCGCCAATGTGATTAACATCAGCAGCTTCGCGGCGCTGCGGCCGGGCGCCAACATGGTGGCCTATGCAGCGGGCAAGACGGGCCTGACGCGGTTCACGGAATCACTGGCGCTGGAGTGGGCGCCATACAAGGTGCGCGTCAACGCGGTGGCGCCGGGCATCTTCCCCGACATCTACACGATGAGCGACGCAGATTGGCAGAAACGCAACGCCGAAGTCAGCGGTGTGCCGCTGAACCGCGTGGGGCACCCGCGCGAAGTGGGGCTCGTCAGCGTGTTCCTGGCGTCAGACGCTGCGAGCTACATCACCGGGCAGACGATCGCCATCGACGGCGGACGGACGCTGCTGTAGGGGGAACAAGGAACAGGGGAACAAGGAACAGGGAACAGGGAACAGGGAGCAGGGACAAGGAGAGGGAGATGGCACCAGTTGCAGTGATTACGGGCGCGGGCAGCGGTATCGGGCAGGCGTGCGCGATCGCGCTGTCGAAAGAGGGGTATTCGGTGGTGCTGGCGGGCCGGCGGCCCGAGGCGCTGCAGGAGACGATAGACAAGGCGGGCGCGGGAGCGGACATGCTGGCGGTGCCGACAGACGTGGCCGACCCGGCGCAGGTCAAGGCGCTGTTCGCGGCGACGAAGGCGAGGTACGGGCGGCTGGACCTGCTGTTCAACAACGCGGGCAGGGGTTCTCCGCCCGGATTGCTGGAGGACATGGAGGTCGACGTCTGGAAGAGCGTGGTCGACACCAACCTGACGGGGTCGTTCCTGTGCACGCAGGAGGCGATCAAGATGATGAAGGATCAGGACCCACGCGGCGGCCGCATCATCAACAACGGCAGCATCAGCGCCCACGCACCGCGCCCCAACTCGGTGGCGTACACGAGTACGAAGCACGCGATTACGGGGCTGACGAAGTCGACCTCGCTGGACGGGCGCAAGTACGACATCGCCTGTGGGCAGATCGACATCGGCAACGCGCTGACGCCGCTGGCGTCGCGCATGACGCGAGGCGTGCCGCAGGCCAACGGCGAGGTGGCGGTGGAGCCGACGATGGACGTGGAGGACGTGGCGAAGGCGGTGGTCTACATGGCGAGCCTATCGCTGGACACCAACGTGCAGTTCATGACGGTGATGGCGACGAAGATGCCGTTCGTGGGGCGGGGCTAGCGCCTACACCTCGACGATGCTGATGCCGTCCTGTGCGGTGTCGAGCTGTCCTTTGTAAAGAACATGCGGCGTGTGCAGGAAGAGCACGGGGAAGGAGCCTGTACCAGCAGCCGCGGCGGCAGCATCCACGGTCACGCTGGCGTAATGCTCCCGCGTAGCCTGAGGCACCTCCCCGTGCCCGTCGAGTAGCTCCGGGTCGAATGGCACGCAGTCGAGGCCGATCTGGACTGAGGCCTTCTCGACGTTGAATTGGCCGGCCCAATAGGTCTCGCTGGAGCGATACAACACGGTGAAAGCAGGGTCGAGCAAGCGGGCGTCGATCTGGTAGTACCTACGCCACGGCCGTGGGAGGGTGTGGCCCACCTCCGCCAACGCGGCCTGAAATCGTGCAGGGTGGATCGGGGTCAAGAACAGGACGTCGTTCCAGAGGCAGTTCCCGAGTGGCGGGATGCGGAGCGACGCGATGTCGCGCCGCGTGGCGTAGTTCCGCTGCAGCTCCTCATAGAGGTCTGAGTGGATGTCCGCCAGCCGGTTCAGCGGGTATAGCACCGTCCCTCGCTGGTTCGGCGGAACACGATGGTAGACGTAGCGAATGGGAACAGAGGAGTCGTTCACGCGCCGATTCTACCGAAGGGTGCCAGCATCGTTTGACCGCGAGGAATAAAGTAGGCCTGTCAGGTTCGACGAAGCATCCAAGGAGTTGGATCGATGCTCAGCAAAGAAGACAACGACGTTCTGTGTCGAGTGGGCCCCGGGACGCCGATGGGCGAGATGATGCGGGAGTACTGGATCCCGGCGGTGCGCTCGGACGAGCTGCCAGCGCCGGATAGCCCGCCGGTACGTATTCGGCTGCTGGGCGAGAACTTGATCGCGTTCCGTGCGACGTCCGGCGCCGTGGGGCTGGTGCAGAACGCCTGCCCGCACCGCGGCGCGTCGCTGTTCTTCGGCCGTAACGAAGAAGAAGGGCTGCGCTGCGTCTACCACGGCTGGAAGTTCGACGTGACCGGCGCCTGCGTCGACATGCCGTCGGAGCCTGCGGAGTCGAATTTCAAGAACAAGGTGCGTGCCAAGGCGTACCCGGTGCACGAGCGCGGCGGGATCATCTGGGCCTACATGGGCACGCGTGAGACGCCGCCGCCGCTGCCCGAGCTCGAGGCGAACATGCTGGAAGACGGCAAGTACTCGCTATACACGATCTTCTAGGAGTGCAACTACATGCAGGGCTGGGAAGGCGAGATGGACACCGTGCACCAGGCCTTCCTGCACTACGGCTCAGAGCGGCCACAGGAGCTGCAGGAGGGCACAGCGGGCTTCTACATCGCGCGGCAGCGACAGGCGAAGTTCAGCGTCATCGACACCGAGTTCGGGACCAGCTACGGCGCTTACCGTCCGGCGGAGGACGACACGTATTACTGGCGCATCGCGCACCAGATGTCCCCGTTCTACGCGATGATCCCGACCGGCACTCTGGGCATCGAGGTTCGCTTCAGGGCCTACGTGCCGATGGACGATGACCACACGATCTGCTGGACGATCACGGGCCTGAACGGCGACCGTCCGGGGCGCGAAGGACTGCGCGGTACCGGTGGCACGCAGAGCGCCGGCCGCTCCGGCGGCATCGAGTGGCTGCCGAACACGACGGATTGGTACGGACGCTGGCGCCTGACCCAGGACCCGAGCAACGACTTCGGGATCGACCGGGAGCTGCAGGCTTCGGGGAAGAGCTTCTCGGGCATCCCCAACGGGGCGCGACCGCAGGACATGGCCGTGACCTGGAGCATGGGCACGATCTATGACCGTTCGCGCGAGCACCTGGGCACGACGGACCAGCTGATCATCCGGACGCGGCGGCGCATGCTGGCGGCGGCGAAGGCGCACCGCGACAACGGTGTCGTACCGCCCGGCGTCGATGACCCGGAGGTGTACAGGCACCGCTCGGGCGGCGTGATCCTGCCGCGCAACGTCGACTGGTGGGAGGCGACGAAGGACCTCCGCGAGGCGTTCGTGACGCATGAGGCGTTGGCGCCGCTGATCGGGGTGTAGAACCCATACGGGCATACGGGCATACGGGCATACGGACATATGGGCATACGAATCGCCTGGGCTTTGACAAGGTTGTCGCGGTGAGAAGATGATCGCGCCACTGTCGTGGAACGCGAAGTCCGGAGGTTGTCATGGTCGCTCAGAAGCTCTGCATCTCGGCTGATTCTCATGTTGTCGAAGCCGCGGAGATGTTCGAGGGTCTCGAACGCTTCGGCGATGATGCCCCGAAGGTGATCCGTCACCCGGAGTACGGCGACACGCTCGTCGTGCCCGGCCGTCCGGTCCGGCCTAACTTCGGCGTTGGGCGCCTCGGCATCGCGGGGCATTACGCGAACGACCCGGCGACGATCGAGCTGATCCGCCGGGGCTACGACGGCCTACGGCCCGGCGTCATGGACCCGGCTGAGCGGGCGAAGGACCAGGAGATCGACGGCATCGATGCCGAGGTGCTGTACCCGAGCCTGATGTTCGGAATCTACGGCATGAAGAACAAAGAAGCCGTCACGGCGACGTTCAGGAATTACAACGACTGGACCGCGAACTACGCGTCGCAGCTACCGAACCGTCTCTTCCCGTTGGCCTGCATCCCGCTGTACGACATCGACGCGGCGATTGAGGAACTGGAGCGCGCCAAGAACATGGGGCACCGTGGCGGTTGTATCCCATGCGTGCCGCCGGCGGATAAGCCGTACTCGGACCATGAATACGATCGCTTCTGGGCCAGGGCCGTCGAGCTGAACATGCCGATGGAGATGCACATCTTCACGACAGCGGCGCCCAACCACGGCCTGCCGAACTGGGGGCCGATCACGAACTACGCGCTGGCGCACACCGGCCTCGCGGCGGTGATCAGCGACCTGATCTGCGGCGGCGTCTGCGCCCGCTATCCGGAGCTGCGCTTCGTGCCCACGGAGTGGGAAACCGGCTGGGTGGGCCACTTCTTGCAGCGTCTGGACTGGGCGATGATGCGTGAGCCCACGGCGGCGGCGCCGGAGGTAACGGAGGCGCCGAGCTACTATTTCCACCAGAACTTCCTGATCACGTTCGAGGACGACCGCATCGGGATCATGACGCGCGACGACATCGGCGTGCGCAACCTGATGTGGGGCAGCGACTACCCGCATCACGACTCGATCTTCCCGCACTCACAAGAAGTGCTGGACGAGATCTTCGACGACGTGTCGGACGAAGACCGTTACCGGATAACGGTGGCGAACTGCTGCGAGCTGTACAGCCTGCCGTTCGAGTATTAGGGCCTAAGCTCGGAAGGGCGAAGGGAAGGGCCTCTCGATCAAGAGGCCCTTCTGCTGCCGCCTGGCGCCGCGTGTGCCCTAGAACACCATCGTTTCGGTTTGGTAGGCGTTGGCGTGGGAGCGGAACACCGGCGGAAGCGACGCGAGGATGCTCTCGGCGCTTTCGCCTTCGACCGCGACCCAGCCGGCGTGGTGGCCGTAGGGGCAGCTGCAGAAAAAGTCTTTGCCACGAATGACCTCGGCCGGCCCAACCTCCTCGAGCTCCTTGCTGAGGGCCTCGCATTCTTCAGCGGCGTGGTCACAGGTGACGATGTAGGTTGCCATTGGTGATCTCCTTTTCTTCGTTCGGTTGATTATTAGACGGGTTGCCCGGCTTCGAGGACTCTTCGCAGGTTTTCGAGTTCGACGCGAGATTCCTTATGCAGGTCACCCGCGAGTAGCGGCTCGAGAAGTCGCCAGACGCCTTTCATCTGAGCGACGGCGCGCAGACTCACGCGTGTACCGTCCGCCTCCTGCGTAAAGCGAAAACTGCCTGCGTAGTCGATGGGGCTAGACATTGCCTCGAAGGCAAAGACCTCGCTGTCCCGGAGCTCAGTAACGACGCATTCGGTGTCCAGCTTCAGGGGGCCGACTCGTACGACTTCCCGGAAGCGTGAGCCTGTGGCGAGGGGCGAATCGCCCACCATTTCGGACTTGATGGCGCCCGCTTGCCAGCGCGGTAAATTGCTGATGTCGGAAATGAATCCGAACACTTCAGCCGGCTTCTTACGGATGACTGTGCTTTGCTCAATCCTGATCATCGTTTCCTCCTTTTGTTGTAGTTGCAGGCTATCGGTGGTTGAATCACCGCACATGGGACGTTGATCCCATTTCTGGAGGCGAACTCGTGGCCGATGAAGTGCGGCTGGCGGAGTTGTTGGGGTCGCTCTCGTTCGCAGGGGACCTGGGTCGCGGACAGCCGATGGGTCACGTCCTGCGGACCTGTCGAATTTCCGTGGAGCTGGCCGAGCGCCTTGGGCTCAGCGCGCAGCAACGGCGGGACGTCTATTACACTGCCCTCCTGGTCCACGCGGGATGCACGGCAGGTGCTCCAGAATTTGCGGCATTTCTGGCCAGCGATGAACTGAAGGCGCAGAAGGACTTCTGCCTGTGCGACCCAAGCAACATGTCTCAATTGCTCGGCTGGCTGTGGCGCCACGTGGCTGAAGGGCGATCGACAGCGACACGAAGCGTGAGGATGTTGCAGCTCGTCGCGCAGGGAGAGAAGGCATTCGCAGAGATTGACGAAGGTTGTTCGGATGTCGGGTCTCGCATCGCGAGACGCCTCGGCATGTCGGAGGAAACGCAGAAAAGCCTGTATCAGGTCTGCGAGAGCTGGGGCGGCAAGGGTCCCCACAAACTCAAGGGCGAAGATATCCCGCTTCCGGCCCGGCTTGTGAACGTCGCGATGATTACAGAGGTCTTTCTTTCAGAGGAGGGGACTTCGGCAGCGAGCGCCGCCGCGAGCAAGCGCTCCGGCACGTCCTTCGACCCGCAAATTGCGGCCGCCGCAGTCGACCTCTGCGATGACGCGTCGTTCTGGGCCGACTTCCATGAGCAGGAACCGTGGACTGCCGTCCTTGAGATCGAACCGGGGCCGCCGCGCTGGGCGGGCGAATCGCTGCTTGATGACATCGCGTACGCTTTCGCCGATATCGTCGACCTGAAATCGGGGGCGACATTGACGCATTCGCGAAAGACGGCCGAGCTGGCGGAGGCGATGGCACGGCGACTCAAACTGGACGAGGCCGCCGTTGCGCTGACGCGGCGTGCGGCGCTGGTACACGATGTGGGCCTGGTCGCGGTGCCCGCCTTGATCCTGCATAAGGAGCAGCCGCTTACGGAAGCGGAGTTCGAGCGCTACCGGCTGCATACCTATTACACGGACCGGATACTGTCCCGCTCGGACCTCATGCGTCCGATTGGTTCGGTAGCCTGCGCACACCACGAGTACCTAGATGGCAGCGGTTACCACAGGGGCCTGAAGGGCAGCGAGATCACCTTGCCAATGCGAATCGTCGCCCTTGTGAGCGCTTATGAGGAAATGTCAGGCGGCGCGCGAGCGGAGCCGGAGCCCATCCTCGATGCGCTGACGGCGTCGGCTCGATTCGACACGAGTTGCGTAGGCGCACTCGCAGCGGAGCTGGGGTCGCCGCGGCCGGTTGAGAGCCGGATGGTCTGGCCCGCAGGACTGACGGAGCGAGAGGTCGAGGTCCTGCGCGAGATCGCATCAGGACTCACGATTCATCAGACAGCGCAACGCCTGGTTATCAGCGATCACACGGCGCGCCATCATCTTGAGAATGTATATAGCAAGGTCGGCGTTTCGAGTCGGGCCGGGGCCGTGCTGTTCGCGGTGGAGAACAATCTCCTCGCTTAGCCGCTTACAGGACAGACCGGCCGCTAATACTTGGTTCGAGGCACGCGCAGGAGGTAAGACGTGGGCAGAGGACGCAAGGTCGCATATATCCAGGCCGGGTGGCATTCGGAGATCACGGACCGCTGCAAAGAGGCGTTTGCCGCGGAGATGAAGCGCGCCGAGTGGGACGACTCCGAGATCGAATACTTTTCGGTGCCGGGTAGCCTGGAGCTGCCGCTGATGGCGAAGCGACTGGCGAGCTCGGGCGGCTACGCGGCGGTGTGCCTCAGCGGCCTCGTCGTCGACGGGGGCATCTACCGTCACGAATTCGTGGCGCAGGCGGTGCTCAACGGCATCGTGCAGGTCAGCCTGGAGACCGAGGTGCCGGTGCTTTCGGCGGTCTTGACGCCGCAGCAGTTCCACGAGACTGAGGCGCAGGTCCAATTCTTCAGCGACCACATGCTGGTCAAGGGTAAGGAGCTGGCCGAAGCCTGCACGTCGATTGTTGACGCGATGGCGGCGGTCGAGACTCGAACTTGAGCTTCGAGGCAGCGGGTGTAATCAGCCCGTAACCTTTTCTTAACCGCGAGGGGACTCACGCTAGAGGACGCTGAAACCTAAACTCCTTTTCATGAGACCTGAAGTGCGGAAGTCCGCGAGCGGGGCTGGACGGGATGCCGGTCGACGCGGTGGCGGTCGTCTGTTGGCGGCTGCCGTTGCGCTGACAGCCCTCAGCTGGATCGTCATCCTCGCAGCGCTTTTTCAGGATGCGACCGCCGTCGCCGCGAAGTCGCATCACTGCGAACAAGCAGAAGAATCCTCGGGCAAGCATCGCGGCTCGGATCATGATTGCAGGCCGAAGGAGACGTCGACCCCGGAGCCCGCCACGCCGTCTCCCGAGCCGGAACCGGCAACGGCCACACCTGAGCCCCCGACCGCGACCGCCGAACCCGCTACGGAGACACCTGAGCCCGAAACGTTTTTGATTGAAGATCCCGCGACCTCGACGCCGGCGCCGACGCTCACTGCAACGCCGATGCCAACGGCGACGCCGGAACCGATCGTTGAGGCTGCGGTGCTCGCGCCCGTTGACGAGCCGGCCGCAACCCCGTCCCCGACCCCGACGGCAACGTCCACGCCAACTCCGACGGCCACGCCGACAGCAACGGCCGCACCTCTCCCGGCTGTTATACGCATCAGCGAGGTGAGAAGCCTGGTCATTGAGCCGCCGCCACTCAACTTCCTGGCGAACTTCGCGGGAATGCGTGACCTCTCAACTAATCTCGCCGTGGTCGGTACAAATCTTTCGTTGGCGCTCTTGACCTTGCTGGTGGTACTGGTCGCCGCGACGATATTTAACGCCACGATCAAAGAGAACGCGGAGGCCATCAGTGGCGGTGTGACTCGATTTTCGGCGCCGGTCGCGGGAGCCCTGGGCATCGCAGCCGCGTACAGCAGCCGAGTCGATCCCTTCTGGTCGCGGCATCCGCTGACGTTCTCGGCGGTGAAGCTGGTGAGCCTGCTATCGCTCACAGCTCTGGTCTATGCGACTCTCGACCCGCACTTCGGGTTGAACGACGCGAGCCTCGTCCTGGTAGTGGGGCTGATGGCTGGCCTGACATTGACGACGTTCCTCTATGAAGGCGGTCAGGTCGTGTTTTCTACGCGGGCGTTCGGCCTGCCGGGGGCCATCCGCGCATACCCAATCGCGCTCGTGATCGCGGCCGCGTCGGTACTCCTGTCGCGGCTGATCGAATTGAATCCTGGCGTTATTTTTGGCTTCGTGGCAGGCGCGGCGCTTGCAGGAGGCGGCATCGGACGGCGAGAGGAGGGCCTCATAGTCTTTGTGCCGATGCTGGGCGTCCTGGGTGTCAGCGTAGCCGCGCTTGCCCTCGTCGATCCGCTTCGGTCCTTTAATGAGAGTCATCCGGGCGTGTGGTCCAGCCTTCCGGAGACAGCCGCCGTAGCCGTGTTCGTGGGCGGTGCCGAGAGCGTGCTGCTGAGCCTGATCCCGCTGACCTTCAACGACGGCCAGAAGGTCTGGACATGGAATCGATACGCCTGGGCGGTATTGGCGCTGCCCGCGAGCTTCCTCTTCTTCCACGTCATCGTGAACCGCCACGAAAGCTATGGCTCACTGCTTGGCGGCGCCAACAGCGGTGCGTTGTTGATCGCCCTCGCGTTCCTGGCAATTGCGATGGCGACATGGCTCTATTTCCGCCTGCGCAACTCCGGATGGACGGTGTAGCCCGGCTGACTTCGGCTAGTCCTTGAACATCACCTCGACCAGGGGCGCCATCTTGACCGCGTCCTCGATGTCCACGTCTTTCCAGCCTTCTTGAGAGCTCTTCACCTGCTCGAGGATGGGACGGCGCTCCGCCGCGCCGGTTATCGAGCGAGCGGTTGCGGCGAGATCGGCCTTCACGTCGTTCTTGAGGTGAAAGGTGAAGTCCGGGTGAGCTTCGAGGTTGGCCAGCCAGCTGCGCTTCTGGGGCCGCGGGAAGCCCGAGATGTACACGGTGCCGCCGAAGTTGTGGAAGACGATCTCGATACGGCGCGCTTCGCCGCTCTTGCGCCCGGTGGTGGTGATGTCGATGACGCTGCCTGACTTCTGCAGCGCGTCCCTGATTTCCTGGTGCATAAACTGCCTCCCTGATTCTCAGTGGCCGTCCTTTGCGGCTCATTCTATGATGAACGCGTGGAAAGGGCGGAAGAGACTAGTTCCGGGACGCCTGCCGCGACGGCGGCGGCCGAGTTCGCGCCGTTCACGGGCAGGCAGAGGGAGATGCACGCGCTGGGCCGCGCCTGGGACCGGGCGAAGGCGGACAGCCGCCAGGTGCTGCTGATCCAGGGCGACCCCGGTATCGGCAAGACGCGTCTGGTCACGGAGTTCGCCGCCATCCTGCGGGAGGAGAGCGCAACAGTCGTCGCGGGCCATTGCGACGAGGACCTCCTCATCCCATACCGGCCGTTCGTCGAAGTGCTGCAGCGCTATCTCCCCGCCTGCCCGGAAGTCGTGCTGGCAGCTCAGCCGGTGGCGTTCTCGGGCAGCCTGCTGCGGCTGGTGCCCGAGCTGAAGGACCGTCTGCCGGACTGGCCCGTGCCGCCGGTTGACGACGCCAATTTCGAGCGCTTCCGCCTCTTCGAGGCGGTCTCCAATCTTCTGACCACGGGCGCGCATTCCGCGCCGCTCGCCGTCGTGCTGGAGGATATGCACTGGGCCGACCAGCCGAGCCTGCTGCTGCTGAAGCACCTGGCCCGATTCCGCGAGGAGGGTCCGTTGCTGATCATCGTTACCTACAGGGAGGCGGACCTCACGGCGGAGCATGGGCTTTCGGCTGTGCTGACGGACCTGCGTCGCGAGAGCAGCGTAATGTCGCTCGACCTGAAGGGCCTTGACCCCGAGGAAACGCATGCGCTCGTCACGGCCATGGCAGGGCACACTCCCAGCGCCTCGCTGGCCGAGGCGATCCACGAGCATACGGAAGGCAACCCCTTCTTTGTCGGCGAGGTCGTGAGGAGTCTCAGCGAGTCCGGCGCCCTGACGGTCGAAGCCGCGCCAACCGGCGCGCTGGCAATGCCGAAAGGCGTCGCCGACGTGATCGGGCGGAGGCTCGGCAGGCTATCCGAGGCCACCCTGTCCACCCTGCGGTTGGCGTCTGTGCTGGGACGCGAATTCGACTACGCGACGCTCGTCGAGGCGTCCGACAACGGCGCTGATGTCGTGATCGAGGCGGTGGAAGAAGGTCTGAGGGCGCGTTTGCTGCAGGAGCGCCGGGGGCCGGAGGCGCGTTACTGGTTCAGCCACGCGCTGGTGCGCCAGGCGCTGTACGAGGGCATCAGCACGCCGCGGCGCCAGCGTTTGCACCAGCGCGTGGCGCATGTGCTGGAGGCGCAGGCCGCCGCAAACTCGGCGGGCCGCGCGGCGGAGCTGGCGCTGCACTTTTCGCGTTCCGCGGAGCGCGGGGACCTGGAGAAGGCGGTTCATTACGCCGAGGTGGCGGCCGAGAACGCGATGCACCTGCCGGCCCACGGCGAGGCCGCGCGCCTCCTGGAGCAGGCGATCGAGATACAGAGGGCATTGGAGCCGAACGACCTGCTGCGGACCTACGAGCTGACGCTACGGCTCGGCGAGGCGGCGGTAGCCGAAGGCGACGGACAGCGTGTGCTGACGGATATCGCGCCGCGGGTGCTGCTCCTCGCGGAAGCGCTAGGGGATGCGCGCCGCGCCTTTGCAGCCTGCCGCCTCGTCCTGGATGTGACGAACAACGTACCGCTCGGGGAGTGGATGGAAGTAGGCGACCGCTATGCAGGCGACGATCCCGAAGCCCGGAGCAGGCTCAACACGCCGAAGTCGGCCGTCGCGCTGCACGCCGGACGCTTCAGCGAAGCGCGCGCCTTGCTTTTGGAAGCGCTGACGCTGGCGCGCCAGGCTGGGCTCTCGGAGCTTGCGTTCCGCAACGCCACGTTCCTGCTGCGCATCGGCGTGATGAGCGACGGGGAGGAGAGACAGCTGTTCCGAGAGATCCTGGCTCTGCCTCGACAAGGGGTCCCCACCCTCGGCCTGGCAACGCTTCACTTCGACGCGGTTGCGACGCATCTGCAGTGGGGCGCTCGCCTAGAGGCGGAAGACCAGCGCCGCCAACTGGCAGCGCTGGCACGGGAAACGGCACACCACCAGGCTGCGCTTCACTCCACCGGTGCGGAGGCACTGTTTGCCAAGCTGGATGGCCGCCTGGGCGACGCGATGGAGGCGTGCACCCGTTGCGTTGCCGGTGGATTGGGCACCTTTCCTCACGCCTGGCGAGCGCGCGTCGCTGCCTGGCGAGGAGATCAAACCGTCCTCGAGGAAGAGCTGCGGTGGCTTCCCAGGATCGCGGCCTCCGTCTACGAGCCGGCGTACCGGGCGCTCTTCCTCATCTACCTGGGACGCCTGAATGAGGCCAGGCAGGCTCTTAGTGTCGCTGTGCAGCGCGTATCAGGCAGCTCGCCGGACAATCGGGTGGCATACAGCATGTTCAACCTCATGCTGGAACCGGCGGTGCTTTGTGGCGACGAGCAGGCGGCGGCGATCCTGCTCGATCGAATGGCGGCGGATACGCGCAAGCTGGGCAAGCCGAACTTCGTGGTCGTGCCGCGGCATCTTGGCGGTGCGGCGGCGTTGCTCGGCCGCTACGACGAAGCGCTGGGGCATTACGAGGACGCGATGGACTTTTGTCAGCGCGTGGGCTATCGGCCCGAGCTGGCGTTAACCCGTATGGACCTGGCGCGACTGCTGCTGGGTCACCTGCCCGACGAGCGCCAGAGAGCGCTGGATTACCTGGACCAGGCCATCGCCGAGTTCGAGGCGATGGGTATGCCATCGGCGCTGGCGGCGGCAAGGCAACTGGCCGCTGGTACGCAGGCTCGTGCCAGGTCCAGGCTTGGACTGTCGCGACGGCAGGAAGAAGTCCTTCGCCTCATCGCGGCCGGCAGGACGACCCGTGAGATCGCGGACCAGCTCGTCCTCAGTCAGCGCACCGTCGAGCGCCACATCGCGGACGTGTACGCCAAGATCGGTGCGCGCAACCGCGCCGAGGCGACGGTGTACGCGATGGAGCACTCCCCTAAGTAGCCGCCTGTCGGAAAGTACCCATACCCGCCCGCTTCCTAGCCCGAACAATGGCGGGAAATGTTGAGTGTTTCCCCCGAAGATCGAGATCCATACCAAGCCTAACTTTGTACCTGCGGTGCCCCGGGTTCTTCGGACCAGGCGCTGTCGCTGCGGCGAAGCCGACCGTCATCTTCTTGTTCGGATGACGGCCGGCGCGTCCAGCGACCGTCTGGGGAAGTACACGGCGAACAAGATCGCGAACAAAAACAGGTGCGAAGGAGAGGACAGACAATGAGGAAGCTAATCATTCTGGGCGCGGCCCTTGGAGTCCTTGCAGCCATGGGGTTGGCGATCACAGCATCGGCGGCCAATAGCTACAAGGTTGTGCCGGTGGTGAAGTTCAACACCACGGAAGTGGTGCCGTTCGCGGGGGCACAACTGGCCCGCACGGACAGTGTAGTCTCGGGCTTCATCTACAGCGTCGGCGTCGAGCCGTCGAGTATCTACACGCTTTGGTGGGTGGTGTTCAACAACCCGGCAGGCTGCGATGGCCCCTGCGACCTGCCTGACGTCCTCGCTACGGTAGGCGAGAACGCGAATAACAACCCCGCAAACATCGGCGTCTTCTATGGTGGCGGCAAGCAGGTGGGCGTGATCGGAGCGGTCGGCTTCGGAGCAACCCTGCGGGAGGGCGACTCGACCTACTGCGTGGCGGCA
>DASTLN010000265.1:0-2209 GCA_035714925.1 Dehalococcoidia bacterium | reverse complement strand
ACCGAGCCGTTTCGCGCGCTGCGGAACAAGACCTTCCGCTGGTACTGGGTTAGCGGCTTCGGCGCGACCGGCGCTCAAGGGCTGCAGCAGTTCGCCATGGCGTGGCTGGTGCTGGACCTGACGGATGGCTCCGTGGGGCAGCTGGGGTTGGTGATCTTTCTGCAGGGCGTGCCCCTGACGCTGGTGGCGCTTTTCGGCGGCGTCCTGGCGGACCGCTATAACCGGCGGAACCTGCTGATGATCAGCCAGGCCTTCACGATGGTGAACCTGGCAATTCTTTCGTTCCTGACGATCGCGGAGGTTGTCGAGCTGTGGGAGGTCTACGTGTCGGCGGTGGGCCTTGGCGTGATGCAGGCGCTGACGGTGCCGGCGCGCCAGGCGTTGATCCGGTCGCTGGTGCACCAGACGGAGATGATGAACGCGGTAGCGCTGAACACGATCCAGCAGCACACGTCGCGGATCATATGGCCGGCTGCGGCGGGTGGGCTTGTCGCGACGGTTGGAGTCGGCGCGACGTTGAGCATTAGCGCCATTTGCGGCGCGTTTGGTGTCGTCTGCCTCTCGATGGTGAGGGGCTCGGGCCATGTCGCGGCCGGGCGTGGGAAATCGTTCCTGGCCGAGGTCGTGGAAGGGATCCGCTACACGTACGAGACGCCGGTGGTGTCCACGATCATGTCGTTGGGCCTTGGCATTGGACTCCTGGGATTCAGCTTCCAGTCACTGGCACCGGGCTTCGCGCGAGAAGAAATGGGCTTCTCCTCGGCGAAGGCCGGCTTCTTCATGATGTCCATGGGTATCGGGGCGTTGACAGGGAGCGTGCTCTTCCTGGTGCTCGATATTCAGGACCGGCTCCGCGCGTACGTACGCCTGTGCGCCGGCTTCGCGTTCGGGCTGGCAGTTATCGCGGTTAACCCGATTGGGCTGACGGCCTTCCCGTTGATGGCGACCTTCGGTTTCTTCAACGCGACCACGTCTGTGGCGGGACTGACGCTGTTGCAGACCACGGCGTCACAGCAGTACCTGGGACGGATCATCAGCCTGTTCGCGGTAGGGGTTGGTGTTGGTTTCCTGCTGGCGCTGCCGATTGGCTTAATCGGCGACCTGGTCGGATTGCGCTGGCCGTTGATGGCGCTGGGCCTTTCCTTCGCGGCGTGGGCGCTGTGGATTGGGAAGTCGCTGCCGGCCGCGCGGGTCGAGGCCAAGGAGGCGCCGGCTGTGCCCACGGCGTCGAGTTCGGGATCGTAGGCCTGCAGATCAATTGACGCGGCGCGGGGCCGGCGCTGGCGCTTCGTGGTGAGCGGCGCGATTACGGTGCGATAGGACGTCCAGGGTCGGGCCAGACCACCCGACCGACCCTACAAAGGCGTGTTGATGCCGAGGCCGAGGTAGTAGCGCATGTCGCCCGGAACTCATCGAAAGGAATCGAAATGCGTCGACTAAACGTGATGCGAGGCGCGGACGCTTATGCCAAGGCTGCGTTCTTCGGCATAGCCATTTACGTGGCTGCGGCGGTGATCATTCTGATCACCATCCTGGTGATCTCTCCGTCTGACGCTGTCTTCGGGTTGATCCTGCTGATACCGGCTGCGATCGCTATCGCATCGCTGCGCTATGTCCGCCGCTGGGGATTACTGATTGCGGCGATACTCTCCGGGTTTGGATTCGTGGCCTTCATTGCGGACGCCGGCCTCATCCTCACCACGCCCAAGGCTTTCTTCGATTTCCTCCTGACGCTCTCCACCCTCACCGGCCTCGGTATCGCGTTCATCGCGTGTCTCGCCGGCTTCGTTCAGTACTTTCGGGGACCGGTTGGCAGCGAGGTCAGTTCCGGCGTCACGATGGCCCTGCGAGGGATTGCAGCCGCTGTCTTCGTGGCCTCAGCGATCTCGCTTGTACTCACGGTCGTGAACGCGACGAAAAGCGTGTCGGCCGAGGACCGGCAGGGAGCGCAGGAGTTGACCGCCGACGATACGAAATGGAGCGTGGAGACGCTGGAAGTCAACGCGGGGGAGCCAATTCGCCTCCTGGTCAAGAACGACGATCCCATCCTGCACACGTTCACGCTCAAGGACAGCGCCCGGGGCCTCGATATCGACGTCCGGCTTGGTCCGTGGAGCGAGCAGATCGTTGAATTCGGGCCGTTCCAGGCGGGGGTCTACGGCTTCATCTGTCGAATCGAAGGCCACGAAGAGGACATGACCGGCGCGAT
>DASTLN010000264.1:0-4289 GCA_035714925.1 Dehalococcoidia bacterium | reverse complement strand
ACTGGTGCAGCCAGGAGATGTGCGACGTGTCGAGGTTTCCCTCCATGCGCTGCACCCAGTTGCAGTAGCCGATGTTCTTGGCGGCGAACCAGTCCTCCTTCGGCACGGCATCGGAGCCGAAGTCGCGGAAGGCGGTCATCGCCTCCTTCGGGCCCATGTAGGTCCAGACGATGCCGCCGGATTCATGCGTCGGGTAGGCGTTGATGCGGACCTTGTTCTTGAAATTGCTCTCCGCCGGCTCCGACGGCATGTCGACACAGGCGCCGGCGGTGTCGAACTTCCAACCGTGGTAGACACAGCGCAGGCCGGCTTCCTCGTTGCGACCGAAGAACAGAGAGGCGCCGCGGTGGGGGCAAGCCTGAGGGAAGAGACCGACGTCACCGCTGGTGTCGCGGAAGGCCACGAGATCCTCGCCGAGTAGCCGGACGCGGACTGGTGGACTGTCGGGCTCGGGTACCTCACTGCTGAGCAACGCCGGCGTCCAGTAGCGGCGGAGCAGGTTTCCCATCATCGTCCCGGGGCCGACGTGAGTCAGGATCTCGTTGTCTTCTTTGGTCAGCATGGCGTCTCCTTCTGAGAGCGATGTCGTCCCTAACTATAACGCGAACGTGAGGCAGAAGCTTCAAGCTAGAACGCCAGGTTGCCATGAACTCGTGGCTCGCGGCTTTCATGCCTTGAGCAACCCACGATGCCGCAGCGCCCGTTCCAGCGCCGGCTGCATCTTCATCTCCCGAAGCTCCGCGATGGCGAAGTCGAGGTGCTCGATGGCCGCGCCGCGCTCGTCGGGGTAGTGATCGAGGAGAAGCTCGGCCAACGCCAGGCGGCAAAGCGAGACCTCAGGCCTGCTGCGAACCCCCGTGGCGTCCGCTAGCGCTAAATCGAGCAAATGGCGCGCACCATGGAACTCGCCCAGGCACGCGGCAGCCGCGCCCAAAGTTCTATTACTGCCGCTTGCGAAGACTAGATTTGGTGGCGGGTCATCTCCGATGAACGCCAGCAGACTTCGGATCGAATCGAAGTCGCGAACCTCAACCGCTGTCTCGAGGAGCGCCAGAGCTTCGATCGTGGGACCTCCCGGCATGTTCATTCCGCCAACGTGGGCCACCAGGTCTGGAAGCGCTTTCCGGACTTCATCATGGAGTCCCTGATAAGCGTCGCAGAGAGCTTTCGCCGCAGGATGCGCTTGAGCGGCCTCCGCGAACCGGCCGAGAAAGAAGAAGGCCGTAGTAGCGCGGACACGCGAGAAGTTCCGGCCCATCTCAGGCACGCCCAGCTCGTCGGCCAACGACTGCATACGGTCGAGGGCGGCTACGGCATCCTCCAGGCGCCCGTCGAGTACCGCTGGAAGTGGCTCCAGGCTCAATACCAGGACCCGGGAATAGGCGTCGCGGGTCCGCTTTCCAACCTCATCTAGCTGGCCGAAGAGCCGGTCGAATTCGTCGCGGTTTCCACCCTCGAGCAGGGCGATCCCGCAAAACTCCAGCATCAGGCTTTGCGTGCGGCCACTGACGCCGTCCCATGGCACCGAGACGAACTCCTCTGCCAATTCAACGGCCCGACGCCAAAGACCTGCCCCGAACATGAGGTGCTGAATATTGAGCCGCGCGGCTGAGAACAGGGCTTCTCGGTCGCCTAGGTGTCGTGCTAGCACCAAAGCGCCCCGGAATAGCTCAACGCCCTTTTCTAGTGCCCCTTCGGCTACACGCACCCGACCCAGCGCGAGGTCCGCGTGGACTCTGTGCGAAGATTCCGCAACGGCATTCTCGTCATAACGTTGCGCCCATTCCGCCCATTCGGGTGTCCGCCAGGACGCCTGAGGTGCGGAGCGATGCAGTCCCTCGATTGCCTGATAGCAGGCCTGCGCTGCACGCTGTTTGTCGCCCAAGACCTGCGCCAACTCGAAGGCCTCTGGCGCAATGACGTCAGTCACCTTACGCGACTCCCCAAGCGGCAGCTGGGCCTCGCCCAGTGCCAGTAGCAGATCGCAGCGCATAGCCCTATCGTCGGGATCGAGCACTTCCTGGACCTTCAGGGCCTGCTCCAGGTGACGCACCGCCTCGGCGTGGGCGTAGACGGCTACTGCGCGCCGGGCCGCCAGCTCGCTGTAATGAAGTGCCTTCTCGAGGTCTGCCGGGTCAGTGCTCTGCGCGAAGTGCTCTGCTAGCTCGGGCGCGTGCTCCTCCAGGCGGCGGGCGTACACCGTTTCGAGCGCGCGGGCGATCTGCTGGTGCAATCGCAGACGCCGCGAGGCAAAGATCTCCTCGTAAAGCGTTTGGCGGAAGAAGGCGTGGGTGAAGCGGAAGGCGAGCGTGCCGAGGGCGGGACGCTGCTCGATAATCGCGCGCTCTTCGGCTTCCTGGAGCGCCGCGTCGACGTCATCCTCTGCCATCCCCGCGACCGTCTGCAGCGCGTCGAGCCGAAACTCTCGGCCCATGACCGCCGCGATTGCCAGGACCTGGTTCGTCTTCTCGGTCAGGCGGGAGAGGCGCTTGCCGACGACATCGCGCAATCCCTCAGGGATGCCGCTCGTCGGACCGGTGCCCTCGGCCAGCACCCAGCGGCCGCCTTCGCGCACGACGTAACCTTCTTCGACCATGTAACGGAGGATCTCCTGGACGAAGAGGGGGTTGCCTTCCGTTTGCCGGTGTACCGCCTCCGCCCTCGCCCACGTAATCTCGGTGCCGCGCACCACCTCGTACATGCGCTGCACTTCTTCGATGGTGAGGCCACGCAACGGCAGGCGCAGGAAGCTGCCGATGCGCCGAAGCTCCGCCAGCGTCCCCGATAGCGGGTGAGCCCGGTCCACCTCCACATCCCTGTAGGTGCCGACGACGACGAGGCGGGCGCCCTGCAAGTTGCGCGCGACGTGTTGCAGCAGGTCCAGCGTGCCGCGATCGGCCCAGTGCAGGTCCTCCAGGACGATGACCAGCGGCTGCACCGACGCGGCGTTGCGCACGAAGGTCGTGACGCTCTGCAGCAGGCGCCAGCGGTCGTCCTCCGGGTCGGACGCGTCGCGAAGCTCGACGTTGACGCGATCCCTGACCTCCGAGACGATGCGCGCTACGTCGGCTGCCCCCGTTCCGAGGTCGGACTTGAGGCCGTCAGGGTCGCGCGCCAGGACGTAGGTGCGCATCGCCTCGACGAAGGCCAGGTAGGGCAATGAGAGGGAGCCTTCTTCGTAGCAGTGGCCGACGAGGGTGCGGCCGCCGCGGATGCTGACGTATGTGGCCAACTGCTCACACAACGCCGTCTTGCCGATGCCGGGCTCGCCGACGACCATGACGAGGCCGCCTTGGCCGGAGACGGCAGCGTCGTAGGCCTGCTGCAGCTGGCGCAGCTCCGCCTCGCGGCCGACGAAGACGGTGCGGTAGAGGGGGTCGGCGACACCCGACGCCGCGCCGGCCCCGCCACCCCCCGTGGCGACCGTAAAGGTCGCCGCTACGTCCGTCTGGGCCAGCGTCACAGCCTGCAGCGCTTCGCGGACCTCCGTGGCGGATGCAGGGCGCTTCTGCGGGTCCTTCTCGAGGAGGCGCAGAATCAGCGTCTCCAGCGCCGGCGGACAGTCGGGGCGGTGCCAGGTGGGGGAGACGGGTGGCGTGTTGAGGTGCTGGCCGATGATGGCGACGGACTCGTCCCCCACGAAGGGCGGGCGGCCGCTGACCATCTCGTAGAGCATGGCGCCCAGGCTGTAGAGGTCGCTCTGTGGCGTCACCTCGCCCCCCATCGCCTGCTCCGGCGGCATGTAGGAGACGGTGCCCACCATCATGCCCGCCTGCGTCAGACGGCTGCGGTCGACCGCCACGGCGAGGCCGAAGTCGCCGATCATGGCCCGCCCGTCCTCGGTAAGCCAGACGTTGCCCGGCTTGAGGTCGCGGTGCACGATGCCTTTGCCGTGCGCCAGCTCCAGCCCCTGGCAGGTGTCGACGGCGATCTCGATGGCGCGCTCAAGCGGCAGCTTGTGCTCCTCCGCCTTCTCGACCACGCCCTCGACGTCGCCGCCCGCCAGCACCGGCAGTACCATGAAGGGCTGTCCGTCCTCGTCGCCGATGTCGTAGACCGTGACGATGTTGGGGTGGTTGCCGAGGCGGCCCATCGCCTGCGCTTCGCGCGTGATGCGCTCGCGCGCGGCGACGTCCAGGCCCTCGGCTTTGATCAGCGCGAAGGCGACGTCGCGGTCGAGCCGTGCGTCGTGCGCCAGGTAGACCTTCTTCTTGCCGCCCTCGCCCAGGAAGCGCTTGACCTCGTAGCGGCCGTTGGCGAAGGATGTCGGCTGCTGCGACGCGTCTGCT
>DASTLN010000263.1:0-3897 GCA_035714925.1 Dehalococcoidia bacterium | reverse complement strand
ACCATTATCGGCTTCCTCGTCGCCGGTGTTGTCATCAGCCCCAACACCCCCGGGCCCGTCGGCAACCTCGACGACATCACGCACGCCGCGGACATCGGCGTCATCCTGCTGATGTTCGGCATCGGCATCCAGTTCTCGTTCCGCAACCTTCTCGACTACGGCAAGCTCACGCTGTTTGGCGGTGGCGGCCAGATCATCCTCACGATCGCGATCGGCTTCCTCGTAGGGACCCTCCTCGGCTTCGACACCGAGGTCGCCATGGTCCTCGGCTTCCTCGCCGCCAACACCAGCACCATCGTCGTGGTCAAGATCCTCGAGGGCCGAAGACAGCTCAAGTCGGTGCCCGGCATCGCGGCGATCAACGTCTGCATCCTCCAGGAGTTCGGCGCCGTCCTCATGGTGATCATTGTCCCGTCCTTCGGCGGCGAGGCGTTCGCCGCCGGCGAGATCGTGCTCGCCCTGCTCACCGGCATCGCCCTCATCGCCGCGACCTACGTCCTCAGCACCCTGGTGCTGCCCCTGGTCTGGCGCCGCATCGCTTACGCCCGCTCCAACGAGCTGTCGCTACTCGCCGCGATCGTGCTGGCCGTCGGTCTCGCCGCCGGTAGCGGTCTCCTCGGCCTCTCGATCGCGTTCGGCGCCTTCCTCGCCGGCCTCGCGTTGTCCGAGAACGAGTTCGGCCACGCCACGCTCTCCGACGTGATCCCCCTGCGCGACATCTTCGCCTCGGTCTTCTTCATTTCGATGGGCATGCTGATCGACACCGAGGTCCTGTGGGACGAACCCGGTAAGGTGCTCGCGATCTTCCTTCTCTTCGTCGTCGGTAAGGGATTCGTCGCGGGGTTGAGCCTGCGGCTGGCGGGCCTGACGTTGGGACAGGCGATCCTCACCGCCGTCCTCCTCGCCCAGGTGGGCGAGTTCTCCTTCGTGATCGCGCGCGTGGCGCTGGAGGAAGGCATCGTCACGGACGACTTCGGCTCGGCCTTCCTGCTGGCCGCCGGGCTCTCCATCCTGGTCGGCCCCGGCCTCGTGCAAGCTATACCGCTTCTGCTTAGCCGCGCCCAGCGCATCGGCATCCTCTCAACCCTGCACCACAACCCAGAAGTGCAACTGGCCTCCGATGTGCACCAGATGCACCGTCACGTTGTCATCTGCGGCTACGGCGACGCGGCTCACAGCCTGGTCCGCAGCCTCGCCGGCCGCGGCCTGCCCTTCGTTATCATCGAGAACAACCCGTTCATTTACCAGAGCGTGCGGAAGAACGAGCCCGACATGCCCTTTATCTACGGCGACGCCACACGGCCCGAGGTCCTCGAGCTGGCCCGTATTCACGAGGCGCGCGTCGTCGCCATCACGTTCCCCAACGCTGAAGAGGTCCGTATCGTCGCCGCCAACGCCCGGGTCGCCAACGCCGGCCTCGACGTCGTGGCGCGCGGCACGCCTCAAACTCACAGCCTGCTGCGCCGCGCCGGCTCCTCAGAGGTCGTCGACCCCGAGTTCGAGGCCAGCCTGGAGTTCGTGCGCCACGTCCTGCACCGCTTCGGCGTCGACGGCCGCGAAATCGTGGCGCTGCAAACCCGCTGGCGCGCCGAGTATTACCGCACCGAATAACGCCCGGCGCTTGACTCGGCAAGCTGAGTCGGCTCTAACATCTAGCAACTATGGCAGTGGGGCGATTTCAGGATTTCTTTGGCGATGATTTGGAGGACGCGCTCGACTCCTTGAAGTCGGCGCCGGGCGCCTTCGGCAACATCGTCCTCGCCGCGCTCCGGCAGCTCAAGCCGGTGGACGTCGCCGCGTTCGCGCTGGTGCTCGCCGGCTGGGCCTTCCTCGCCTACGGCAGCGTCGCCGGGCAGGGCCTCGGGCTCCTCCTCCTCGCGCTGCTGCCGACATTGCTGTGGCTCGTCGCCGGCATCGCGGGCGGCGTCATCTTCCACGTCGGCGGCATCGGCTACCGCTCGCTCGGTTACTGGGAGTCCTACGTCCTGATCCTCACGTTCTCATGGCTCGGCCTGCTGGCACTGCGTCTCGCGCTCAACCCCTACGACCGCCGCATCCACCGCGCCGCGCCAACCGACCTCTAAACCGCAACCGGGAGCGACCCATGCCCGTCTCTCAACCCATTCAGTTGGGACGCCGCGTCGTCGTCTGGGGCGCGACGGGCTCCGGCAAGACGACGGTGTCGCGCCGCCTCTCGGAAGCGCTTCGGCTCCCCCTCATCGAACTGGACGCGATTCGCCACGCCGCCGGCTGGGATACCGTCGACTTCATCGAGATGCGGACCATCGTTGAGCAGCGTCTCGCCCGTGTCCGTGACGGCTGGGTCATCGACGGCTCCTACAGCCCCGTGCACGACATCTATCTGCCGAGCGCGGACACGTTGATCTGGCTTCACCTGCCGTGGCGCGTCTCCTTCTGGCGCCTGCTCAAGCGCACGCTCTCCCGCCTCTTCAGCAAGGAGCCCGTCTATCACGAGGACGGACCGCGCGAGTCCTGGCTGATGACCTTTCTGACCAGAAGGTCGATCCTCTGGTGGTCGATTTCGAACCACAGGTCCAACGTCCGAAACTCCCGCCGGCGCATCGCCACCCTGCCACGCCAGGTTCGCGTCCACGAGCTGCGCTCCTCGCGTGAAGTGGCGGCCCTGCTGGCTCACCTTGACGCCATCGAAGGCCAGGCCTGACAGACGCCGCCATTTCTCCGAATAGAAGAGAGGCGCCCACAGCGGCGCCTCTCTAGGCCTGGTGAAACTAACGTTTGTGGCTAGAGCGGCAGCATCCCACCGTCATGCAATGACCCGCCGGCGACCGCCGGGACAATCGACACCTCGTCGCCCTCGTTGAGCGTCGACGCCAGGCCGTCCATAAAACGCACGTCTTCGCCGTTGATGTAGATATTGACGAAGCGCCGCAGCTCGCCCGTGTCGTCGCAGATGCGGTCCTTGATCCCCGGATACGCCGTCTCCAGCCCGTCGATGCAGGCGCCCAGCGTGCCCGGCTCCCCCGGAACGATGTCCCTATCCTGCGTCAGGCCGCGTAGCGGCGTGGGTATTCGCACCTTCACTGGCATTCGTTGCTCGCTTCCTACCCGTCCTCCGGCAGACCTACTGCCGGTGACCGTCCATGTTACGCAACCGCTGCTGCACCAGGTCTGCCGCCCACTCGTGGCGCGCGTTACCGCGCGCGTCGACTAGCTGGATCGGCGGCGGCGGCGGCCCCATTCTTTCGGCCCGTTCCATCGCCCTTGGGCTCGGCGGCACCCGCTGCATCCACCAGTCAAAGCACTTCCACCACAGCAAGAACACCGCGAACGGCATCGCGAGGCTGATAAACGTACCGACCAGGAAAGGCATCCTATGCTCCCGGCGGGCCGTGCTTGGCCCGCTGCGCTTCCAGATTAACGTCAGCCGACAGCGGCATCAGGTCGTGCACGTCGTTGCTGATGACCGGCATCGCCTGCCCGGTCAACGTCCCGTCTTCCGCGACGACATCGCTCTCGCCAACGCGCGCCTTCTTGACCAGCCAGCCCAGCCCGAGGCCGATAGCACACAGAGCGATGATCGGCGCGAGTGCCATCGTATCTGTTTCCTAACCTTCGAGGATGCTGTCTTCGATCGGGTCGACGCGCACGCCCAGCTCCTCGACCCACTTGATCCCGGCTTCCAGGTCTTCCCGCCTGCCGTCCAGCTCGATCGTCGCCCAGGCGACCTCGGCCGTGATGTCGGCCCGCCGGATGTTGGTCACCAGGTCGAACCGCTTGCCGACCTCGTAGATCACCGGCTCCTTGACCTGGTCCGGAGGGAAGGTGAACTTGACACGCATCTTCGCCATCGACGCACCCCCCTTCGCTTTTCGCGAGGTACCCTCAAGATACAGCAGCCCGGCAATCAACTGCACG
>DASTLN010000262.1:0-1537 GCA_035714925.1 Dehalococcoidia bacterium | reverse complement strand
AATGCATCTCCGGGTACTCCGTCTGGAGCCCCCATGGCGAGAGGCACACCGTTGCGTGAGCCGGAGCACCCTTCAGTACATTTGGGCGTGGTTGGCCGACGCGTTTGACGAACTCATGGAGCGGCAACCGGTACTCACTATTGTGAGCGAGAAGCTCGTCGTATAGGTCGCCGAGCTTATCGGGGCTCACGTTGACGAAGTTCTGCCGGCAAAACCTGCTCAGCTCCCCTTTCAGAAACGAGCGCAGCCCGGCGACTTCTGCCTTCAGTTCCCGCCGGGGCTTGGAGACGTAGTGCTCCTGCTCGATCCTTTCGAGCGGGGCATGCAGCTCACCGAGCATCAGCCGACCGACAGCCGCAGCCCGCCGCAACCGAACGATCTCGGAGGCCTCACGAGTACGTCCCTGGTCAACCTTGTGCACGCGACTCATCCACCTACCGCCACATAACGCTCAGCATCAGCGGCGGCGCGCAGCGCCGTCCGCTGCATGCTGTTGATCCTCATCAAGGCCCTCCTGAGGGCTGCCGGACAGTCCGGCAGCGAGGATGCTGTGTTCACGCTCACACCCCCTCAGGAGGAACCGGATGCGATTCTACGACAAGACCCACAAGCACACCTGCGGCATCGACCTGCACGCCCGGTCGATGTACATCTGCGTCCTCGACGAGCACGACCAGGTCGTCCTTCACCGAGACTTTCCCACCGACCCGGCGGTCCTGCTCGACGCCCTGGCACCGTTCCGCGAGGACCTGATCCTCGGCGTGGAGTGCATGTTCAGCTGGTACTGGGTGGCCGATCTCTGCGCGCGCGAGGGCATCCCCTTCGTGCTCGGCCATGCCCTGTACATGGGGGCCATCCACGGCTCCAAGTCCAAGAACGACCGCATCGATGCGCTCAAGATCGCCAAGCTCCTGCGCGGCGGCATGTTCCCCATGGCCTATGTCTATCCCCGGGCCATGCGAGCCACGCGCGACCTGCTGCGGAGACGGCTGCACCTCGTGCGTCACCGCGCGCGGCTCATGGCCCACGTCCAGAACACCCATCACCAGTACAACCTGCCCTCGCCCGGCCGCATCGCCTACAAGAGCAACCGCGTCGGCATCGGGCCTGCCTTTGCGGACCCGAGCACGAGGAAGGCCGTGACGCTCGACCTCGACCTGATCACCGTCTACGACGAGCGCATCCGCGAGCTCGAGCTGTTCCTCGTGAATCGCGCCAAGGAGCACGACGCCACGGTCTTCCAGCGACTGCGGTCGGTACCAGGCATCGGCAAGATCCTGGCCATGACGATTCTCTACGAGGTCCACGACATCGATCGCTTCCCCCGCGTGCAGGACTTCGCCTCGTACGCACGCTTGGTGAAAGGCAGCAAGGAGTCCGCCGGCAAGCGCAAGGGCAGCTCCGGCGCCAAGATGGGCAACGTCCACTTGAAGTGGGCCTTCTCGGAAGCCGCCGTGCTCTTCCTCGCCAAGTGCGAGCAGGGCAAGGCGCTCAAGGCGCGGCTCGACAAGAAGCACGGCAAGGCGAAGGCTCTGTC
>DASTLN010000261.1:0-5935 GCA_035714925.1 Dehalococcoidia bacterium | reverse complement strand
ACCCTGGCGCACCTCTTCATGAACCGCGGCGTGCGCATCGACCACACCTACCAGCTCAACTTCGGCGGCAACACCGACTTCCTCAACATGCTGGAGCGCACCCGCCTGATCTCCAAGAAGATCTCGAAAACGCAGTCTGTCACCTCGCAGATCGACTACCCGATGATGTCGAACGACGTGCACATCGGCCCCAGTGACCACGTGCCGTGGCTAGGCGACCGCAAGTGGGCCTACATCCGCCTCGAAGGCACCAGCTTCGGCGACGTCCCGCTCAACATCGAGCTCAAGCTCGAGGTCTGGGACAGCCCCAACTCCGCCGGTGTCGTGATCGACGCCATCCGATGCGCCAAGATCGCGCTCGACCGCGGCCTCAAGGGCCCGATCGCAGAGCCCTCCGCCACCTTCATGAAGTCGCCCCCAAGGCAGTTCACCGACGAGCAAGGCCACGAAAACCTCGAAGCCTACATTCGCGGCGAATCGCAGATCTCGCTGGTCTAGACTTCTCGCCGCCGCAAGAGAAGCCAGGCCGCAGCGACCGCGACCAAGCCGCCCGCGGCCGCTATCGCCGCGGCGATCTGCCAGGTCTTAAGGCCGCCGTCTCCGTCCAGGCCGCCGAGCAAGGCAGCCTCGATCTAGCGGATGTGGTCGTCGTCCGGCAGCCGCGTGGGCGCCGCACGGATCGTGACGGAGATGGAAAACTCGGAGACCGCGCCCTCACCGTCAGCAGCACTCAGGGTTAGCCGGTGCGTACCGGTGCTCAGCATGCGGGTCAAGAGCGATGGGCCGCTCCCAAGGTCACCGTCCAGGTCAGAGCGCCAGACCAGTGCGGCGTCCGCCACCGCACCTTCTTCGAGATCCGTCGCCATGCCCAGCAGGACAACGGTCTGGGTCGCATCAAACTCGGCGCCGTCGGCGGGGCTCATGATTGCAACCTGCGGGCCCTTGTTCGCGACCTCATAAGCCTCGCTTGTCGTTATCTCGGTGCTGTTGAATCCATCCGAGGCGATCAGCCTGATCCGGCCGTCGCGTGTGCCCGGCAGCGCGTCCAGGTGGAGCAGCCGTACGCCTGGGTCTCGCAGATTGGCACCGACGACCCGCCAGGTCGCGCCGTCGTCGCGAGAGAAGAGGATGGTGACGCTGACCTCGTCGCCGTCGGCGTCGCTGCTCCGCCAGATAACCTCCAGAGGCGACGTCAGCGGTCCGCCCCCGGAAGGCGCCAGAAGCTCGATGACCGGCGCGCTATCGCTGGCACGCTTCTCGGCCAGAACCTCGCTATCGCTCAGCAGACGGACTACGCGAGTAGTGGGCGGCACGTCGAAAACCTCAGCGTAGAGCTCTGTCTCGGAAGGCGCCTGCGAGTCGCCGGAGTCATCGTGCTGCGGGGCGTCGAAGTTAACGAGCTGCTGCGTTGCCAGCACCGCCCCGAAGGCGTCCTCGTAACTCAGTCGCAGGTCGCCACCCGCCGTATCCATGGCAGCGAGGCGCTGCTCGGCTTCGGCCAACGCCTCGGGAGCCGGCGAGCTCAAGGGCAGGTAGTCCAGAAAGCGCGCATGGCTCCGGTCGGCGGCGACCGAAATGCTGATGAACACCGGAGTCTCGATTCTGGCGGCGGCTGCTGGGAGCGCGGATGCAGGGCTCTGCAGCAAGAAGGCCTCTGCCGCGTGACTGTGACCGTGTCCGCCGTGGACCTGGCCGGTGCCACTCGCCTGCCGCACTGGATCACTCGCAGGGCGGTAGATATTGAGGTTCTGGGGGTTGCAGGCGATACCGAGCCCGTCCAGCAGCTTGCAATAGTTGTAGGGGTCGGCCCACTGCGGCTTCTTGTATCCCATGAAGGGGAATCCCTGGTTCGGCGAGCCTGCCGCGGGATCGTTACTGATCGCCGAGGGCTCGTCCAACTGATTACTCCAGAACATCCAGTAGACGTCGAAGCCGAAGTAACCCGCGGGATCAACCGCGGCCAGGCTGCAATCTGGCGAAGGATAGGGCCAACCAGGATCCAGCCCGCCCCCGTCCTCTTCATCACCGTCGCAGTCGTTGTGGTCTGGCCCCGGCATGATCAAATGGCCGAGCTCGTGCGCAATGGCAACCCCTCCACGCACGTTCCAGGGTGCATTCTGAGTGTTCGGGTTCATCTTTCCGTGCGCAACGCCCTGGTTGGCCCATCCGGAGAATGTGCCCATGTCGCCGCTTTGGTCGACCATGCCGTACCAGAACCAGCCCTCGTAGTCGTCGCTGGCCAGCAGCTTATAAGCCGAGATCGCGGAGTTGACCTCCGTCCGCTGCTCGCCTTCCGAGAGGTCCCACTCCGTGCCGTTCCAGTGGCCTCCGGGATACACCGTGGAGGACACCGTGACGGTCCCTTCGCTGAACAGCGAGACCATCTCATGGTCAAGGCTGGCGTCCCAGAGCAGGTTACTGATCGGGAAGATGCGATACATGTGCAGGAGGACCTTGAGGGCCGTGGTCACGTTGTCCTGGTAGGTGAACGTGATATCGCTCGACGCCGCGTTTGGTGTGCTGTGCAGGTGTACCGGGATCAAGCGCACCTTCACCGTCTCCGTCGGCTGGAATGTAACCGTTGTCTCGAAAAAGTTGTTCGCGGCATTCGGCTCGAGGTTGAATGCTGTGCTCGGCACGTTTTGATAGACCATCGTCTTCAGCGTGAGGTCGCCGGTCGCGGTCCAGCTTCCTGGCAGATAGAAGTACAGGCTATGGTCCGTGTTCGCCCGATCACCACCGTCCGGAAAGGCGGGAATTGGGTTGTTCTCCGGGTAGACGGTGCCCAGGTACTGCCCGTTGCGCCAGCCGCCAAGGCCGCCTGTGACGCCGCCGATCACTTCGGCCGGGTTCTGTGTCTTGACGTAGACGCGGGCGGCGGTCAGCCGCTGGGACACGAGCGGCATCTCGTTGTCCAGGCTCTGGATGCCCTGGGTTACCTCCATCGCCGTGGCGACGATGTCTGTCTGAGCACCGCTGCTGAACTGGGGCAAGGTTGGGACAGCTGTAGGTCCGAGCAGCGAGAAGGGGGTCGGCGTTGCGCTCGGCACGGCAAAGTTGCCGGGTATTTCGGTAGGCGCCACGGCCACACCCGGCGTGTTGGTCGGTGACGGCGTCGCCAGCTGAACGGCTTGCGGCGTATTCGTAGCGGTCGGCGTAATCGTCGCTGTCGGCGTGGGCGTCTGTGTTGGCGTGTTGGTCGGAGTCGGCGTACGAGTGGGTGGAGGGGTGGGCGTGCGCGTAGGCACTTGGGTCGGCGTTTCTGTCTCGCGCGGCGGACGCGTGGGCGTGGGTGTAGGAGTGAGAGACTCACGCGGCTGCTGCGCTTCGACGGCCGGGGTGCCGGCCAACTGGAACTGAGAAGCCAGCAGCCCCGCAAAGAAGGCAAGCGCGAAGAGCACGGCCGGGAGTATCCGCTGACTAAGCTTCATGACGTTAAGCGAGCTCACCACATGACCGGGGAGCCGTGGATTGAGCTCGTCCGTGATGTTACATGACGGGAGCAGCGAGATTAATGGCGCCGTGGGCGCATAACCGCCAAACACGGCATACTTATTCGCAATGAGCGCACCCTGGCGTAACGCGCGCTGGTTCGTGGCGTACTGGATCTCCAGGACCGGCGCCTTCTTTGGCCGATACGTCCCCGCGCCGTTCTGGTACGCCCTCGCCGACCCCATCGCCGACCTCTGCTACGTCTTCATGCGACGCCGCCGGCGCGTCGTACAAGAGAACCTGCGCCGCGTCGTCGGGCCGGACGAAGCGTCGGGAGCAGCACGTCGCGTCTTCCGTAACTTCGCCCGCTACGTCATCGACTTCTACCAGCTGCCGTCGCTCAGCAAAGACGACCTCTGCAACCGTATCGAGTTCCACGACTGGCGCCACCTCAACGAGGCGCTCCAGCCGGGCGTCGGCGGCCTCTTCATCACCCTTCACCTCGGTCAGGCGGAGCTCGGCGCGGGCGCCCTCGCCGCATACGGCCACGCGCCCAACGCGATCGCCGAGACCTTCGACTATCCGCCGATGAACGCGTTCATTCAGGGCCTGCGACGCAACCTCGGCATGAACGTCATCCCCGCCAACAAGGCCACCCGGGGCGTCCTGCGTTGCCTTAACCGCGGCGAGACTCTCTGCATGATGATCGACGTCATTCAGCCCGGCGAAGGCGTCATCGTCGACTTTTGCGGCGCGCCCGTCGAGTTCTCGAGCGCGCCCGCCCGAATCGCCATCCGTACCGGCACCCGCGTCATGCCCGGCGTCGTCGCCCGTGCCCCGCACGACCGCATGAAGCTGCTGCCGAAGATCGACTTCGGCCTCCACTTCGAGCCCACCGGCGACGAGGAGGCCGACGTCCAGGCGCTGACCCAGCGCATCGCCAACTCCCTCGAAGCCTACGTCCGCGAGTTTCCCGACCAGTGGTTCGCCTTCCGAGCCTCCGGCGAGCGCACCGCGGCGCCGGCCACGGATACGAAGGGCGACTGGCGTCTCTGGGCGCTCAAGGCCGGCATCTGGCTCGGTAACGTCCTGCCGCGGCCTGCGGCCTACGCCGTCGCCCGCTTCGGTGCCGACCTTGCCTACCGTTACCGGCACGCCGCCCGCGAGGCCGTCCAGGACAACATGCGCCATGTCATGGGCCCGGATGCCACGCCGGACGCCGTCGCCGCCGCGGGCCGGGAGGCGTTTCGCAATGTCGCGCGCTACTACGTCGACCTCATACGCATCCCACGCATGAAGCTCGACCGCATGATCGGCAAGGAGGTTCGACTGCACGGCTTCGACCGACTCAAGTCACGCCTCGACTCCGGTCAGGGTGTCGTCGTGGCGACCGCGCACTTCGGCAACATGGAGCTGGCCGTGCAGGTCGGCGCCGTCCTCGGCCTTAACACGCTGGTGCTCGCCGAGCCGCTGCAGCCGCCCGCCTTCGCCGACCTCATGCGCCGCCTGCGAAGCACCTTCGGCACGCGCTACGAGGATGTCGGCTTCGGCGCCATCGTCGATGCCATCAAGCACCTGCGAGGCGGCGGACTCCTCGCCATCGCCTGCGACCGTGACATTCAGCACAACGGCGAGCCGATCGAGTTCTTTGGCGTCGAGACGCGCATGCCGCGCGGCGCCGCCGAGCTTGCCGCGCGCACCGGCGCGGCGCTGATGCCCGGCTACTGCCGCCGCGCTGCCGACAAGGGCTTCGATATCTACTTCGAAGAGCCCCTCGATCTCATCAACACGGGTAACCCAAAGCAGGACGCCCTGGCCAACACCCGCCAACTCCTTGACCGCGCCGAAGCCTGGATCGCCTCTGACCCCGGCCAGTGGATGCCCCTCGAACGCATCTGGCCCTCGAACGTACCGGCCGATCCAGAACCAGTCCCCTCTCCCTCGGGACGGAGCGGCTAAGGTGGAGAGACGCCGTCCGCCGAAAGGCTCCCTCGCTCTACTCGAACCATCCCACCCAACGCAGCTGGGTTAGTAGGGGCGCAGTGCATCCTGAGCTCCGTCGGAGGGCCCATGCGCGGGGAGCCCGAGGGGTGTCCCCTCGGTGCCGAAAGAAGGAAGGCGAAGCGAACAAGCCCAAGCGATAGCGGGGCGCAGGCCTGCCCTTCGCGAAGCGGAAGGGACGCGTAGCCTCGACGCTCCAAACACTCTAGGCGCGCCGCTAAATCACAGGGCGCGGCAACCTCCGCGTCGTCACAGGCTAAAATGACCCAAACATGGGCAAAGCTGACCTCCACATCCACACCAGCCACGGCGACGGCCTCGATTCCGTAGAGCGCATCTTTGAGCACGTCGAAGCGCACACTGCCCTCGATGTCATTGCCATCACCGAGCACGACAGCCTGGAAACCGCGCTGAATGCCCGCGAAGCCTGGGCCCGACGCGGCTACGGCTTCGACTTCGTCCCCGGCGTCGAGGTCACGACGCTCGAAGGCCATGTTGTCGC
>DASTLN010000260.1:0-5821 GCA_035714925.1 Dehalococcoidia bacterium | reverse complement strand
CGCCGTAGCTGGCACGGTTCTTGATTTCGCCCAGGGTGTGGAACATGACGACGTGGGGGACACGCCAGAGCGCTTTGAGGCGGGCGCCGACGAGGCCTGAGAGCCAGTAGTGGCTGTGCACGAGGTCGTAGGCGGCGCCGTCCCGCCGAGTGAAGTTGAGAAGCGCTTCGTAGAAGGCCTCGAGGTGGCCGTAGAGCTGCTCCGGAGGGAGTGGGTCGGTGGGACCGGCGGTCAGGGCGATTACACGCAGGTGGGGCTGGACCTGGGTGACTTCGGGCTGACTGACGGTGGTGGCGCGGGTGAAGATATCAACGTCGCAGTTGAGGGATGCGAGCTGGCGGGCGAGTTCGAGGACGTAGACGTTGAGGCCGCCGGATTTGGCGCCGCCGGGGCGGGCGAGGGGGGAGGTGTGGGCGGAGATGACCGCGACGCGGAGGGGTGCGGGGTTTCGTGTGTCGTCGAGGTCGGGGTGGAGGGCGGAGGGACGCGTTGTCATGCCGTGGCCTCAGGCTCGAGAACGGGGCGTCGAAGGCTACACGTCCTACGGGCTCCCTGCCGGTCGCCCTTGTTCGCTCCGCCTTCTATGAAGCTATTCATTCCGAGGGGACACCCCTCGGGCACCCCGCGCATGGGCTGCGCCCCCGCGACCCCTGCTGAGTTCGGCTGACGACGGGCTGATTCTGAGGTAACGGCCTCTGCAGGTTGAAACCTGCAGCTTCGTAGATGGCGCGTCTCAAAGGGGGTCTGGGTTGGGCTGCTGTTGGGGGCATGGCGCCGAGGCTGGAAAGGCTGCGCGGGACACCCCTCGGGCACGCCGCGCATGGGCCCTTCGACTGGGCTCAGGATGCACTGCGCCCCCGCGACCCCTGCCGAGTTCGGTTGCGGACGGGCTGTCTTTGAGGTGACGGCCTCTGCAGGTTGAAACCTGCAGCTTCGTCGGTGGCGCGTCTCAGGGGGAGTGTGGGATGGGCTGCTTTTGGGCGTGTGACGCCGAGGCTGGAAAGGCTCCGCAAAGTGGGTGAAGGCTGGGGCTTCCTCCGCTTGGTGGAAGGCGTTGGGGCGGTGGTTGCGGTTTGCGAGATTGCCGCGTTGATCCTGGCGTCGCTCCTCGCGACGACGTATTTGCTCGATGGCCCGCGATGGGGTTGCGGGCCCGTAGGGGAGGGTGGCGGTGGTCATGCGGGGCGGGTCAGGCGGAGGGTGTAGATTTGTTGGTCTTTGGCGCCGAGGTCGTATTTGTAGGGCTCGTCGCCGCGGAGGAAGTCGAGGCCGGACATGCCGTTTTCGATGGCCCATTGCAGGACGAGGGCTTTGGAGACGAGGCCGACGCTTAAACCAGAAAACTCCGGGTCGTAGCCGGAGTTGTAGAGGTAGAGGTGGCTTCCAGCGTCGAAACAGAGGACGGTGGCCGCGGGCTTGCCGTTGATGCGGAGCATGAAGAGCTTGACGAGGCCATCGGCGGCGAGCGCTGAGGCCATGCGGCGGAAGAAGGACTCCATCTCAGGTGTCATGAAGTCGGTCTTGTCCTGGCGGCTCTGGGTGTGGAGCGCGAGGAAGTCGTCCATGGCGCTGACGACCTCTTCCTGGGTGGAGAGGACATCGAAGTCGACGCTGGCGCCGCTTTCGTAGAGGCGGCGGATCTTGCGCCGCAGCTCGTGGCGGTCTTTCTTGCCGAGGGAGGCGAGGTAATCGTCCCAGGTGGCGGGCAGGTCGAGACGGGGGGAGACGGCTTCGGGGGTTTCTTCGACGGTGTAGCCGTGCTGGGCGGCGTAGGCTTTGACGCGATCGCGAGTGGGAGAGGACGCCATGAGGCCCCAGAGGTCGATCTCGGTCCAGTCCTCGGCGCTGAGCTGACTCCAGAGATCGTCGTAGGCCGCGTCGGCGTTGGCGGGGTCGACGAGGACGTCCATGAAGTCGCAGATCGAAGCGTCACCGATGAAGGTGAGGCGGTCGTCGGCGCGCATGAGGGGCGCGAGGCCGACGAGGTTGCCGTCGCCGCAGGTGAGGACGAGGGGCTCGACGTTGGCGCCGAACTCGGCAAGCCAGGTGCGAAGCCACGCCGGGTGGAGGAAAGTGAGACGTTCAGACTGGCGGTTGAGCAGACCTTCGAGCTGTGAATCCAGCTTTGAGAGGCCGGCGCCGGGGGCGGCTCCCTGCAATACGGTGTCCTTTGGGTGTGATTGTCCGTCCGGTTGATGCAGGGTGCTTTGGAGGCGACCCGACGGTGTAGATCTTACTGTGCCAAGGGTTGGGGATTCAAGGTGAGGGGACCGTAGGGGGACACTCGCGTGTTGAGGAACTTCATCGTGGCGTCCGGGTTGCGCATCTTCGCCTGGCGGCTCATCTGCTCCGCCTTCTTAATATCGACATCCCGAGGGGACGCGTCTCCAGGCGACTCTGCGACCCCCAGACTCCCCCCGCATGGGCCCTTCGACTGGGCTCAGGATGCACTGCGCCCCCGTTACCCCTGCTGGAGTCATTTTCCGACGGAATGTTGTTGGCGGATGACGCCGAGGCTGGAAAGCCTCGGCTACGGGGGTGAGAAGCCTCGGCCATGTGGGTGGGAAGCCTCGGCTACGTGGGTGGGAAGCCTCGGCTACGTGGGTAGAAGGCGTGGCGTAGGGGCGGTTCGCGGACCGCTCCTACGGGGCCCCATGCGCGGGCTGCGGACCCGCTACGCTCTCGGGCCCTCTCCCCCTTCCGTTAAGCGAAGGGCAGGCCGGGATTCTGTGCGTCAACTTCGGGCCGGAGGCGAGATAACGGACCCTGCAGGTTGAAACCTGCAGCTTCGACGATGATGCGTTGGCTGTTGGCGGATGACGCCGGCACACGGGCGGTTGTGGACTGCGTTGGGGTGTTTGGTGAGGGTGTGAGATTGCCGCGTCGGCTGGCGCCTCCTCGCAATGACGAGTTGGGTGATGGTTGAGGGGTAGTAGACGGGGGACGAGGTTGCATCGCCTTGAGTGAGGCTCAATGGGTCGAATGGGGTCGGTTGCGGTGACTGCGTGGGGACGTTGGTGGCGGTGGGGCGAGATTCTTCGCGCGGCTCAGAATGATAGTTGGGCGTTAGCTGACCTTGTTGTCGCGTTTGGTGATGGGTGTGGGATTGCTTCGTCGGCTGCGCCTCCTCGCAATGACGGACCAGCGCTAGGTGATGGGGAGGGCGGCTTCGATGGCGTCGAGTCTGGCGGGGACGACTTTGAAGCCGGGGGACCCGGACCCCCTGAAGGAGGTTTCCGGTGTGTGGGTCCTGCTAGGCGATCGGGAGGGCGGCTTCAATGGCGTCGAGTCTGGCGGGGACGTCTATTTCGTGGTAGGGGAGGGTGCCGGCGGTCTCCGGGTCTTTGAGGCCGGCACCGGTGATGATGCAGACGCAGGTGGTGCCGCGCAGGTCCTGCGTGGCGGCGGCTTTGAGGAGGCCGGCGACTGAGGCGGCGGAGGCGGGTTCGCAGAAGATGCCTTCTTCACGGGCCATGCGCTTGTAGGCGGCCATGATCTCGTCGTCGGTGACGCTGTCGATGGCGCCGTGGGAGTCGTCCCGGGCGGCGATGGCCTGTTTCCATGAGGCGGGGTTGCCGATGCGGATGGCGCTGGCGATGGTCTCCGGGTTCTCGACGATGTGGTCGAGGACGATGGGGGCGGCGCCAGCGGCCTGAAAGCCCATCATGCGCGGGAGGCGCCGGGAGAGCTTGCTTTCGGCGTATTCCTTGAAGCCGGCCCAGTAGGCGGTGATGTTGCCGGCGTTGCCGACCGGAATGAAGAGGTGGTCGGGCGCGTCACCGAGGTCGTCAACGATCTCGAAGGCGGCGGTCTTCTGGCCCTGGATGCGGTAGGCGTTGACCGAATTGACCAGCGAGACGGGGTGCCTGCTGGTGAACTCGCGGGCGAGGCGGAGGGCGTCGTCGAAGGTGCCCTGGATGGCGACGACCTGGGCGCCGTAGGCCACGCTCTGCGCGAGCTTGCCGCTGGCCGCGCCGCCCTTGGGTAGGAAGACGTAGGCGGCGAGCCCACAGTGCGCGGCGTAGGCGGCGGCGGAGGCGCTGGTGTTGCCGGTGGAGGCGCAAAGGACGGCTTTGGCGCCCTCCTCCATGGCCTTGGCGACGGCCATTACCATGCCGCGGTCCTTGAAGGAGCCGGTTGGGTTTGTCATCTCGAGCTTGAAGTAGAGGTTGTCGATGCCGATGGCGGGGCCGATGTGGGTGGAGCGCACGAGCGGCGTGCTGCCTTCGCCCAGGCTGATACGCGGCGTGGCGGAGGTGAGCGGCAGGAAGTCGGCGTAGCGTTCGAGGACGCCGCGCTGCTTGCCCGACGAGCTACTCCTGGGCGGTGTCGAAGGCACGGCCGCGAATGTCCCGGATTTCTTTCTCCAAGGCGACGATCTGGCGCTTGCGGATATCGGCCTCGAGGTCGCGCAAGCCGCCGAGGTAGTTGGCAAGGTTTTCGTGTTCGTGTTCGAGGCCCTGACGGGTGCGGGTGAGCTCGTCCTGGAAGGAGTTGATACGGGCTTCCAGGAGTGAGGCGCGCTCGTCGCCCTGGTTGAGGCGTTCGTCGATGTGGGCGAGCTCCTCTGCGACATCGTTGAGGCGTTCGTTGTGGCGAGTGCGCTCAGCCTGGACGAGCTCGAGGCGGTCGTCGATGCGGCTGATCTTGTTGGCCTCGGCGCGGAGGGCTTCGAGGTCGCTCTCGAGGCGTCGAAGCATCTCGACGTTGCTGTTGATGCGCTCGCGCTGAGAGTTGTCCTCGCCCTGGAGCTGGAGGGCAAGGCTGGAGATGCGCTGCAGCTCCTGGTCGATGCGGCTGAGGGTTGAGCTGGCGCGGGACTGGGCGGAATCGGACTCGCTGAGGATGGTCTCGAGGGTCTCGAGGCGCATGGTGAGCTGCGATTGCGTCTCCAGGGTGCGGCGCGTGTGCTCTTCGGCGCCTTCGAGGCGCTCTTCCCAATGCTCGACGTGTCGTTCGAGGTCGGTGAAGTGGCGGCCGACGTCGTTGCGCTCCTGACGCAGGCGTTCCGATTCGAGGGCGTCCTGGCGTTCGGCCTCTTCGCGGCTCTGTCGCAGGGAGTGAATGTCATCCTGGGCGCGGGCGAGGAGCTCGCGGACGGTGCGAAGGTCGTCCTGGACGTGATGCAAGGCGGGCGGGATGCCATCGAACTGGCTGAAAGCGGTGCGTAGTTGGTGAGACGTGTCGGCGGCGTCTGTGGCGAGGTTACGGCTCTGCTCGGCGGCCTGCTGGACGATGCCCATGCGCGCCTTGAGATCCATGATCTCAGAGTGGACCCAGGCCAGGGTGTCCGCGTTGAGGGGAACTTCGCGTCTGGTTGTCATTGTTCTTCCACGCGAATGAAGTTGCCAATCTCCTGCACTTCGGGCAGGTCAGCCACAGCTTTCAGGGCTTCCTGGATGGATGCTTCGCGCGCCTCATGGGTCATGATAACCAACTCGGCGGTGTTTGAGGCTTCGTGCGTCTCTTTCTGGATGACGGATGCGATGCTGATCTTCGCGTCGCCGAGGAGCTTTGCGATGCTCGCGAGGACGCCGGGCTGGTCGATCACGGTTATCCGGATGTAGTAGCGGGTGACGAGCTCAGCCATGGGGATGATGCGGGCGGGGGTGTCTTCCGTGGCGTAGGTGGCGCGGCGGCCGCCGATGACCGTCTGGGCGGCATCGAGGATGTCGGCGATGACGGCGCTGGTGGTGGGGAAGCCGGCGCCAGGGCCCTGGAAGTTGACGCGGCCGATGAGGTCGCCCTCGACCTGGATGGCGTTGAGGACGCCATCGACCTTGGCGAGGGGCGCATCGGCGGGCAGGAATACGGGATGTAC
>DASTLN010000259.1:0-3957 GCA_035714925.1 Dehalococcoidia bacterium | reverse complement strand
AGCTCGCTGGCGCTGTTCGAGCGCATCTTTGACTACCTGGACCTCGAGGCCGATATACAGGAGAAGGATGACGCCAGCGAATTGACGGCAGCGCGCGGCGATGTCGAGCTTCGCAACGTCGACTTCTCGTACATCCCCGGCCAGCCGGTGTTACGCGACGTGTCCTTGCGCGTCGAGGCGGGTCAGTTCGCAGCGCTGGTCGGACCGACGGGCGCCGGCAAGACAACGATCGCGCTCCTCGTGCCTCGGTTGTACGACGTGGACGCGGGGTCGGTGCGAATTGATGGGCATGACGTGCGCGACCTGACGCTAGACACGCTGAGCGACAACGTGGCGATGGTTGACCAGGAGCCTTACCTGTTCCACACGTCGATTCTGGAGAACCTGCGCTATGCGCGTCCCGATGCGACGGACGCTGAGGTGGAGGCGGCAGCGCGGGCGGCCAACATCCACGAGTTCATCAGCCTGCTGCCGGAGGGGTACGACACGGTCGTGGGAGAGCGTGGCTACCGCCTTTCGGGGGGCGAGAAGCAGCGCGTCGCTATCGCGAGGGCGCTGTTGAAGGACCCGGCGGTGCTGATCCTTGATGAGGCCACGTCGAGTGTCGATAGCATCACGGAGCGCGCGATCCGAGAGGCGCTGGAGCGGGTGACGCGGGGACGTACGGTGCTGGCGATCGCGCACCGTCTCTCGACGGTGCTGGCGGCCGACGTGGTGTTCGTGATCGATGAGGGACGTGTCGTGGAGCAGGGCACGCACGCAGAGCTGATCGAGGCGAAGGGACGCTACGCGGAACTCTACGAGCACCAGCTGATCGGCCCGGCTTCGCGCGACGTGGTTGAGGCGTAGATGAACGCCGTGTGGTCGGAGGGAGCGGACGAGAGCATGTTTCGCGCATGAGTGAGGTGTTTCGCGCGATCGTTCTGTTCGCCGTCGCGGGCATGGCCGAGATCGGTGGTGGGTGGTTGGTCTGGCAGTGGCTGCGGGTTGACCGGCCGTGGCCGGCCGGGCTGCTGGGCGCGTTGATCCTGATTGGTTACGGGGTGCTGCCGACACTGCAGCATGAAGAGAACTTCGGTCGCGTCTATGCTGCGTATGGTGGCGTGTTTGTGGTCCTTTCGCTGGCCTGGGCCGGTGTGGTTGACGGATTCAGGCCGGACCGCTGGGACCTGCTCGGCGCCTTGATCTGCCTGGTAGGCGTGTCCGTGATCTTCTTCGCCCCGCGATCGGCATAAGGTGGAGCGGCGGCCCACCGGCCGCCGCTCGACACGGGCGGCGGTATGTGGATGACTAGGCGCCGATGACGCCGCCGTCGTCTTTCGTGACGAGGAGAGTCGCAGAGCGAGGCCTTGGGCTCTCGTTGGGGAAGCTGCTGAACTCGGTCGGGTTCGCCGGATCGAGGTTCTCCGGCCCCTCGCCGGGGTGCTGTATGTTGACCCACATCGCTGTGCCGTCAGGAGACAGGACAACGCCCGTTACCTCGCAGCCCGGCACGCCGGTCAGGAACCGCCTGATTTCGCCAGTATCGACATCGGCCGCGAGCATCTGGTTATTGCCGAGGTTGACGTAGTCGCCAGTGCCAACGGAAGTGCTCGAAATGTCCGTCTGGATCCAGAGCAAGCCGTTCTGATCGAACCAGAGACCGTCGGGGCTGCCGAAGAGGTCGCCGTTGACGTTACCCGTTTTGTTGGGGTCACCCAGCGCCGGGTCGCCGGCGAGGACGAAGACGTCCCACTGGAAGCTCGTTGCGGTACTGTCGCCGCCGGACTCGCGCCAGCGGATGATGTGGCCAAAGCTGTTGTCGGTCCGCGGGTTGGCGGCGTCGACGTCGTCATCCGCGCGCCGCGTGTTGTTGGTCAGGGTGCAATACACCTCCTGCGTGGCCGGGTGAACTGCGACCCACTCCGGGCGGTCCATCGGCGTCGCACCGGCCACGTCCGCCGCGGCGCGGGCGTAGGTCACGACGGCTGCCTGGCTGTTGAATCCGGTCGCCGGTCCGATGCCGCTCTGGCCAAGCACCAGCGGGAGCCAGTTGCCGCTGCCGTCCTCATTGAAGCGCGCCACGTAGAGCGTGCCGCTGTCCAGGAGGTTGCGGTTGGCGACCGCGTCCTCAGGATCGTAGGTGCCGCTGGTGACGAACTTGTAGATGTACTCGAAGCGTTCGTCGTCGCCCATGTAGACGACGACTTTGCCGTTGTCAGCAACCGTGGTCCAGGCGCCCTCGTGCTTGAGCCGGCCGAGCGCCGTGCGCTTGACGGGCATGGCGTACGGCTTCAGCGGGTCGATCTCGACCACCCAGCCGAAGCGATTGGGCTCGTTAGGGTGAGCTGCGACGCTAAACCGCTCATCGAACTCGTGCCAGCGGTAGCCGAAGCCACCTGGGGAGAGCCCGTAGCGGTCCTCGAGATCAGAGATCTCACCATCGTGGGAGAAGTAGCCGTTCCAGTTTTCCTCGCAGGTGAGGTAGGTGCGCCAGGGCGTGTAGCCGTGCGCGCAGTTATTGATCGTGCCGAGTGCGGTCGTTCCTGACGGGTCGGCCGCTGTCTTCATCAGGTCGGAGCCGGCCGCCGGGCCGGAGATGCGGATTGGGGTGTTCCCTGTTACGCGGAAGGCGAAGTTGGAGGGGCGCACGATGGTCCACCGGCCGCCGATCTTCTTGACCTCAATAACGGAAACGCCGTGCGCGTTCTGAGACTTCTCGACCTTCTCCGCCGTCCATGGGTCCATCCCGTCCGGGTGCAAGATGCCATCGTCCGTGTACTCGTGGTTGATGGCGAGGACGCCCCAATCCTCGGCTATTTCGAAGTAGTGCATGCCATCTGCATGCATGCCGGCTTGTTTCGACTGTTCGAATGGCGTGTTGCTCGCGTCTGGCTTCCACTCCGGTCCATCGGAGATCGGGTCGCCCCAGGCGTAGAACACCTCGGCGGTGTAGCCCTCCGGGACGTGGACTTCGTCGTCGTAGGACGGCGGTACGGAGGAGAATCCAGTCGAGGCGGCTTTCGCCACGCTGCCGCCGAGGCCGATGCCCGTCTCACGGCCCAGCGGAGCACCGAGGAACGCGGTTGCAGCGAGGCCGATGCCGCCCTGTAGCACGCGTCGCCGGCTGACATTGGCCTTGAGAATCGACGCGAACGGCCGATTCTCGGAGCGGTTGCTAGTTGTCTCTTCGCCTTGTTCTTTCAACGCCTACCTCCAGCAGATTGTTGTGGGGCTGGATGCCGGTAGCCCCGTGATGAAACCTGACTGGACGTTAGGAGGGCGCGGTTAAAGAAACGTCAACGAGCGTAAAGACGCTGAAAAGTCGGGGTTAACGCTGCGACAACGGGAGGTTAAGGGAGGATAAAGACGGGCTTCGGTGGATGAGGAGCGGAGCCGGTCGAGGTGGCCGCCCCTCACCGTCAGGCCAGGCAGCTTCCGATATTGCAGAGCGTATCCATGACGCTCATGGCAGCGTGCACGACGGCCGCGCTGAGGAAAATGCGGTAGGGGACGTTGAGGAAGGGTCCGATCATGCCGCGGTAAAGGAGTGGGGAACCACGGAAGCCGGCGCGCCGTAGCAGGTGCTCCGTGGTCGTCACGCCGAACAGGGTCATGCCGAAGCTCAAGATGCCGATGCGGCGGGCGCTGCCGGCAAAGCCATCACCGCCTCGCAGGACGCTGCAGGCGAAGCGAGCAAAGACGAGGTTGTGCAAGCCGACGAACCAGACACGGACGGCGGAACCGGCGGCGTGGCGCACGAAAGTAGACGATCCGCAGCCGCGCTTCGGCACCTGTACGGTGATGAGGTCAGGCAGGCCGTGCTCGCGGGCGTGGTGGTAGACGACATGGGCGATCATCGACCAGGCGAGCATGGTGAACAGCGCGGCCCAGATGGAGACGAAGGCGATGAGCGACAGAAGAACGACGGTGGCGATCTGGGACTGAGCCTCCCAGGCGACTACAAAGGCGGCGTCG
>DASTLN010000258.1:0-2209 GCA_035714925.1 Dehalococcoidia bacterium | reverse complement strand
CTGCGCGACCTCGGCAACACGGTCATCATCGTCGAGCACGACGAATCGATGATGCGCGCCGCCGACTACCTCATCGACATGGGTCCCGGCGCCGGCGCCCATGGCGGCGAGGTCGTCTCGACCGGCACGCCCGCCCAGGTCATGCGCGACAAGAAATCGATCACCGGCGCCTACCTCTCCGGCACGAAGCGCATCCCGATGCCGCCCGGCCGCCGCACCGGCTCCGGTGAGTACCTCACGGTCAAAGGCGCCCGTGAGAACAACCTCAAGAAGCTCGACGTCACCTTTCCGCTCGGCAAGTTCATCTGCATCACCGGCGTCTCCGGCTCCGGCAAGAGCACCCTGATCTCGGACATCCTCTACAAGCGTGCCGCCCAGACCCTCTACCAGGCTCGCGACCGTCCCGGCCAGCACGATGCGTTGCTGGGGCTGGAGCAGCTCGACAAGGTCATCAACGTCGACCAGTCGCCGATCGGCCGCACCCCGCGCTCCAACCCCGCCACCTACACCGGCCTCTTCACACCGATTCGCGAGCTCTTCGCCTCGGTGCCGGAGGCTCGACTGCGTGGCTACCAGCCGGGGCGTTTCAGCTTCAACGTCAAGGGAGGCCGCTGCGAGGCCTGCCAGGGCGAGGGCTACATCGAGATCGAGATGCAGTTCCTGCCCGACGTCACCGTGCCCTGCGAGGTCTGCAAGGGCCAGCGCTACAACCGCGAGGCGCTGGAGATCCTCTTCCGCAGCAAGAACATCGCTGAGGTCCTCGACATGACCGTTGACGAGGCGTTGGAGTTCTTCACGGCGTTCCCCAAGGTTCGCACCAAGCTGCAAACGTTGGCAGACGTCGGACTCGGCTACATCAAGCTCGGCCAGCCCGCCACCACCGTCTCAGGCGGCGAGGCGCAGCGTGTCAAGCTCTCCACGGAGCTCTCGCGCCGCTCCACCGGCCGCACCCTCTACATTCTCGATGAGCCCACGACCGGCCTCAGCTTCGATGACGTCAAGAACCTGCTCAACGTCCTGCAGCGCCTCGCCGACGGCGGCAATACCGTCATCGTCATCGAGCACCACCTCGACGTCGTGCTCAACGCCGACCACATCATCGACCTCGGTCCCCAGGGCGGTCACCGCGGCGGCGAGATCGTCGTCGAAGGCACGCCGGAGCAGGTCGCCGCGCATCCCACCAGCCTCACCGCCCACCACCTCCGCGAAGCCTTCGCCCGCCGCAACATCATCATCGCCTCCAACCCCAACGCCGCGAAAAGGCCGAAGACGCCTGCCGCAGCCAAGACGAAGCGATCCCCAAAGGCAAAGGTCGCCGCGAAGTAAGCTCAGCATGCCATTCGACATCGACGTCCACCGCCGGCGCAGCATCCGCCTCCCCGGCTACGACTACGCGTCGGCGGGTGCGTACTTCGTGACCTTGACCACATGGCAACGCGAGTCCATCTTCGGCGAGGTCGTCGACGGTGAGATGATTCTTGGCGGCCTGGGTGAAATCGCTGCACGAGAATGGCGGCGCAGCGAGGAACTACGGGCCGAAATTCACCTCGACGCATTCATGGTCATGCCTAACCACCTGCACGCGGTGATTCTTATACGTGACGTAGGGGCGCACGGCCGTGCGCCCCTACGCGGCCCTTCAATACGCGACGCCCCGTCACGACAACCACGTTCCCTCGGTTCGCTCGTAGCCGGATTCAAGTCCGCCGCCACACGTCGAATCAACGAGACGCGCAACTCGCCCGGCATTCCCATCTGGCAGCGCAACTACTACGAACGCATCATTCGAGACGAAGACGAGCTGAATCGCATCCGCCAGTACATCTTGGACAACCCCGCGAAATGGGCAGAAGACCCGGAGAACCCCGCCGTAGCCGTCAAATAGAGACGGCCCGTCCGAAGACGAGCCGCCTGATTGCTACCAGCCGCCTCCGGCCTACTGCACCGCTGCCTCTTGCGGCGCCAACAGCCGCTTGCCCACGTCCTCACCGTACATGTGTGGCTTGTTCGCTTCCTTCGGCGGCATGTTCTCCAGGATCTCGATCAGCTCCGGCTCCGGCAGCGTGATGTCGATCGCGTCGCCGTGCGGCTGCGGGTAGTCTTTCCCCGTCGACCAGTACACCTCGATCCGGTTGTCCTCCGGGTCGCGGAAGTAGCACCCGAAAGCGATGCCGTGGTTGGTGATGCGGTCGATGCTGCAACCCGACTC
>DASTLN010000257.1:0-3329 GCA_035714925.1 Dehalococcoidia bacterium | reverse complement strand
CCGTTTGTTGGAGACCTTGAGTGAATCGGCCGGTTCCTGAGGTCGAGATCCAACAGCGCATCACGGAGCAACTCGGCCCGCGGTCTCGGTTTCGAATCTGCGCCTATCAGCGGCTGACCTCGACTCAGGACCAGGCCCGCGCCTTGGCGCGCGATGGTGCGGCGCACGGCACGGTGGTGATCGCGCGGGAGCAGACCCGCGGCCGCGGCCGGCTCGGCGGGTCGTGGGATTCGGCCCCGGCGCTCGGTCTTTACCTGAGCATCGTGCTGCGTCCGAAGCGGCCCGCCGCCGAGCTGCCGCTGCTCTCGCTGGTGACGGCGGTGGCGTGCGCGGAGGCGCTGGCCCGGGCGGCGCGGCTGCGCGTCGAGCTCAAGTGGCCGAACGACCTGATCTTTCTGCGTCGTAAGCTCGCTGGCATTCTCGCCGAGCTGGAGCTGAGCGGGGGCGGGGCTGCGGTGGTGGTGGTCGGAATTGGATTGAACCTGAATCATGGCAGCGGCGATTTTCCCGACGCGCTCAGGCGCCGCGCCATCTCCCTAAGGCAGGCGACCGGATCCGAGTACGATCGAGCCGAGATCGCGGCCGCGGTCTTGAAGCGCTTCGCGCACCGCTATAGCCAGTGGGAAGCCAAAGGGCCGGCGCCGGTGCTGCGGCGATTTCGCAGTCTGAGTCCGATGGTGCGCGGCGCGCGGGTTCGGGTCGACACGAACGGGCGAGTGTTTTCTGGGATTACGCGGGGCCTGGATCGCCAAGGAATGCTGATCGTGGCCACCGACGATCAAAGGCTGGTCCATCTCCAGGCCGGCGAAGTCCACCTGCTCACGTAGGGGCGGGGCTCGTCCCCGCCCGGCTTCTGATGTTGTGCGGGTGGCGTTTTTCCCGCCCGGCAGATGTAGGGGCGGGGCTTGCCCCCGCCCGGCTTCTGGCGATGTAGGGGCGGGGCTTGTCCCCGCCCTAACGCGCGTCGAGAATCTCTCGAAGCTTGCGCGACAGGACATCCGGCGGAAACGGTTTTTGCAGCAGGACCGCCTTGGAGCGCAGGACCTCGTCGCCGAAGGCGGTTTCGTTGCTGTAGCCCGACATGTAAACCACCTTCAGCTTGGGACGCACGCTGCAAAGCTGGTGGGCGAGCTGCGGGCCGCTCATGCCTGGCATGGTGACGTCGGTCAGCAGCAGATCGATCGGCTCCTTGAAGTTTTTGCAAATCCTCAGCGCCTCGTTGGCGTTGGCGGCATCGAGCACGCGATAGCCGTTGTCGCGCAGCAGCGTCGTAGTCAGCACCCGGACCACATCTTCGTCCTCGACCAACAAGATCGTTTCAGTCCCGTTGGCCCGCAGGGCGGTCACCAGCGGCTGTTCTTCTTCCACTTCTTCGATCTTTTCGATCTCGGCCGCCGGCGGCAGATAAATATTGAAAGTGGTTCCCTGACCCAGCTCGCTGTCGGCGTAGACGTAGCCGGAGCTCTGTTTGACGATCCCGTAGACGGTGGACAGTCCAAGCCCGGTGCCGCGCCCGATTTCCTTGGTGGTGAAGAAGGGCTCGAACATGTGGGCCTTGACCTCAGAGCTGATGCCGACCCCGGTGTCGCTGATCGCAAGCAGCACGTATTTTCCAGGAGGCAGAGACGGGTACTTGGCGACCGGGGCTTCGATCACGACGGTGGAGGTCTCGATCCTAAGCTTGCCGCCGCCGGGCATGGCATCGCGGGAGTTGACCGCCAGATTGAGGATCACCTGTTCGATTTGGACCGGATCGATCTTGACCGGCGCCAGCACCGGATCAAAATGAACCGACAGCTCGACATCCTCACCCAAGGTTCGCGCCAGCAGGTTCTTCAGACCGGCGAGCACCGTATTGAGGTTGAGGACCTTGGGCGACATGAGCTGCTGGCGGCTGAATGCCAACATCTGCTTGGTCAGGGCCGCGGCCTTTTCGCCGGCCTTTTTGACCTCCAGCAAGTCGTTGTAGAGCCGCTTGTCGGATGGATTGCGATCGAGGATCAAATTGCTGTAGCCCAGGATGCCGGTGAGAAGATTATTGAAATCGTGGGCCAAGCCGGCCGTGAGTCGTCCGATGGCCTCCATCTTCTGGGCCTGAAGCAGCTGCCGTTGGAGTTTCTCCTTCTCGGTTTGATCGCGCTTGCGTTGCGTGATGTCGCGAATCGCGACTACGTTCACCTGCTCGCCCTGGTAGAGGTAGCCTTTGATCGCGAGCTCGATGTCGAAGCGCTTGCCGTCCTGGTTCACCGCGACCCCCTCCGCTGGCAGCAGGGCGTCGGCGCCGATCGGCTGATGGTGGGCCGGCTCCAAACCCTCGACCACGAACTCGGAGAGTGGACGCCCGATCAGTTGAGCGGCGCTGTAGCCGAGCATGTCGCAGAGCGCGCGATTGACCTCCAAGATCGTGCCGTCGCGAACCACGGCGATGCCCTCGAGGGTCGCCTCGAACAGATTCTTGAAGCGTTCGTTGCTCTGCCGAATCTCCTCCTCGGCTTTGCGGCGGTGCGCGATTTCTTGTTGGGCCTGCTCGAACAGATTGGCGTTCTCGACCACCGGGGCGATCTGGTTGGCCAGCTTGGACAGCAGGATGATGTCGCTGACCGGATAGAAGTCGTCCGGATCGCGCTTGCCGAACAGCCACACGCCGATGGTCTTGTTCTGCAGGGCGACCGGCACCGCGAGCCGCACCCACGGCGCCTGCTCATGGCGCTCCAGCGTATCGACGTATTCACCGGAGCGGGCGAGCAGCGGAGCCAACGCGTCGCTGCTGGACAGCTTCTCGTCATCCTGCAGGCCTTGTTCGTAGAGCGCCTGGAGCCGGTCTTCCTCGAACAGATAGAGCGCCGACTGCCGAACCAGCAGCGTCGGCAAGATCTCCTCCTGAATGATCCGCACCAGCCGATGGTGATCGAAAGCAGTCGGCAAGCGTTCGGCAAAGAGACCGAGGATCTCCTCCTGCGAGTAATGAATCCGGTGAATCACTCGAGCGACCAGGGCTTCGAAGTGACGCCGCGACGCGGTGGCAATCGTCACGAACAGAATCGACACTAGCAAGCTAGAGGCGATTGGACTCTGCTCGAAGGGGAGGATTCTGGCGCTGATCAAAAAGAGGGCAATGAACAGGGTTATGTAGACGAGGAAGAACGCGTATCCGGTCAGCAGTCGATTGGCACGGAACTCGACGGTGCCTAGCCGCTGCTTGAAAATGGCGTACATATATGTGATAGGCCAGATTGGAATGGCAAAGATCGCTAGCCCTTGCTGCAGGTAGATGGTCGGAAGCCTTCCTTCATCGGAAGTACCTAGTTGGGCAAGCAGGGAGGCCGTAA